>NZ_JQMP01000001.1:334878-669757 GCF_000744775.1 Thermorudis peleae | reverse complement strand
CTCCTCATCACCGGCGTCGCAATGAATGCGACGTTCCCGCTGGCGTTTCATCCTTTCTCAAAGACGCTCTGGCTTGCGCTTGACCTTGCCTTCCATCCGATTGAGCCACAAGAGGTCGCAACGCTCTTCGGCAAACCCTTCGGCTAACTCTTCGTGCTGCGATGTCGGGCTCGCTGGCGGAATGGATGGCCGATTTCCGTTATTGGCCGTTGGTGCTCGGCAAGCACTGCCCATGGTTGAAGCGCTGACTCTGGGACTCGTGGTAGAGGCTGACCATCCTTCAATGTCAGCGTGTTTACAAGCAGCTTGTCGCCTTTTCTGGCCTGCATCTCGACATCGTAGAACGTGAAGTCGCCGTCGACGAGTTCGAAGAGCGCAAGGTCAGCGGGAGTGCCGACTGCCAGGGTGCCGAGTTCAGGGCGCCCAATAATCCGAGCGGGAGCAACGGTTGCTCGCTCGATCACCTCAGGGAGGCTCATCCCGAGGGCCAAGAACTTCGACAGGGTTGTCGGGAGATCAAACATTGGCCCTTGGATTGCGAGTTGATGGATATCGCTGCTAATCACGTCTGGCAGCACACCTTGTCGCAGCAGTGCTTCAGCAACGGCAAAGCTAAACGATCCCGCTCCGTGGCCTATATCCAGCACAAGCCCGCGCTCATGCAATTCGCGAACCTGCGGGTGCAGCGTGCCATCCGGACGAAGGATGCGCATTGAGCCGCCAGTGAAGCAGTGGGTGAGGATATCACCAGGTCGCAGCAAGGCCGCGACCTCGTCGATCTCTGGTGGCCCCTGACCGATATGGACCATGAGTGGCAGGTTGAGCTGGTCGGCTAGGTGCCGTGCGAGTTCAAGCGGACGGGTACCGACGCCGCGCGTGGTATTGCGATCGATCCGCGCTTTGATACCGAGGATGAGATCACGATTTCTGCTCAATCATCTGGGCGGCGAGGTCGAGGTCGCAGTAGTCGAGGTTGGCAAATTCCCAGGTTGGTGCGACCAGGGCCGATTGCGGAGAGATTTAACAGCGCGTAGATGCGGACGCGACTTGTCTCGACAATATAGGCGACGAAAGCCGGGGAAGGTGTACGCCCCGGCGCTGCCGACATCAAGCCACGTTGTGACACCGTGCGTGCCGCGACAGGGTCAGCCTCGATGCCCCAATATGTGACCCCCCAGTAGACATGGGTATGGAGGTCGATGAGACCCGGGTGACGATCTGCCCCCGTGCGTCGATGACGCGTTCGGCCTGGACACCCTGCAAGGAAGGAGCAACGGCCGCGACCATGCCGTCCTTGATCGCTACATCAAATCGCCCCACCCGCCCAGCGCCCGGGTCAATGAACTGCCCACCGAGAATTACGGTGTCATAACGTTCAGTTGAGAAGTCTGGAGCCCTTTCCGACATCGTATGCTCCAATCTCGTGTTATCGTGGTCATCCTAAAGCGGCGACCTTTGAGTCAATATCGCCGGTCCTCGTGCGACAGTAGCACGCACCTCGTCCATGCGCAACTGCATATGCCGGTTCCATGCCAGATTCAAGGAACAGAAGTCCTCTTCACGTTTTGAGCAACTGGGCGAATTCTTCGACGCTCTGTGGGAAATGGCCGAGTGGAATGACTGGCAAGCGGCCCGGCCAGCTCGACTGCATGAGTGCTGCGTGCCCACCAACAACAATCCATCGAGGGCGTACTCTCGGCGATAGACGATCGAGACGCTCGATCGTCTTCAGGAGCGCAGGGAGATGCTCGGGGTAGACGGCTGCCAGGACGACGAGGGGAGCATGCCAGCGGCGTACCGCGTCGACAATATCGTCGATTGGGGTATTAGCGCCAAGATAGTGGACAGCATAGCCGAACGATTCAAGCAGGCAAGCGGCCATATAAAGGCCAAGCTCGTGAAGTTCACCTTCAACGCAGGCCGCCACCACCGGCTCGCGTGTGATGGTCGGCCGCGGTGTTTGGCTGGTGAGCATCGTTACCAGTTCGCGAATTGCTGCACTCACCTCGTGCTCTTGGCCAATGGTGATCTCGCCTCGTGCCCAGCGCTCACCGAGTTCACGCAGGGCTGGAGCAAAGACGTATTCAAAGAGCACTGGCAAAGTCATCCCGCTTTCGACAGCATCGTGCATCAACTGTTCGGCTTCGGCTGTGCGTGCCTGCAGCAGTAGCTCAAGCAACTGCGCTGCGAGCTTTGTGGGATCGTGCTGCGCCATCCGCTCGAGGCGTTCGCGAATCTCGGCAAGCGAGAGGCGAGCGCGCTGCCACCGCTTGATCTGGCGAATCCGCTCGATGTCCTGCAGTGAGTAGAGTCGATGTCCTCCCGGCGTGCGTTCGGGTGCCAGTAGCCCGATTCGCTCCAAGAACCGAAGGCTCGACATCGTAAGCTCAGGGAATTCTGGCTGCAGTACTTTCACCACTTCCCCGATCGTCAACCGTGTCAGGGAAGAGGATGGTGATCCGCTCTCGTCCCGTCCAGTAGCGTGTTCATTGGTCATCCAACACCCTCTCCTGCTCGCCCAGACCATGATCCTGTGCCGGCTTGACACCGTCGAGAGGATAGCGTAGACTGAAGTTGAACTTCAAGTATAAGTTTACCTTCGCTGCGGCGAGGGTGCGAGTGAAAGGACAACGCGACAATGGAGACCCTGACCGAGCAACTCCCCCGCAGCACGACGCTCTACACAGCGGCATTTGCCTCAGTTGCCTTGTCGATCCTTGTGTGGCTGTTACGCCGCGGTGATGACCGAGCTTCTGCCGAGCGCTTTGGCATCTTCGTTGGGCTGTGGGCTCCAACCTTGCTCATCCTCGGCAAAATCGCTGAAGACCGAGAGCGCACCCGGCTCTGAGACACCCTCATCGGAGTACGCGTCGCGTTGCGCAGGAGTGGAGAGCGACCATGCAACGACACATCACGCGAATATCATCACCAGCTGGAATCGTCTTGCCGGTCTGTGTTCTGCCGTTCCAGGAGTCAAGATTCCGCCTACTCCTGCGCAGAATGATCCGGATTGTTCGCGCTCGCTTGCTCGGCGTGCCGTTGCTGCGTCCGAGTGTTGATCACGACCTCACGCCATCAGGTGCTGTGCAGCGCAACCTCGTCTGGTTCACGGCCAGCACAACACGACGAGTGCGCGGCCGTGTCGGTCAGTGGCATCCATGTCCTTCGACTGCCTACGCCGCGGCACGGCGAGCACGTCGCCTCCCGCGTCCTTCAGCGCAGGACTGGCCGCATGCCGCGTAGGTATGACCATCCTCACGGCGATCGCGGCGTTTGTTGGTTGCTGTAGCATATCCCGTTCCTGCCCTCCCCACCCCACCGGCGCTGCCTCATCCACATCGAGGCAGCGCCGGCCATTTTCTCTATACTGCATGGTGATAGGGAGGCGAATGATGACGCTTGAGAACCAGCAGGTCCTCGCTGAACAAATTCGTGCCAACCTTACCCATGTGCGCCAGCGCATTCGCTCGCACGTGCGACAGTGTGCTGGGCGCACATGGGTAAGGTTGGCACGAATTTGTTCAGCGAGGACCTGCTGGTTCTCAAGCGTCATCATTCGCCTCCCTATCACCATGCAGTATAGAGAAAATGGCCGGCGCTGCCTCGATGTGGATGAGGCAGCGCCGGTGGGGTGGGGGGGGCAGGAACGGGATATGCTACAGCAACCAACAAACGCCGCGATCGCCGTGAGGATGGTCATACCTACGCGGCATGCGGCCAGTCCTGCGCTGAAGGACGCGGGAGGCGACGTGCTCGCCGTGCCGCGGCGTAGGCAGTCGAAGGACATGGATGCCACTGACCGACACGGCCGCGCACTCGTCGTGTTGTGCTGGCCGTGAACCAGACGAGGTTGCGCTGCACAGCACCTGATGGCGTGAGGTCGTGATCAACACTCGGACGCAGCAACGGCACGCCGAGCAAGCGAGCGCGAACAATCCGGATCATTCTGCGCAGGAGTAGGCGGAATCTTGACTCCTGGAACGGCAGAACACAGACCGGCAAGACGATTCCAGCTGGTGATGATATTCGCGTGATGTGTCGTTGCATGGTCGCTCTCCACTCCTGCGCAACGCGACGCGTACTCCGATGAGGGTGTCTCAGAGCCGGGTGCGCTCTCGGTCTTCAGCGATTTTGCCGAGGATGAGCAAGGTTGGAGCCCACAGCCCAACGAAGATGCCAAAGCGCTCGGCAGAAGCTCGGTCATCACCGCGGCGTAACAGCCACACAAGGATCGACAAGGCAACTGAGGCAAATGCCGCTGTGTAGAGCGTCGTGCTGCGGGGGAGTTGCTCGGTCAGGGTCTCCATTGTCGCGTTGTCCTTTCACTCGCACCCTCGCCGCAGCGAAGGTAAACTTATACTTGAAGTTCAACTTCAGTCTACGCTATCCTCTCGACGGTGTCAAGCCGGCACAGGATCATGGTCTGGGCGAGCAGGAGAGGGTGTTGGATGACCAATGAACACGCTACTGGACGGGACAGAGCGGATCACCATCCTCTTCCCTGACACGGTTGACGATCGGGGAAGTGGTGAAAGTACTGCAGCCAGAATTCCCTGAGCTTACGATGTCGAGCCTTCGGTTCTTGGAGCGAATCGGGCTACTGGCACCCGAACGCACGCCGGAGGACATCGGACTCTACTCACTGCAGGACATCGAGCGGATTCGCCAGATCAAGCGGTGGCAGCGCGCTCGCCTCTCGCTTGCCGAGATTCGCGAACGCCTCGAGCGGATGCGCAGCACGATCCCACAAAGCTCGCAGCGCAGTTGCTTGAGCTACTGCTGCAGGCACGCACAGCCGAAGCCGAACAGTTGATGCACGATGCTGTCGAAAGCGGGATGACTTTGCCAGTGCTCTTTGAATACGTCTTTGCTCCAGCCCTGCGTGAACTCGGTGAGCGCTGGGCACGAGGCGAGATCACCATTGGCCAAGAGCACGAGGTGAGTGCAGCAATTCGCGAACTGGTAACGATGCTCACCAGCCAAACACCGCGGCCGACCATCACACGCGAGCCGGTGGTGGCGGCCTGCGTGAAGGTGAACTTCACGAGCTTGGCCTTTATATGCCGCTTGCCTGCTTGAATCGTTCGGCTATGCTGTCCACTATCTTGGCGCTAATACCCCAATCGACGATATTGTCGACGCGTACGCCGCTGGCATGCTCCCCTCGTCGTCCTGGCAGCCGTCTACCCCGAGCATCTCCCTGCGCTCCTGAAGACGATCGAGCGTCTCGATCGTCTATCGCCGAGAGTACGCCCCTCGATGGATTGTTGTTGGTGGCACGCAGCACTCATGCAGTCGAGCTGGGCCGGGCCGCTTGCCAGTCATTCCACTCGGCCATTTCCCACAGAGCGTCGAAGAATTCGCCCAGTTGCTCAAAACGTGAAGAGGACTTCTGTTCCTTGAATCTGGCATGGAACCGGCATATGCAGTTGCGCATGGACGAGGGTGCGTGCTACTGTCGCACGAGACCGCGATATTGACTCAAAGGTCGCCGCTTTAGGATGACCACGATAACACGAGATTGGAGCATACGATGTCGGAAAGGGCTCCAGACTTCTCAACTGAACGTTATGACACCGTAATTCTCGGTGGCAGTTCATTGACCCGGGCGCTGGGCGGGTGGGGCGATTTGATGTAGCGATCAAGGACGGCATGGTCGCGGCCGTTGCTCCTTCCTTGCAGGGTGTCCAGGCCGAACGCGTCATCGACGCACGGGGGCAGATCGTCACCCCGGTCTCATCGACCTCCATACCCATGTCTACTGGGGGTCACATATTGGGCATCGAGGCTGACCCTGTCGCGGCACGCACCGGTGTCACAACGTGGCTTGATGTCGGCAGCGCCGGGGCGTACACCTTCCCCGGCTTTCGTCGCTATATTGTCGAGACAAGTCGCGTCCGCATCTACGCGCTGTTAAATCTCTCCGCAATCGGCCTGGTCGCACCAACCTGGGAATTTGCCAACCTCGACTACTGCGACCTCGACCTCGCCGCCCAGATGATTGAGCAGAATCGTGATCTCATCCTCGGTATCAAAGCGCGGATCGATCGCAATACCACGCGCGGCGTCGGTACCCGTCCGCTTGAACTCGCACGGCACCTAGCCGACCAGCTCAACCTGCCACTCATGGTCCATATCGGTCAGGGGCCACCAGAGATCGACGAGGTCGCGGCCTTGCTGCGACCTGGTGATATCCTCACCCACTGCTTCACTGGCGGCTCAATGCGCATCCTTCGTCCGGATGGCACGCTGCACCCGCAGGTTCGCGAATTGCATGAGCGCGGGCTTGTGCTGGATATAGGCCACGGAGCGGGATCGTTTAGCTTTGCCGTTGCTGAAGCACTGCTGCGACAAGGTGTGCTGCCAGACGTGATTAGCAGCGATATCCATCAACTCGCAATCCAAGGGCCAATGTTTGATCTCCCGACAACCCTGTCGAAGTTCTTGGCCCTCGGGATGAGCCTCCCTGAGGTGATCGAGCGAGCAACCGTTGCTCCCGCTCGGATTATTGGGCGCCCTGAACTCGGCACCCTGGCAGTCGGCACTCCCGCTGACCTTGCGCTCTTCGAACTCGTCGACGGCGACTTCACGTTCTACGATGTCGAGATGCAGGCCAGAAAAGGCGACAAGCTGCTTGTAAACACGCTGACATTGAAGGATGGTCAGCCTCTACCACGAGTCCCAGAGTCAGCGCTTCAACCATGGGCAGTGCTTGCCGAGCACCAACGGCCAATAACGGAAATCGGCCATCCATTCCGCCAGCGAGCCCGACATCGCAGCACGAAGAGTTAGCCGAAGGGTTTGCCGAAGAGCGTTGCGACCTCTTGTGGCTCAATCGGATGGAAGGCAAGGTCAAGCGCAAGCCAGAGCGTCTTTGAGAAAGGATGAAACGCCAGCGGGAACGTCGCATTCATTGCGACGCCGGTGATGAGGAGCGGTGCGATCGGTACCGATGGCACAGTCAGCGCAACCCAAATGGCGAGTACTACGGCAAATACGAACTCGGTCACGACGGTGTTGATCGCAATCGATCCAGTCCAGTATCCCTCCTCGCGCTCGAAGAGCAGGTTGCAGCGAGGGCAGCGTTCAACGAGCGTAAACCATCGGCGGAAGATGCGCCGTTCGCCACAGTAGGGGCAGCGCTTGGTCACGCCACGCCAGAAGAGAAGCCAGCGCGGTGGCAGCGGTGGTCGATGCCCATTGTTTGCAATAGGGGGCTTGCCGTTTAGTGTGACGATAAGAGGCGCTTCCCTCGCCATGGACGCCCCTCACGCCTTCTTCATCTGCAAGCATACACCGACGTGGGGGTATCTTGCCCCCACGTCGGTGCGTCTGGATGGTCTCGGCAGCCAAGGCTCGGAGAGGCTTGGAGCTATGAGGCAGCGATGATGGCTGCATCACTTTCGCGGATCTGCTGGTTAAACGCTGCGATGTCACGCTCAATCACCTCACGCAAACGGGCAAGAAGGGCATCAGCCCGTGCGACGAGGTCGGCGAAGACAGCACGCTGAGCAGCAGTTGGCCGCGCATCTGCTGAGCCGATGGCACCAGCCAGTCCAGCTAACTTCGCGTTGAGGCGGACTGGAAAGTTGAGTGAATCCTGGCTGCTCTTGGCCCGGTACTGGATGAGTTCCCCCTCAATCTCGAGCAGGCATTCACGCAGCGCTTTCGCTTGGCTGCTGAGCGCTTCGTGATCTGTGCGCCGTTCCCACGGCTCGAGTTGCTGCCGCAACGTGCGGATGCGATTGACCGCCTCGTGCACTTCGGAGAGTTTCTTCCAGACAGCAAGCGCGAGCTCGAACTGCTCGCGCAGGTCAGCATCGCGAGCAGTAATCCGTGGATCCCGCACCACGTGGAAGCGTTGCTCAACGACGTGATCGCCAACCTGCAGCCGCGCAATGTACGTCCCCGGTGGCACCAGCGGGCCTGCGAGTCCGCCGCGGACAAATTCCATTGACTTGTCGCCGCTAACCAGTGTTGCATCGGGATAGCGCAGGTTCCAGACGACCTGGTGCACCCCCGCCGTTTTCTGCAGCACAGGCTCACGTGGCGGTTCTTGTCCTGGTACAGGCTGCGGCTTCGTGCTGGAGAAGCGGCGGATTTCATTGCCTGCCTCATCATGAATCGTGATTGTTATCTCAGCTGCTGGCTCCTCACGGAGAAAGTAGCGGAGGACTGCACCATCAGGAGGATTTGGTGCAGCATCAAGCAAGATTTCCCGTCGCTCTCCCGTCTCAGTCTCCTGAAGCTCGAACGAGACACGGAACGCGCCAGCGCCACGATGGCTAATCTGGCCAGGAGCAGCATGACCAAAGCCGCGATATGAGCGATAGCGCACCACGTCACCGAGCGCGAAGAGCCAGGCCGGTTGTTCAAGTTGCTCCGGAGCAAACTGGCGTATGGGCGTGAGGTCGTCGAGCAACCAGAAGCCACGGCCATGCGTGGCCAGCACCAAGGTGTCGCCTGTGATCACGAGGTCATGGATGGGAACAACCGGCAAATTGCCCCGCAACCGTTCCCATTGCCCCCCATCATCAAAGGAAACCCAAAGCCCCGTCTCGGTTCCGGCAAAAAGCAGACCTGGCCGCTGCGGATCGACGCGGATCACCCGAGTAATTTCATCGTCCGGCAGACCAGCGGTGATCAGCTGCCAGTGCTGACCAAAGTCCGTCGTCTTGAACAACAGTGGACGGAAGTCATCAAGGCGATAGCGATGGGCTGCGAGATAGCAGGTCGCAGCATCATGTGGCGAGGGTTCGATGATGCTAATCGTCGCCCACTCGGGCAAGTCCGGCGGCGTGACGTTCTGCCAGGTGGCGCCGCCATCACGTGAGACATGCACCAGTCCATCATCCGAACCGGCCCAGAGTACCCCAGCCTGTACCGGCGACTCAGCAAACGCGAAGATCGTGCAGTAATATTCCGCCCCCGTATTGTCCTTGGTAATCGGCCCACCTGAGGACTTGAGCTTGTCAGGATCGTTGCGAGTGAGGTCAGGGCTGATCACTTCCCAGCTCTGGCCACCATCACGTGAGCGGTGCACGACGTTCGACGTGACGTAAAGCACATCAGGATCATGCGGCGAGATGACGATTGGATATGTCCACTGGAAACGGTATTTCGCCTCTTCCGCACCAGCACCGAGCGTCGTCTCCGGCCAGACTTGGACATTCTGGATTTGGCCGGCAGCTCGGTCGTAGCGCGTGAGGTAGCCGAGGTAGTTGCCAGCATAGATAATATTGGGATTGCGCGGATCGACGGCGATGTAGCCACTTTCGCCGCCGCCAACCTCCTCATACTCAGCAACGGTGATCGCGCCCCGGTGCGACCGGCTCGGAATGCTGATCGTTGTATTGTCCTGCTGGGCACCATAGACCCGGAACGGGAATTGCCGGTCGACTGTCACGTGGTAGATTTCGGCCGTTGGCTGGTTATAGATGTCTGACCAGGTTCTGCCCCCATCGAAGCTGACGCTGGCGCCACCGTCGTCGCCAAGGATCATCCGTTTGGGATCGTGCGGATCGATCCAGAGCGCGTGGTGGTCACCATGGGGCGTTGGGATACTGAAAAACGTCTTCCCACCATCGTTTGACTTCCAAAGTTCGACGTTCAGCACCCAGACGGTTTCGGGATCCTGGGGGTCAGCTACAATGTGGTGATAGTACCAGGCACGTTGGCGAAGACTTTGGTCTTCGGAAAGCCGCTCCCAGGTTTCACCATAGTCGTCGGAACGGAAGACCGCTCCATCCTCGGCCTCAATAATCGCCCAGATCCGTCCTTCCTTCGCTGGAGAGGGAGCGATGCCAATCTTGCCAAGCACACCCTTGGGCAAGCCAGGCTTGTGCGAAAGTTCTTCCCAGGTATCACCGCCATCAGTCGATCGGAAAAGCCCACTCCCCGGCCCGCCACTGACCAGTTCCCAGGGCCGCCGGATGGCTTGCCACAGTGCCGCGTAAACAATTCGCGGGTTATGAGGGTCGAGCGCAATGTCAATCGCTCCCGTCTGTTCGTCACGGAAGAGGACGCGTTCCCAGGTCTTGCCTCCATCGCGCGAGCGAAACACCCCACGTTCGGTGTTGGCTCCATGGGCATGACCAAGAGCAGCAACATAGACGATATCGGGATTCTTCGGATGAATTGCGAGTGCACCAATATGGCGTGTATCAGCCAGGCCACAATGCGTCCATGTCCGCCCGCCATCAGTGCTTTTGTAGACACCGTCACCGTGTGAAACGTTATTGCGGATGCACGCTTCACCCATGCCAACGTAGATCACGTTCGGATCAGCCTCACTGACGGCGATCGCTCCCACCGAGGCACGGTGGAAGAAGCCATCAGAGATATTGCGCCAGTATCGGCCACCGTCAGTAGTCTTCCAGACCCCTCCGCCAGTGGAACCAAAGTAAAACGTTAAGCGCTCAGTCGGGTGTCCAGCAACGGCAACCACGCGTCCGCCGCGATACGGACCAATGCCGCGGAACTCGAGCGCACGCGCAAGCTGCGCAAACGCCGTCTGAGATTCGGCCATGGCTGCTCTTCTCCTCTCCGTCCCGGCATCAGCACTTTGAACTCCCACAGGGCTTCAGCCTTGGCCCACACTGTGCCATTGCGTGTTGTCACGCAGAATCGAGACGCTGTCAAGTCATCGAGCACATCCCTCTGCTCACAAGCATGGGAACAGGTTGGTGAATCTCGTTATTAGCGCCAAACGTCCTCGAGATGTTGACGGGATACTCGGCACCCGTTTGCTGTTCGCACTGCTGGAAGACAGTCATACGCTCCTCATGGAGTACATTAGCGACGGACAAGAGGCGCTTCATCCGAGACAGGCACGGCTTCCTGCTCACGCTGGCGTTCGCCTAGCCGTATCAATGGCACGGCCAAGGTCGAAAGCAGGGCAAGTACGAAACCACCCGTGGCAAATGGCACGATCCGCCCAGCCTGATAGAGCACAGAACTGCAGAGCGCGCTCAGAGCTGCACCAGCCACACCAATCGTCGTATAGGCGCCTTGGACACGCCCTTGGGCACGGGGATCGCTGACTGAAGCGAGGTAAGCATCGACTGAAGGAACGATGAGGGCACCAAGTGCGCCTTCAACGGCACCGAGCACCAGGATAGCCGGCACAGCCGGGATGGCATACCCCACAATCACCAGGCCGAGCAGCCACGAGAGGGGCAAGAGCCGTCGCCAACGAGGAACACGGTCTGCAAGTCGTCCGCCAACTGGCAACATCAGGAGGTTGGCCACTGCATACGTGGTAAAGGAAAGTCCCAGCTCGACGTCACTCGCGCCAAGTTGCTTCAGATAGATGCTCCAGATGCCACTGAAAAGGCCATAGGGAACCTGATAACCAAACGCTAACAGGAAGGCTCCGAGCAAGGGCAAGGTGAAGAGCGAGGACAGACCGACGCGGCGCGGCGTCAGCGTCTCCTTGGAGGCTGCACGTCGCACAAACTGGTGAACCACTGGCAACCGCCGGAAGAACAGCAGTCCAGTGAGCGCAAGCGCAATTTCGCTCAAACCACCAACAACGAGCAAGGGGGTAATGCCGACGACGCTGGCAAGGACACCACCAATGGCTGGCCCGAGAAGCCAGCCGAGGTTAAAAGCTCCCTGAAACGCTGCGAAGGCTCGGCCGCGGTGTTCGGGATCGGTCGTATCGACGATCAGAGCACGTGCAGCAGGATAGGTGAGCGAAAGACCAATCCCCTGCACAACCCGCAGGGCAACGAAGAGGATCGGCAGCTTGACAAACGCAAAGGCGAGCGTTGCGCTTCCTTCAAGCAACAGGCCAACGATCAGCGGGCCAATCCGCCCGACGCGGTCAGAGAGCGCCCCAGCTGGGAACAGCAACACCGCTTGGGTGACCAGGTAGCTCGATGCCATCGCCCCGACAACCGTGTACGAGGCGCCACGCTGGTAGGCAACCAGTGAGAGGAAGGGCACCGCCAGTCCAACAATCAGGCCAGCGAAGGCCGTGACGATCAAGACAAGGCGAAGTATTGGGTCGCGAAACGCCCAGCGCCAGCTATCTAACCACCCCATACGTTCCCGGCTTTCATCCACTTGCCCGGTCCGCACCGACCGGATCTCTGGGATTGTACGCAATTCCAGCTCGAGGCACTCTACCGTACAATGCCGACGGAAAGAGGAAACAACACGAACGGAGCAGGGATGATGAACCGAACAGTCGAGCGCTATCAACAGTATGTGTGCACCAGCTTCGTCGCTTCACTCGAGCCAGTCGTTGTTGAACGAGCGCAGGGAGCCACAATCTACGACGCTGACGGGAAAGCCTATATCGACTGCTTCGCTGGCATTGCGGTGACGAATGCCGGGCATTGCCATCCCAAAGTCGCTGCTGCCGCGAAGGCGCAGATTGACAAGCTCGTCCACGCAGGGACATACGTTTACTATGTACCGCCAGCCGCTGAGCTTGCCGAGCGATTGGCGCACGTCACGCCTGGGCGCTTGCAAAAGACCTTCTTTGCCAATAGTGGCGCTGAGGGTATCGAGACCGCCTTGCGCATGGCCAAGGCGTACACGGGCCGCAGTGAATTCATCGCCCTGACACACTCGTTTCATGGGCGTACTATTGGAACGCTCTCCGTGACCGGCAACATGCTGCGAAAAAAGCGAGGTGGCCCCTATCTCCCTGGTGTCGCCTTCGCTCCTGCTCCATACGTCTACCGCAATCCCTTCAACACCGATGATCCTGACCTTGTCGCCGAGCGCTGTGCTGAGATGATTGAATGGGCAATCAAGTACCAGACGTCGGGCAACGTGGCAGCGTTCATTGCCGAGCCAGTGCTTGGCGAAGGTGGCATCATCGTGCCGCCAGCACGTTACTTCCGCCTCGTCAAAGACGTGCTTGACCAATACGGCATCCTCTTCATCGCCGATGAAGTGCAGAGCGGTTTTGGTCGCACTGGCAAGCTCTTCGCCATCGAGCACTACGGTATTGAGCCGGACATCATGGTCATGGCCAAAGGCATTGCTGACGGCTTCCCGCTCTCAGCGTGCATTGCCCGAGCAGAGATCGCCGATGCATTCCAGCCGGGCGAGCACCTCTCGACATTCGGTGGCAATCCGGTCTCCTGCGCAGCTGCCCTCGCGAATCTAGAGGTCATGCTGGAAGAAGATTTGCCTGGACAAGCAGGGCGCAAGGGGGAAATCGTGCTTGCGCAACTGCGCGAACTCGCCGCTGAGCACGAGCTGATTGGCGACGTACGCGGACTTGGTCTGATGATTGGCGTTGAGCTTGTGACCGACCGAGGCACGAAGACGCCAGCAGCAAAGCAAGCCACAGCGATCCGCGCCTATTGCCGCGAGCACGGCGTGCTTATCGGCGTCGGCGGGCAGGAAGGGAACGTGCTTCGGCTTCAGCCACCTCTCGTCATCAACGAGGCTGAACTTGAACGTGCACTTGCGGTGCTTGACGAGGCATTCCACACTGTCCAGGCGCAGGCCTAAGGAGCGCCTTTGCCGGATGACAAGAGGTAGGACGTGCGAGGCTGTCAGAGTAAGTAGGGCGGAGAAGGGATAACACGGTATGCCGTTCCACCCGAATGCCCAACGGGTTGAGGCATTCCTAGCCGAACGGGGAATGCCAGGCCGCGTGATCGAACTACCACAAAGCACACGGACAGCTGCGGAAGCAGCTCAAGCCATCGGCTGCACTGTTGCCCAGATTGCCAAATCGCTCGTCTTCCGTGGACGCCAGAGCGGACGCGCGATCCTCGTCATTGCCAGCGGGGCAGTGCGCGTCGATGAAGCACGGCTAGCTGAACTCGTCGGCGAGCCGGTTGAGCGCGCTGACGCCGATTTTGTGCGCACGCAAACCGGCTTTGCCATTGGCGGAGTACCACCAGCCGGCCATCAGACGCCACTGCCAACCTACATTGAATCAACGCTCATGACTCTACCGGAAATTTGGGCTGCAGCTGGCACTCCTCACGCCGTGTTTCGCCTGAGGCCAGAAGAACTGCTTACGCTGACAGGCGGACACGTCGTCGATGTCGCTGAACAGCATGATCCTACGCGGCACTAAGCATCAGCGGGCAAGTCTCGGCCCGGGGGTTATACTGGGAGGAGAGGTTCGCCGGTGGCGCTGGCTGCACCAGCGCACCAGTGAAGGGGGTTGAGATGGCGGGCGAGCAACAGTATCAGTATGACATCGTCTTTCTCGGCGGTGGCACCGGTGGCTATGTTGCCGCAATTCGGGCTGCGCAGCTTAAGCTGAAGGTTGCCGTCGTTGAGAAAGACAAAGTGGGAGGCACCTGCCTGCACCGCGGTTGCATTCCCAGTAAAGCCCTGCTGAAAAGCGCGGCTGTGGCGACGTTAGCACGCGAAGCCGCGGAGTATGGCGTGAAAATCAACAGCTTTGAGATCGATTATCCACAAGCCATCAAGCGCTCAGCACGGATCGTCGATCAACTCTACCGCGGTATTCTGTTCCTCTTCCGCAAGCATGGCATTACCACGATTGAGGGCACCGGCCGACTCAAGGACAACCACACTGTTGTCGTGACCACACCGAATGGCGAGACACAGGAAGTGACTGGACGGGCGATCATCATTGACACTGGTTCACGCCCACGACCGATTCCGGGCATCCCCTTCGATGGCCATCGCGTGATCAACAGTGACCACTCGACCTGGCTGGATTGGCTACCCAAGCGGGTGATTATCCGTGGCGGCGGAGCAACGGGCGTCGAATTCGCCTCGATTTACCATGAATTTGGTGCCGAAGTCACCTTGGTCGGTCGGGTAGTGCCGAACGAGGACGAAGAAATTTCACAGCACCTGACGCGTGTCTATACCCGCAAAGGCATCCGGATCATCCCCAACTACCGTCCAACGGCCGACGACTTTGATATTACCGAGGGTGGCGTCCGGATGCGGGTCAAGCAGGACGGCAAGGAAGAGGTTATCGAGGCCGACACCTTGCTCGTCGCTCTTGGGCGGCAGGGTAACATCGAAGACATTGGACTCGAAGAACTTGGCATTCAAACGAAGGACAGCTACATCGTTGTCGACGAGTATGGACGCACGGGTGTCGACGGGGTCTACGCCATTGGCGATGTCATCGGCAAGCAACTTTTGGCACACACCGCCATGCACCAAGGAATTGTGGCTGTCGAGCATATTGCTGGAGAGAAACCGTACCCCCTGGATTATCGCCGCTCGCCGTCCTGCACTTATTGTCATCCAGAGATTGCGAGCGTCGGGTTAACAGAGAAAGAGGCGCGGGAACAGGGCTACGAAGTCAAAGTTGGCAAGTTCCCGTTGCGGGCAAATGGCAAGGCATTGATCGAAGGTGAGGGCGACGGATTCATTAAGGTCGTTGCTGACGCTGACACCAATGACCTGCTGGGCGTACATATCATTGGCGGGCATGCAACCGAATTGATCGCCGAGGCGGCCCTGGCCAAACTGCTCGAAGCAACGCCGTGGGAGATTGGGCTGAATATCCACCCGCATCCGACCATCTCAGAGGTCATGGGCGAAGCGGCCTTAGCGGTCGACGGTCTTGCGATCCACATCTAGCCGCTGCGGGGTCGGATCACGATGCCGGCCTCGCTTGAGGTTCTGACGGCCCTACTCCTTATTTTCGCGGCAGCAAAAGCGGCTGGCGAGCTTGCTCTTCGGCTCCGCCAACCAGCTGTCATTGGCGAACTGCTGGTTGGCATTGTTCTTGGGCCAAGTGCGCTTGGGCTGGTCGGTCGGCCGGGCGTTGGCATACTCGCAGCATTTCATGGTGAGCAGGCAGCGGCTGAAGAAGGGCTGCGGCTAGCACTCGAGAGTATTGCCGAACTCGGAGTCGTTTTGCTGCTCTTCTACGTTGGCCTCGAAACACGGCTCCGCGACTTGTTGGCCGTCGGCTGGCGAGCCGCACTGGTTGGCACACTCGGCGTGCTGCTGCCATTATTTGGCGGGATAGCCCTCATGCTCGTACTTGGCGAGCCTGAAATTGAATCGTTATTCATTGGCGTTGCGCTCGTGGCAACGAGCGTCGGGATCACAGCTCGAGTGCTCCGTGATCTTGGTCTCTTGGGACTCCCAGAAGCGCGCATTATTTTGGGCGCGGCAGTGCTCGACGACATCCTCGGGCTCCTGCTCCTCACCATCGTCAGTGGCTTGGGCAAGACTGGACACGTCGAAGTCACGCAAGTACTTGGAATTGCAACCAGGGCGTTACTCTTCACCGTCGTCGTCGCTGGCGTTGGGACGTGGGCAATCCCACGATGGTTCAGCCTCGTTGAGCGACTTCGCATGAGCGAGGCACCGCTTGTCATTGCCCTTATCCTCATGCTGGGACTCGCGGTTTTCGCAGCGCAGCTTGGCCTCGCTGCCATTATCGGAGCATTCCTTGCTGGATTAGCCTTGGCAGACGTTGCAGAGGACTACGATCTCGAGCGTCAAGCGCTGCCGTTGTACACGTTGTTGGTGCCGATCTTCTTCGTCATGACTGGCCTGCGTGTCGACCTAAAGGCCTTCGCCCAGCCAGCGACACTCGGCCTTGCACTCCTGGTAACCGCTGTTGCGCTGGTGACAAAGGCCGTGGGAGCTGGGCTTGGTGCCCTCGGGCGAGGGTGGCGCTCAATGGCGGTTGTCGGAGTTGGCATGGTCCCACGAGGTGAGGTTGGGTTAATCGTGGCAACCATCGGGCTCGCCGAAGGCGTTGTGGAACAGCGGCTCTACGGCGTTGTCGTGGCAATGTCAATCTTGACGACCTTGCTTGCACCACCAGTGCTACACTGGCTATTAGGTCCAATCGTCCGCACGCGCACGCTGCGGTCTGCCGAGGTGTCTACTATGACATCACGAGGAGAAGGGGTATCCCATCATGATACGGCTGGGGAAGACTGAGCGAGCCGGTGCACTCGCAGGACTCGCTGGGGCTCTTGCTTTTGCCGGTGTGATGGCCCTTGACCTGCGTCTGATACGAGCGCGCACGAACGACCTCCGACTCCTTGCTGGGCTCGTTCCTGGAGGAAGGCGGTGGTGGCTACCAGTTGGGCTTGCAATGCATTGCGCCAATGGTGCAGCGCTCGGCGTGGTCTATGCTCGGCTGTTCTCAACGCCAGCACAGCGTCCCTGGCTACGAGGGCTCGCCTTTGGCCTGGCCGAGAACACCCTCCTCTGGCCGCTTGTCGTCGTGCTCGACCGACTGCATCCCGATATTCGCGCCGGAAGGCTCGACCATTTCAACCGCCCCGTGCCCTTCTTTCAGGAAGTCCTGCGCCATGCTGCCTACGGCCTGACACTCGGCCTTGTCGAGGCACGGCTGCGCGAGCACGGTTAAGCGCGGGTTGGCTACGGCAAGAGGTCGCGGACGACGCGCAAAATGCCTTGATCCCACGCCACGCGATGGGTTACGCCGACTTTGCCAACGTACTCGTCTTTGTGAGCCAGGTACCAGTCGTATGTCCTCGTTAGCGTCTCAACATTGCTATAGCGCGGTCGCCAGCCAAGCTTCGCTTTGGCTCGTTCGATCGAGACGAACGAGTCCTTATCAGCAGTACCATAGACCCAGCGGTACAGCGGCGAGAGATGGAGGGCTTCAAAAACAGCAAGAGCAGCTTTGACCGGCATCGCAGGCAATGGCCAGACTCGAGCGCCGTTGCCCGCATAGTCACAGAGTGCTTGTACGTCTTCCCGAACGGTCTGGAAGCGCTCAGCACCAATGTTGAACGTATCATTCACGTGCTCAGCCGGAGCCGTTAAGGCACAGACAATCGCATTGGTTAAGTCCTCAACGTCGAGCAGTTGATAGCGGTTGCGGCCATTGCCGATGATCGGAATCGGCTTGCCACGTTCGACCCAGTCGAAGAGGATCTGGAAGACACCAAGTCGGGCTGGACCGATGAACGTCTTCGGTCGAATGATGGTGACAGTCAGACCTCGACGTCGAAAGAGCTGACAGACTTGCTCGGCCAGAATCTTGCTTTCTCCATATGGGCCAACACCATCGACCGGATCGTCTTCTTCAATCGGGTGCTTCCGCGGAATACCATAGACAGCAGTCGAGGAGACATACACGACGCGCTCAACGCCGTGAGCCATGGCGCTTTCCAAGACAGTGCGCGTGCCATCGACATTGGTCGAGAAAATCGCCGCACGTGGCCAGAGTGGCAGCGCGGCTGCAGCATGGATAACCGCGTCAACACCGCGCATGGCGGCATCGACTTGGTCACGCTTCCGCACATCGCCACGCAGGAACTGGACAGAGCCGTGATAGTCAGACTCGATATAGTCGGCAATGTCGAGGAGCGTGACCTGGTGGCCATGCTGGGTCAGCGTGTTGGCCATGTGAAGGCCAAAGAAGCCTGCACCGCCTGTCACCAGCACTCGCATGTGTCATCTTTCCTTCTCATCGCCAGGCACAGGGGAGCGACCTTGGCCTGGACGTGCCTGCCCCACAACCATTAACATACTGCTAGTGGGCATGCCATCTAGCAGTGTCATGCTAATCCTAGAGCGGCGCTCCACGCTCTGCCACTTGCCTCTTTGCGCCTCACCCTTTCAGCATGTGACTCTGCCGTTTCAGCACAAATCTTGCAGAAAAAGAACAGAAACCAACCAGAGAACAAAATAACGCTGCTGATCAACCGATTGAATTTTTCCCCACAGCGATTCCTACTAGGGGTATGGCGCACATTCCCCGTTGACAACGGCCAAATAGGCGGTTATAGTGGGAGATAGGAGGAAAACCGTAGCAGGAAATCCGGCTGGGCGATCCTAGCGGGACGGGAGAGTGTGTTTTTGCCGTCATGGCTAAACACTGCACTTTTTTATGCCGGAAAGGGGGCGAGACTCGGCACGGATAGCCTTCACCATAGGCAGTCCCTGGCGGGCAGGTTAGTGGAAGGGAAGGGGCACCAATGACTCAGAAGTTTATCGCCGAGCTTGTTGGCACTGCGCTGCTGATCCTCTTAGGCGATGGAGTTGTTGCGGCAGTTCTCCTCAACCGCTCCAAGGCTCAGAATAGTGGATGGATTGTCATCACCACTGGGTGGGCTATGGCAGTTGCAATGGCCGTCTACGCAGTGGGACGCATTAGCGGGGCACATATTAACCCAGCAGTGACGATCGGTTTGGCAGTCGCCGGAGATTTTCCATGGTCACAAGTGCCAGCGTACCTCATTGCGCAGTTCATCGGTGCCTTTCTTGGGGCAATTCTGGTTTGGGCAGCGTACTACAACCATTGGGCAGTAACGGAAGACCATGACCTGAAGCGAGCAGTCTTCTGTACTGCGCCAAACATTCGCAACTATGCTGCAAACTTCATTACTGAAGTGATCGGCACGTTCACTCTGGTCTTTGTTGTGCAGGCACTCGGCGCGGTGAAGGAGGCAAGCTCCAGCGGATTGACACCACTCCTCGTTGGATTGCTTGTCTGGGGCATTGGCCTCTCGCTTGGTGGCCCAACTGGATACGCCATCAACCCAGCACGCGACCTCGGCCCGCGGATCGCGCACGCCATTCTGCCGATTCCTGGTGGTAAGGGTCACTCAGACTGGGGCTATGCCTGGATTCCGGTTGTAGCCCCGATCGTGGGTGGAATCATCGGCGCGGTCGCATGGCACATCCTGCTCGGTTAGACTGATTGGTGTGCTCGGATACACAGCAGGGAGTTCTGACAATGAAGAAACTGATCAACGATCCGCAACGGGTCGTTCCCGAAGCACTTGAGGGAATGGCCAAGGCACATCCTGACCTGATTAAAGTCCATTTCGACCCGAACTACGTCTACCGCGCTGATGCACCGCGATCCGGCAAGGTCGCCGTGATCTCGGGCGGCGGCAGTGGGCACGAGCCGATGCACGTTGGCTTCGTCGGGTATGGCATGTTGGATGCCGCTTGCCCAGGTGCGGTCTTCACCTCTCCAACACCAGACCAGATGTATGAGGCGGCCAAAGCGGTCGACGGCGGTGCCGGCATCTTGCTCATCGTCAAAAACTACTCCGGCGACGTCATGAACTTTGATATGGCGGCTGATCTGCTCCGTGGCGAGGGAATTCCCGTTGAAAGCGTGCTCATCGCCGACGACGTGGCCGTTGAAAGTAGCCTCTACTCGCAAGGACGACGTGGTACCGGTACAACAGTGCTCGCTGAAAAGATTCTCGGCGCAGCCGCTGAGCAAGGTTACGACCTTCAGCGGCTAGCAGCGCTTGGCCGCCGTGTCGCAGAAAACGGTCGGTCAATGGGCATGGCCCTCACCTCGTGTACCGTCCCACATGTGGGCAAGCCGACATTTGAGCTGGGCGAGCAAGAGATGGAGATCGGGATCGGCATCCATGGCGAGCCAGGGCGTTACCGTGAGCCGCTCGCACCAGCTGACCAGATCGTCGAACGGCTCATGGAGCCAATCCTCAGCGATCTGCCATTCCAGGCCGGGGATCGCGTGATCTGCATGGTCAACTCGATGGGTGGAACACCGCTCAGCGAACTCTACATTGTGTATCGGAAAGTCGCGGAGATGTGCGAGCAACACGGCATTCAGATCGCCCGCAACCTTATCGGCCCGTACATCACCTCGCTTGAGATGGCCGGGTGCTCAATTACGCTCCTGCGTGCGGACGATGAAATGCTCGCCCTCTGGGACGCACCCGTCAAAACACCAGCATTGCGCTGGGGCATGTAAGCACGATGGAGGGAGAGGAGCCGCATGCCCATTACAAGCGCGGACGTGCGCCGTTGGCTCGACGCCGTGACGACGGTGATTACGGAGCACAGCGACGAACTCACCCAGTTGGATGCAGCAATTGGCGATGCTGATCACGGCGCGAACATGGCGCGAGGGTTCCAGGCCGTGCAAGCCAAGCTTGCCAGCTTGGCCCCAGATGCTGACATCGGCACGATCTTGCGGACGGTCGCCATGACGTTAATCGGCACGGTCGGTGGTGCTGCCGGCCCGCTCTACGGCACGTTCTTCCTGCAACTGGCACAGAAGACTGCTGGCAAGCAGGAATTGTCCGCTCAGGAGTGGGCTGAGGCGTTTGCGGCAGCAGTGCAAGGCGTTATGGCGCGCGGGCAAGCCCAGCCAGGCGACAAGACGATGGTCGATGCCCTCGTCCCGGCGCGCGATGCCCTACAGGCAGCCCTGGCTGAAGGGGTACCGTTCAGCCAGGCATTGGCGAAAGCAGCCGAGGCCGCCGAAGCAGGCATGCGCGCCACCGTGCCGCTCGTCGCACGACGCGGGCGTGCGAGCTACCTTGGTGAGCGTTCGGCCGGCCACCAGGATCCAGGGGCAACCTCGTCCGCGCTGATTCTGCGGGCTGCAGCAACAACCTGGGCAGACGCAGCATAACGCTTGCGTAGCATCGGAGCGATGGAGGGAGGATAAGCGATGCCAGGCCCATACGTGATGGCCGTTGACCAAGGCACAACCAGCACCCGTGCGATGATCTTCGACCGCGAAAGCAATGTCATCGGCATGGATCAGCGTGAGCACCAACAGATTTATCCGCAGCCTGGTTGGGTGGAACACAACCCGCTTGAGATTTGGGAGCGCACGCAGGACGTGATTCGCAACGCGCTAGCCAAAGCCCACTTGAGCGGGAAAGATATTGCGGCAATTGGCATTACCAACCAGCGCGAGACAACGATCGTCTGGAACAAGCGGACAGGCAAGCCCTACTACAATGCGATTGTGTGGCAAGACACTCGCACGGACCAGATTTGCGCTCAGCTTGAGCGGCAAGGTTTGGCCCAGCTCTACCGTGAACGTACCGGCTTGCCGATCAGCACCTATTTCTCCGGGCCAAAGCTGCAGTGGATTCTTAAGAACGTTGAAGGAGTCCGTGCAGACGCTGAGCGCGGCGAAGCGCTCTTCGGCAACATCGATACCTGGGAGATTTGGTGGCTGACTGGCGGTCCAGACGGCGGCATTCACGTCACCGACGTGACGAACGCCAGTCGCACGATGCTTATGAACCTCAAAACCCTCGACTGGGATGATGAACTGTTGCGTATCCACAACATCCCGCGCCAAATGCTGCCACAGATTCGCCCCTCTTCTGATCCATCGCTCTACGGGACAACCAAGACGCATGGGCCGTTGGGCGCGGAGGTGCCAGTTTGCGGGGATTTGGGCGATCAGCAAGCGGCGCTCGTCGGGCAAGCCGGCCTTGATCCGGGGATGGCAAAGAACACGTACGGCACCGGGTCATTCCTCCTGCTTAACACCGGAACTGACATCGTACCCTCCAAGAGCGGATTGATCACGACCGCCGCATACAAGTTTGGCGACCAGGCCTGTGTCTACGCCCTTGAGGGTTCAATCGCCATCACTGGCGCACTGGTCCAGTGGCTGCGCGATAACCTTGGCCTGATCAAGACGTCGCCGGAAGTTGAAGACCTCGCCCGAACGGTCGAGGATAACGGTGGCATCTACTTCGTGCCCTACTTCTCGGGCGCGTTTGCCCCCTATTGGCGCACCGACGCGCGTGGGCTGATCATCGGCCTGACGCGGTACATCACGAAGGGCCATCTCGCCCGGGCAGTACTGGAAGCAACTGCCTATCAGACGCGAGACGTGCTGGAAGCGATGGAAGCAGATTCTGGCATTAAGCTGGCTGAGTTGCGCGTCGATGGCGGCATGGTCTACAACGAGCTGCTAATGCAGTTCCAGGCTGACATTCTTGGTGTGCCAACTGTGCGACCAGTGATTAGTGAGACGACCTCACTCGGTGCCGCATACGCCGCTGGCCTTGCCACGGGCGTATGGTCGTCGCCAAGCGAAGTGCGCCAGTATTGGAAGGAAGACCGACGCTGGCAGCCACAGATGGACGACGCCACCCGCCAGCGGCTCTATGCTGGGTGGAAGAAGGCCGTGGAGCGCAGCTTCGGTTGGGTTGAGCTGTAGGCGTACAGAATGCATTCCGGCCCTGCCCATCAGATGGGCAGGGCCGACTTCTTGTTGACGATGGAAAGAGTAGACGACCGTGGTTGCCTTGGTCATTGTCAGTCACAGTGCAAAACTAGCGGAGGGGGTACGGGAGCTGGCAGCGCAGATGGCACCCGCCGTGCCGATCTTCACCGCCGGCGGCCTTGACGAGCAAACGCTTGGCACGAATGCCGAGCGAATTTATCAAGCGATTGAAGCAGCATTGGCGCAGGCTGAAGCAGTCCTCGTGCTCGTTGACCTTGGCAGTGCCGTACTGAGCACGCAGTTTGCGCTTGACCAACTGCCAGCCGATGCTCGAGCTCGCGTTCGGCTGAGTTCAGCGCCACTCGTTGAAGGTGCGGTAGTCGCAGCTGTTGAGGCCGCAATTGGCAAGTCCTTGGACGACGTCGCCGAAGCGGCCGAAGCAGCCGCCAGTTTGCCAAAACTTCCATGAAAGGATCGGCTATGCCAAGCGTTGTGCTGCAGCTGCGCAATAAAGCTGGGCTGCATGCTCGTCCTGCTGCACAGTTCGTTCAGACTGCAGCGCGTTTTCAGTCACAGATTACTGTGCGCTCACTGACACGTCAGAGCGCTCCGGTCAATGCGAAAGCGATCCTCTCGGTCCTCACGCTCGGAGCGGAACAAGGACACGAAATCGAAGTCACGGCCGAGGGAACTGATGCGGCTGAGGCCCTCGAGGCATTACGTCACCTCATCGAAGATGTGCTGCCGCAGGAGGATGCGGAATGAGCCAGCGACTCAGCGGCATCCCACTCTCACCCGGTATTGCCATCGGCCCAGCCTGGTGGCTAGAAACGCCAGTCGCCACGACTGGGCACTCGGATATTCCACGCAATCCGGAAACTGAGCGGGCACGGCTGGAGGCAGCTCGCGAACAGGCAAAGCGAGAACTTGCTGCCATCTTGGCCGACCAGCAACACGCGTTGCCGCCAGAATCACTCGCCATCCTCGAAGCACAACAGCTGATGCTCGATGACCCGGACCTGCTTCAGCATGTCACTGCCGCGATCCACGCTGGACAGAGCGCCAGCGACGCATGGCGCAGCGCAACTGATGCAATTGCTGCTCAGCTTAGCGCGCTGCCTGATCCCTACTTTCAAGCTCGCGCTGCGGACGTACGGGATATCCAGCAGCGGGTTTTGCGCTGCTTGGGCGGTGTCGCTGAGGAGGCGGTGTACCCAACGACACCACATGTGCTCCTCGCCGACGATCTCGTCCCGTCACAAACAGTGACGCTGCCACTCGACCGCATCCTTGGCATCGCCCTTGTTGGCGGCGGTCCAACCTCACATGCGACCATCTTGGCTCGCGCACGCGGGCTCCCAGCAGTTGCCGGCCTTGGGAGAGCACTGCATATGATCGCTCCCGAGACACTGGTGATCCTCGATGGCGATCGCGGAGAGATCATTGTCAATCCAGACGAGGCAACACTTGTCGAAGCTCGCGCGCAGCAGGCAGCGTGGCACGCTGCGCAGAAAGCTGCGGCAGCTACTGCCGCGGAGCCCGGTCAGCTCGCTGACGGGACACGGATCGAGATCGCGGCAAACATTGGCAGCGCCGCAGACGCAAGAGCCGCGGTACAGGCCGGGGCTGAGGGCGTCGGCTTGCTACGAACCGAATTCCTCTATCTCGACCGCGTGACTCCACCGAGCACCGAGGAGCAATTCGCAATCTACCAGGAGATCTTCACCCTCCTCGAGGGCCGTCCGGTCGTCGTGCGTACCTTCGATATTGGTGGCGACAAGCCTGCCCCCTACCTCTCACTGCCACCTGAGGCCAACCCATTCCTCGGCGTACGCGCTATTCGCTTAGCGCGCCAGCAACCAGCCTTGCTCGACACCCAACTCGACGCGCTCCTGCGCACTGGCTACCCGACACTACGAATCATGTTCCCTATGGTCGCGACCATTGCCGAGATCCATTGGCTGCGCGAGCGCGTCGATGCGGCAATTGCGCGACTCACCAGTCAAGGGCTCACGCCTCCGCCAGGGCTACAGATCGGGATGATGGTCGAAATTCCAGCAGCTGCACTGCTTGCCGAACATTTTGCCGCCGTTGTCGATTTCTTCAGCATTGGCACAAACGACTTAGCGCAATACACACTCGCAGCTGACCGCACGAATCCAGCCGTTGCGGCCTTGGCTGATGCGCTGCATCCCGCTGTCCTACGGCTAATACAGCACGTCGTCTCGGCTGCCCATCCAGCAGGGCGGTGGGTAGGGGTGTGCGGCGAGCTTGCCGGGGATCCAGTTGCCGCTCCCATCCTCGTCGGCCTTGGCATTGACGAACTAAGCATGGCGCCAGCAGCCATCCCAGCAGTGAAGGCGGTCTTGCGCCAGTGGACACGGGACGCAGCGGAGCACCTTGCACAGGAAGCACTCCGGCAGGAAAGCGCTGAAGCAGTGCGCCAACTTGTCCAGGCGATGATGCCGCACCGCTAGTGGCTAGTGCACTACGTGTTGACGGCGGACCCAGTCATCCAATCGGCCGCGAACACGATCCAGCCAAGATGAGCCAGGCAATCCAGCGAGAAAGCGCTGGACAGCAGCGTCGTACTCGCGCGTCTCAAGGCTCACGCAGGTGCACTGGCCACGCCGACGGAGGCGTAGTGCGACGAAGCCCGTCGCATCAGCATAGACGCGCTCGCTAACGATATGCTGGACTACTCGCAGTCCGAGCGGACTTGCTGGGCCAAAGGCCTGCTCAGCTCGTTCGAGGACTTGGTCAATGGGAAGATACGTCTCGGCATAGTAGCGCATTGACCTTGCTCCCCAGCACTTGGTGTAGCCCTACCATTTTATCTCATCCTGCGCCATCATCTCCACCCGCGCCCGGCAAGAGTGCACGCAAGTCATCCGTCTCACCAGCTAGCTGAGCGATCAGCCCGTCGTCATAGCCAACGCTGCGGAGAGGAACGACGACATCACGCCACAGATCAGGAATTCGGCTGACAAGGAGCGCCGCATCGCCTTCGAGCAGCAAATGTGGTAGGGCAGCTGGAATGACTGCGGTCTGGCCTTTTTGAAGCGCTGTCACGATGGTGCCAGTACGGATAGAGACGGCGCCATCGATGCAACTCATGATGCTGAAAGACTGCATCGGGTCTGCAACAAACTGAAACAGGCCTCTCACATGCCAGCGCTCCAGAACGAAGTAGCGACAGGCAGCGAGCACGGTTCGAATAGGATCAAGTGCAAGGGGGCGCACACGGCGAGCATGCCGTCGTGGTTGTAGCACGGCTAACGCTTCCTCTACGTGAAGCGGGCGAGTGCGTCCCTGGGCATCGCGACGGCCCCAGTCATAGAGTCGGAAGGTAACATCACTGGCCTCCTGGATTTCATAGAGCAGGATGCCAGCGCCGATCGCATGGATGGTGCCAGCTGGGACGAACACCGTTTCTCCAGGGCGTACGACAACCCGCTCAAGCAGCGGATCGAGTTGCTCTGCTGTCAAGGCGGCGCGGAGTTCGTCGGTAGCAACGAAGCGCGTCAACCCGGTAATGAGGAAGCTCCCTGGTTCAGCAGCCAGAATGTGCCATGCCTCAGTCTTGCCCCGCGCATGCAACGGTTGTGCCTGCTCATCATTGGGATGGACTTGCACGGAGAGTGTTTGGTTGGCATCGATGAATTTTGCCAGCAAGGGAAAATCAGCAAAGGAGCCGCTGACACGCTGACCGCACTCGCCGAGCAGGCCGCGCGGATCACGCTGAACAAGCTCATGAAGGGAGACGCCAGCAAGTGGGCCATTGAGCACGCGAGCTGTAGGGCCAGTCTCCCAAGACTCACCAATGGGGCGATCGGTCGGACAGGGCTTCCCGAGAATGGTCGCGAGCCGCTGGTCACCCCACGGCCGCTCATCGTAGTGAGGCTCAAGCACCAAGGGATACCAAGCAGGCTCAGCTCGACTCATGGGCATCCACTCCCTCAAGCGCAGCTAAGGTCGCAAGCGGAATCGGGCGAGCAGGTGGCCGAGCAGTCAGTGGAACAAGAGCTGAACGTGGGGAACCAAGCGCAGCAGCGAGGACACAAGCAATCGCCGGGCTACACCATGCACCTTGGCATTCGCCCATGCCAGCTCGTGTGCGTCGTTTGATGTCGTTAAGCGAACGAGCACCATCACGGATGGCAGCCCGTATCGCGCCAGCGGTAACCATCTCGCATCGACAGATCACGAGGTCATCGGCGAGCGAAGCGGCCCACGATGGCGAGAGCGGATCAACTGCTTGCTGGTGCACCGAACGCCGCAGCGCCCCTTCAGCTTGGAGCACGGCAAGGTCATGGGCATCAGCCACGACAAGCCCAGCAAGCCGGCCCTCCTGCCAGGCCTCTGCGTCCGTCTGCGCACCACCTGCTTCTCCAGCGACGAATACACCCGGCAATGTTGTTTGCAAGGACTCGTCACGGTGCACTCGCCACCAACCGAGTTGCTCATCGAACGCTAGCTGCGCACCTGCTTGCTGCGCAAGCGTAGCGTCGGGCAGCCGCCCAAGTGCGACCACAACGGTGTCGGCTGGTAGTGTGTGCCCTTGATATCGCACCTGCTCGACACGATGCCGCCCTTCAACTGCAACATCGGCCCATCCCGGCAGGCGTGTTACGGTGCGTACTGATCCTTCGAGCGCCACAACAGCATGGTCGGCATCATCGCCTGCGCCGATCACAACGACATACTCGCCAAGCAGAGCCGGCTCAGTCTCACGTACCCGGAGTGCTTCACGGGCAGTCATCACACCGGGCAACGTCCAGCCGGGAAACGGCACACGGCGATCGATTGCTCCGGTGGCCAAGATCAGCCGCTCGGCCTGGAGCAGGAAAGATCCTTGCGGGCCAGCAAGCGCAAGCGTCCGCTCATCAAAAAGCCCCCAGGCGACTGTCTCAGTCAGCACCTGAAGATCGAGTGCGCGAAGACGCGCAGTCAGCAACTCGGCAGCCTCAACGCCGGAGCGTCCATCAAGCTCAGGGGTGATGCCCATAAGAGGTGTCCGCAGCCAACGCCAGTGGCCGCCAAGCGTGGGCTGCTCATCAATCAGCGTCACTGTTGCCCCAGCCTCCACCGCCGCGAGCGCCGCAGCAAGACCGGCTGGGCCACCTCCAACAATCGCGATCTGTGTCGTCTGCATTGGTTCTCCTGTCCTCACTTCATTCATGCAGAGATTGTGAACGGACTCTCTCGGCATTGCAACTCAGTAATCCTGCGCTTTATCGCACAGCCACGCTCCCGGGTTGTCAGCACATGAGCGTTCGAGGAAACTCTCCCTCAGCAAACCACAAGGGGGCAGACCGTGGAGAAGGTCACGACGATTGCATGCACGGGCGACAGCATGATCACGCGGCGGGTGGCAACAATGAGCGATCCAGCCACGCAAGCGCTTTGGGCGATCCTGCGGAGTGCCGACGTAGCATTTACTAACCTCGAGGTGCTGCCCAACGATTTCTGCGGCACGCCAGTCAAAGACTGCGGCGGAACCCATCTTGCAGCGCGCAGCTGGGTCCTCGATGAACTCGTGGCGCTTGGCTTTCGCCTCTTTGCCTGCACCAACAACCATAGCCTTGATTACGGTATCGCTGGGTTGGAAACAACGATTGACGCATTGGAGAACCGTGGGCTCGTCTACGCTGGTATTGGGCGCTCACTCGCCCAAGCGCGAGCACCAGCATACCTCGATTACGGCCATGGCAGCATCGCGTTACTCAGCTGCTCGTCGACGTTCGCCTCGGGACAAGAAGCAAGTGACCCTCGGCCAGACGCGCCTGGTAGGCCTGGACTTAACCCCTTGCGCTTTGAAACCGTCTATGAGGTGACAGCTGAGCAATTCGCTGCCCTGCGAGCGATCGCCGAGCAGACCGGCCTGGAACAGAAGCGGTTAGAGCGGATTGCCCTTGGCTTCTTGCATCCGCCGGAGGACCCGGATCTCTTCCCGTTCCTGAGCGGGCATTTTCGTGTTGGTGAACGGCCAGCTGTCCGGACACATCCACACGCCGGCGACCAAGCAGCAATACTTGCGCGCATCCGTGATGCCAAGCGACGCGCGGACCTTGTGCTACTGAGCGTACACGCCCACGAAGCGGGCGAGCACGAGACAGAGCCCGCTGAATTCCTCATCCACTTCTGCCGGGCCGCTATCGATGCGGGAGCCGACCTCGTTGTCGGTCACGGGCCACATCGGCTACGTGGCATGGAACTGTACCAAGGCAAACCGATCTTCTATAGCCTCGGGAACTTCATCGCACAGAACGAACTCGTCGAATTTCTTCCAAGTGACGGCTACGAGCGTCTCCGTGCCGCGCCGACGCTCCAGCCAAGTGAGCTCTTTCTCTTGCGCAACGACAACGAACAGCGGAGCTTCCCAGCGCATCGGCAGTACTGGGAGACGGTCTTGCCGGTGTGCACGTTTACCGGCGACCAACTGCAGGCAATCACTCTCTACCCCGTCTCCTTGGGCTTCGGTGAGCCAGTCCACCGGCGCGGGCGCCCACGCCTGGCCAGCAGTCCAACTGCGGAGGCAATCCTCACAGCATTCGCTCAGCTGTCTGAACCGTTTGGCGTCTCATTGAGCATAGGTGACGGTTACGCAACCGTTGACCTTGGCCATCGGTGATGAAGTAAGGAGGCTACTATGTCAAGCGTGCTGAGCCGGGAAGAGCTTCGTGCTTTACTGGCGACCGATCCACCCCTCGTTGCCGGACTGCTCGATCCTGAATCCCAGCTCCAGCCAAACGGGATTGATCTGACCGTTGCATCAATTGGGCGCTTTACCTCACCCGGGACGCTGCCAATCGACAACGCAGGACGACAACTCGCTGCCACAACACCGATTGAGCCCAGCTGGGATGGTCGGTGGCGGCTGGAGCCGGGATCGTACCTCATACGCTTTACAGAGACGGTCAATCTGCCAACGGATTGCATGGCCTATGCCCGACCGCGATCCAGTCTACTCCGCTGTGGTGTCGCAGTGCATACGGCCGTGTGGGACGCTGGCTACTCAGGGCAAGGCGTGGCTCTGCTGGTTGTCTATAATCCAGCAGGCTTTATCCTCGAGCCCGGGGCGCGAATTGTCCAGCTCGTCTTTCATCGCCTGAGCCGTCCGACTGAAGGCTACCGGGGGATGTACCAAGGCGAGCGAGGCGGCAAGTGACAACTTCAAAACGTTGCCGTGTGGGGTAGCGACCGTCATAATCGCGACAGCGGTGCGGTTATGGAAGAGCGGGAAGGAGTGGACAGAAGATGGATCTGGGACTGCGCGGCAAAGTCGCCCTGGTTGCGGCAGCGAGCCAGGGACTTGGCAAGGCCGTCGCCCTCGGTTTTGCCCGCGAAGGGGCGAACTTGGCGATCTGCAGCCGTAAACAGGACGCCATTGACGCTGTTGCAACCGAGGCCCGCCAGCACGGAGTCGAAGTGTTTGCAACTGCCTGCGACTTGCGCAATGCTGAGGACATCACGCGATTCGTTCAGGCGGCAGTAGACCACTTTGGTGGGCTCGACATCCTTGTCACCAACGCCGGTGGTCCACCAGCCGGCGGCTTCACCGACTTCGATGACGCAGGCTGGCAAGCGGGCTACGAACTCACACTCTTGAGCGCCATCCGCCTCACGCGCGCCGCCCTCCCTGCCCTGCGCCAGCGCGGCAAAGGCTGTATTATTATGTTAACTTCATCGTCAGTAAAGCAGCCGATTCCGAACTTGATCCTCTCAAACGTCTTCCGGGCCGGTGTCACCGCCCTCGCTAAATCGCTCGCAGAGGAACTTGCGCCAGACAATATCCGAGTCAATACCGTTATGCCAGGCCGCATCGCGACCCAGCGGCTGATCGAACTTGATCAGGCAAACGCAGCCAAGCTTGGTGTCGATCCGGAAACGGTTCGCCAGCGATCGCTCGCACAAATTCCGCTGGGCCGTTACGGAGAGCCGGAGGAGTTCGCGAACGCGGTGGTATTCCTCGCCTCGGAGCGCGCGAGCTATATCACAGGGGCTGCACTGCAGGTCGACGGCGGCATGATTCGGACACTCTGGTAATCGTGAACAAGAGTGGTGCGGGCAGTCCTCAGGCAGAGTGAGCGGCTGCCCGCACTGGCTTTTGGGCAAGCAACTGCGCCACCGCCTGTTCGAGCGCCGGCGGGAGATCAAGCACGAATCCTTCAGCCGTCAAAAGGTAGCCATTTTCGGTATGGCCACTCACAACTGGTCGGAGCTGCGAGTCAGGACCCGTGCGCCAAAGCGTGAAGCCCGCTTCCAGCTTGGCATGGTATGGACGAACCTCAAGCAGATAGCCATTGCCGCGAAATTCCAGCGGCTGCCATCGATGCCGATACATGAGCTTCACAAGCTGCTTGGCGAGTTTTGGCGATCCACCTGGCATGCCCGCACTGCCCCCTCTCTACCGTTGTCAGTATGGTTGAGCAGTGCACCACGACGCAAGCTCTTGCGGCAGGACTACAGCATTAAGGCAAGGGTACGCCGACGTTGGGTCCAGCGAGCACCAGCCATGACGAAACAAAGCGCTGCAACTACAACGTCAACCAACACCCCAACTGTTTGAAGCTCAGCAGGCATTTTCAGTGCACACTGCGGGGCATTGAGGCCAACCATGCGAAAGTACCAGAGCTGCGGCACGACATAGATCCCGAGAATGGCGAGTCCAGTGAGCCCCCAGGCAATCGCCCAGCGGCTATTGCAGGCAAGCAGACTGACTGCAACAAGCAATGGAAGATCGAGCACAAGGAGCATGAGCGCTAGGGCCGGTCCACGCCATTCGCCACACTCGTAGACGTCAAGCGGCCAGGCTCGTATCGCACCGACAATGTGATACCCCAACCAACCGGCCAGGGCGAGACTCACAAGCCACCGGAAGGAGAAGCGCATCACTATCCTCCACCAATATGGCCGAACCCAGCATTATAATGTTACCATAGCAGAACCGGTACAATCAGCAAGCGAGGCAACTGAAGTTGCACGAGGAAGGGCAGTATGGCAGAGATCAAGCGAATCCAGCACGTGTCCATCACTGCACCGATTGACGGCGCAGCAACAGCCCGTGCATTCTATGGCGACCTCCTCGGGCTGCCCGAGAAGCCCGTGCCGGAGACGCTCGCCGGCCTCAACATCCTGGTATGGTTTGACGCTGGGCCGACAGAGCTTCACGTCGTCGCCGAAGACGACGAAACCCGCGGACGGTCTCGTCGCCATCTCTGTTTCGAGGTCGACGAATTAGCACCAATCCGGGCAACGTTAGAAGCGGCAGGCTATCGCCCCTATGACGCAACACCGATTCCTGGTCGGCCACGGTTCTTCTGCCGTGATCCCTTTGGCAACCTCCTCGAATTCATGGTCTTTGAGCCATAACACGCTGTGCTCGTGTATCGCTGACGCTTCGCCTTAGACACGCAAGCGCTGGAGTTCTTCGAGCGCCTCAGGGTTTTCGAGTGCGCTGGTATCACCGCGAATCTCGCCGTAGATCACGAGGTCACGCAGTAGCCGGCGCATGATCTTCCCACTGCGAGTGCGTGGCAGGTTTTGCAGCAGCACCACTTGCTTGGGGCGTGCATAACTCCCGACTGCCCGCACGACCGAGTCGATGAGTTCTTGCTCTAGTGCCTCGCTCGGACTATAGCCCTGGCGCACGATTACGAAGGCCATTGGTACCTCTCCCTTTATTGGGTCCGGCACGCCAATGACCGCAGCCTCCGAGACAGCAGGATGATTAATCAACGCCGCCTCAAGCTCCATCGTACCAATGCGGTGACCAGACACCTTAATGACATCATCGACCCGACCAGAGACCCAAAGTTGGCCATCCGGGTCGATCACCGCGGCATCCGCGCTGAAATAGCGGCCGGGGAAACGCTCAAAGTAGGTGTTCCGATAGCGGGCCGGATCACGGAAGACGGTGCGGGCTAAGCACGGGAACGGTGCAGTAAGGGTAAGATAGCCAAGCTGTCCTGGTGGTACTGGTCGGCCATCCTCATCGACCACTTCGGCCACATAGCCTGGCAGCGTATGTCCGCATGAACCTGGCTTTGTCGGTGTTAGACCGACCATACTGGACGCCCAGGCCGTCCCAGTCTCTGACTGACCATAGGTATTGTTGACGAAGATATGTCCTCCGCCGAGTACGTCGCGGGTCCAGTACCATGTCTCGGGATCGAGCGGCTCACCGACGAGCGAAACGAGGACCAGATCGTCTGTGTTGCACACCCACGCGTCCCCGGCTCGACGGAGCATACGCAACAGGGTTGGTGATGTGAAGAGCTTGGTCACCCGATAACGGCCGAGGATACGGTAGAAGCGCCCAGGATCAGGATAGTCCATCGCTCCTTCGTAAATGACGAGCGTCGCTCCGTGGGCGAGGCCACCAACAAGGGCAAAAATGGGGAACGTCAGCCAACCGACGTCAGCGGTACACCAGTAGACATCATCAGGGCGCAGCGCCAAGCTCCACTTGACGTTCGCATACGCTCCAACAAGGAATCCAATGCCAGCATGAACGAGCCCCTTCGGTTTGGCTGACGTGCCAGAGGTGTAGATCACGAACCCTGGCTCATTGGCTTCAAGTGGCACCGGTGGGAAGAACGCCGGGGAATCCGCGAGAAAGTCCTCGTAGGAGACATCGCGTCCAGGTTGCATCGGTACGTCGCGGCGGAGGCGTGGGATAACGACAACCCGCTCAACGCTCGAAACGTCATCGAGCGCTTGATCAAGCGTCTCTTTGAGCGGCACAACACGTCCACGCCGCACACTGCCATCAGCAACGATTACCAGCCGAGGCTCGAGGTCTACCAATCGGTCATGCACAGCTTCTGCCGAGAAACCAGCAAAGAGGATCGAATAGATCGCTCCGATGCGATAGCAGGCCTGGACAGCGGCAAAGACTTCGGGAATGTTGGACATGTAAATGGCAACACGATCGCCTTGACGGATACCAGCACGGGAAAGCGCCGCCGCAAGCCGGCTTACCTCGTCCCGTAAATTGCGATAACTCCAGACCTCGCGCAGGCCATCTTCCCGTTCATAGAAGAGCGCGACCTGATTCGGGCGCTGCTCAGCGAATCGATCGACACAATTGAATGAGACATTGCTCATTCCACCAACAAAGTAACGAAAGGCACCGAGTGAACCTTCGAGCGTGCGATCCCAGGTCGCAAACCAGTCAAGTTCAGAGGCAATCTCGGCCCAGTAAGCCGCAGGATCAGTTCGGGCAAGAGCGAGAAGGCGTTGCGCTTCACGTTGGCTAACCGGTGCGTGCTTGGCTAACTGCGGCGGAGGTGCCACAAGCGGTTTGTTCTCATAGATGGCAGCCCCTTCAGACATCATCAGCTCCTTTCACGCTCATGCGAGTCAGTAACGTGCGTCACTCTTCAAAGCAGGATGGAAGAACATGGTGGTGGCCGTACCGACGTTCGGCTGAGCCAGCAGACTGATCGGTTTAGATGCATCGCTTTGAGCTGTACCATCAAACGTCTTCACTCCTGTCTCTCCAGGAGGGATCGCCTTCATCACGGGGATTACCTCTAAGGATAAGACTCCGCCGCTGCAGCACGCAAGGAGTGCAATGAAGCAACGCCAGCCGACGAAACGCGGCAAGCGCTTGACAGTAGGTGCTGCAGCACAGTATAGTGCAGTACTACACAATCGATTCTTTCCGGGTACAGCGATTGTGAGCAATCGATGGCCGCAGAGACAACGCCGGGGAAGCAATCGGCTATGGAGGAGCGCCAGGTTGGGCGCCGAGTCCTCCGTGAACAGATTAAAGATCACCTTATCCAGCTTATTCTCTCTGGTCAGCTGAAGCCGGGAGATCGCATCGTCGAGACAAAGCTGGCGCAAGAGCTTGGCGTCAGCCAGACACCCGTCCGTGAGGCACTGCGGGACCTTGAGCTGCTCGGCTTCGTCGTTAGCGCACCATTCCGTGGCACACAGGTGCGCGAATTCAGCCGGGAAGAGCTTGTCGAAATCTACCCCATCCGTGCTGCTATTGAAGGTGTCGCTGCCCGTGCCGCTGCAACGCGATTAACCAATGAACACGTTCTCGCGCTCGAAGAGCAGATCGACCGCATGCGCGAAGCCGTCGAAGCTGGAGATTGCGACAACATTGTGAAAGCCGATATCGCCTTCCACCGGATTGTTGTCGAAGCCTCAGGCAACCAGCTTGTGCAACAGTTCTGGACGAGCCTCAGTCTCGCCACATCCACGTTTTTAACCATTTCGATCGCCCAGCGGCCACTAGCTGACCTACCGTCGCGGCATGAGCGCGTTTTAGAAGCCCTCCGTTCCGGTGACCCGGACTATGCAGAGCAAGTCATGCGGTTGCATGTCGAAGAACCAGGTCGCTGGGTTTATGAGACAGTGCAACAGGAACTTGCAGCACAGGCTACTGACGGCACTGCGGAAGCAGACGGGGCAGAAGAAACGCAGCCTGAAGAGGTAGCCGCTGGGCAACGGGCGTCGTCAAATGGCGAAGAGACGAGCGCTGCTCTCGAAGGCGAGCAGCGCTCACGGTAAGTGGCGAAGGATCGCTTGGCAAGCAACAAGCTGTGCAGGGCGCAAGCAGGCGCACCGCCATGGCCGAGCGACCGGAAGGAGCACGAACGCGATGGAGCACCACTGTCGGCTACGGGCAGTCGACCTCGGCTCACGATCCCGCGGTGCGTTGTTCCTTTCAGAAATGCCTGGACGCTATGCGCCGCTTGCCTCCTACGAAGCTGCATGGCGAGCCTGTGGGATCACGCGGATTGTCTGCCTAGCCCAGCTGGAAACAGAAGTGTTACCAAAGTCACCCGAGTATGCTCTCAAGCTGCAGCGACGGCGATTAGGGCCACAAGCACGCTACTTTCCAATTCCAAACTGCGGCGTGCCAGCTGAAATCGACGCATTTGCCGCGTTGATTCGCGACATTATCTCCTGGCTCCAACATGACGAGTTCGTCTTGCTGCACTGCGGCGCTGGCATTGGACGAACCGGTACCGTTGCCGCTTGTGTCCTAATCGCCCTTGGCTATGCACCGCATGAGGCGCTGCGACGCGTTGAAGAGGCCGGCTCACACCCCGAGGTCTATGCCCAACGCGCGTTCATTACGACGTTCGCTGCATACTGGAAACACTATCCGAGCGTGCCAGAGAGCACGGAGCTTTCTTCAGATGACCACGCTGCACCGGCTCATCGACCAGCTAGTCGCCTTGGTCAGATCCTTGCTCGCGTGTCCCCTCGCCGTCTTGCACGGCTGATAGCGACCGAACACGCATCGGCATACCAGAGAAGGAAACAGAGCGCTTCAGTGAGCCAGCACTAATACATCCCATGCCGCCTGCTGCTCACCCCCGGATGCGTCGTGCTTATGCTGGCCCGCTATGCTCAGATGAGCGCTATGTATCGGCGTTCTCGTATGCGACGTCGGCCCAGCACACGTTCGGTGTGGTGCTAGTACATCCGTGGATCATCACGCTGAGCGATCACAGCTGCCGGCATCGGAAGCACACGTTGCACCGCGCCCCGTCAGTTGTCCTTCAGGCAACGCGTCATCACTCGGCGCTCCTTCAGCTAGCCATTCGCTGAATCGTGGATCTTGCTGAGCCAATCGGTACTCTTGAAGGATGTCCTGGCACATCGCACGGAGTCCTCCGCTGCCAGGAGTATGCAAGACAAGATCAAGCAACCACGCCTCAAACGCCTCAGGCTCGGGATCTTCAGCGATAATCTTCTCAAGCACATCACGCTTGAGGCTCAGACCAATGCTATCAGGCGTCTGATCCCGCTTGCGACGCCGGCGACGCCCCTCGGAAGCATCGAGGGCATGGAGCAAGGCTCGGCTAAACTCAGCGGGCCGAATGAGCGATGCAACCGGATTTTGCAAGGACATGGGTAACCCTCCTGCGCGTCAATCCCGCGCGACCAGATGCACAACGAGAGGAAATCCGAGGACGCGCGTTCGCTGATACTGCTGGTCAAGCGCCGCGAGATCAAGCTCAAGTGTTGTAAGATCGCGTACAAGTACCGCCTCATGGGAGAGTGCACCGAGCGTAGCAACTGTCTTGAGATAGCCACGACACCGCTGACAGCATTCAGCACGTAGCGCGTCTTGCTGTCCTTCCGGCGCAAGGTAATGAAGCGAGCGGAAGTCGTCATTGCCGCAGAACACACAGCGCTGATGGGGAAACTTCCAGGCACTGCCACAACGACCACACCGCAGCCAGCGCTCGCGCTCCAGCCCGCGAAGCTCAGCAAGTGCCGGCCAGGCACCACAGACCGGGCAATAGCCAACCGCCCAGTCACGCGTTGCAGCGCGTGAAGCGAGCATTTCGCCACAGGCATGGAGAAGCGGGAGCGCAAGCACTTGCCCAAGCGTTGTCAGGAGTTCAGGTGCAACCGCAGCGCGCCGGGCAAGCCGAGTCAACTGGGGCGAATCGACGACCACGCCGGCCTGGAGGAGTGCGAGCGGATCAAACGCGCCAGTGTGCAGCGCATCACGTACTGCCAGGACCTCGCCGATCTCAGCCTGGATCGCAACGTCAAGCAGCGCATGCAGGGCGGCAACAACCATATGTGAGTCAAGCGCGAGACGCTGACGATGGAGCAAGGGCTCGTCAGGGATAGCTAGCACCTGTTCGGGCGAGAGAGCCTGACTCCACTGGGGATCCAGAGCGATCTGCAATGCCTCAGCCTGGAGACGCGCGAGCGGCGCCACAACGGCGTCCGCCCGCGCAAGCGCTTCAAGACGGTCAACTTGTGCGCCACTCATTGAATCGTCAGCCCTGCAACATGCGATGCTGTTCCTTGCATCGGCGTTTCAAAGTAAATTGTCCGAGGTCCAGTCGGGTGCAACTCAACCGTTGCACCATGATTGCCAATGTCAGCTCCAGGGCCGCCGCCGCGGGTACGCTTCGCCTCGGGGCTGCACGCAACGGTTGCAGCCAGGAGTAGGCCAGCGAGAACATACCGCACTGCTTTCCCTTGCCACCGCACGGCTAGACCGCCTCCGATGCGAACAAGATGACGATCCGCAGCAAGAATCCGCCAATCAAGACCAGCACTGCCGCACTTGGCACACTAATCCGGCCAAGAAGCGGCCGCCAGCGTAGGGCGAGCGGGAGCAAAATACCGGCGAGGACAACGAGGCCAAGCAACACCCCCCAGACGTTGAAAAGCACGAGGCGCGTGACGGTTGTGCCAAGTGAGAGCACGGTGATTACAAGGACGACAAGTTCAAGCACCAATGCCACTGTATCGATTTGCTCGACCCAGTGGAGGGTACTGGGCTGCGCCCGCCAGCCCAAGAGCAGGAGCAACGCGCCAGCAGTCGAGAACCCGGAGAGTAAGAAGAGCAGCCCAAGCCACACGGTGTCGCTCCAGAGCGGACGATTTGTCACCGCCAAGAGCACGCCGGTATAGCCAGCAAGGAAGAAACCAGCAAGCATGCCAATGATGTTGACAACCCAGCCAAGCGGGCCATTGACCAGGGCGTGCAGCCCGCGTGGGAGATAGCCTGCCTCGGCTAGCGTGCCAACCGTTGCCAGGAAGGAGAAGAGGCCAAACGTTAAGAGGCCCCATGAACCAAAGGACATCGGCGACCAATACTTGAATGCCGGGAGAAACGTCTTGGACTGGATCAACATGTGCCAAAAGCGCAACGGTTGACGCAAATCAATCGTTAAGATGAGGCCGCTGAGCACGCTGCCAAGAAAACCGATGATGTATCCCGCACGCACTAACGGGCGGTCGGCGCGATTGCCAAAGAGTTGCAGCAATGCCGCGATGACGAAACTTCCGCCAGCAATGCCACCGACGAAGAAATAGATGGCGATCCACCAGAGCCATTCAGGTGCTTTTGTGACAAAGCTATCGGGCATCGCCGTTCTCCTCCTGGCCGTTGTTGCGCCGCGCCTCAGCCGCTAGTTGATCCATCCGCCGTTTGCGCAAGCTGACGAGGCCAATGACTCCCATAGCAATCGCGCCAGCCGTCGAGAGCCCGGCCGCTGCCGGCAAATTCCGCGAGGGAAGCTTGGGATTCCTCGGCAGGCCGTAGACCTCTGGATCATCAAGCAGGAGATAGAAAGAGTTGAGCCCGCCAAGGATCGATTCGTCAGCGCCGTAAAGTTGCGCCTTGGTCTCACCCTGCGCTTGCAACTGCTGAAGCCGGGCTTGAGCGCGCTGACGTAACTCGGAGATCGGTCCAAACTGGATCGACTGCGTTGGGCACGCCTGGGCACAAGCTGGCACCATACCGGCCTGCAATCGGTCATAGCAGAGCGTGCACTTCATTGCTGTGTTTGTCTCAGGGTTGATGTCGATAACGCCGAAGGGGCAAGCAGCAATGCAGGCACGGCAGCCGTTGCAGACGTCTTGCTGGATCACGACCGTATCGAATTCGGTTCGGATAATCGCTCCAGTCGGACAGACCTCAAGGCATGCAGCCTGCACGCAGTGCTTGCAAACATCGCTCATCATCAACCAGCGCGCCTGCTTGCGGTCAGGGCTAAACTGCTCGATGAACTTGACATGACGCCAGTTCATGCCATCGAGCTTGGTCGTGTTGTCATAGCTATTCCCACTGAGGACGTTAGCCCCGCCGTTAATCGCCGGGAGCTGATTCCATTCCTTGCACGCAACTTGACAAGCCTTACAGCCGATACAAACGGATGTGTCGGTGAAGAACCCCATCGGTTCCGGCATAGTTTGGCTCCTCCGTGCCAATCCCGCGGGGGATGGTTACCCCGCGGGACACTCCGCTCTTCCTACGCCTTCTTGATATTGCAGACCAACGCCTTACTTTCGTGAATTGACACGTTCGGATCGCCGACCATAGCGGTGAGGTCGTTGACCACATCGCCGGTCACGATACCCATGAACCCCCAGTGCCACGGCATGCCAATTTGATGCACCACCTGACCATTGACCATCAGCGGGCGCAGGCGTGGGGTCACCAAGGCCTTTGCACGGATCGTGCCACGCTTCGTCGAAATCTCAACAACGTCGAGATTCTTGATCCCCTTCTCCTGCGCCAGCTCGGGACTGAGTTCGACGAAGAGTTCCGGCTGGAGCTCAGCTAACCAAGGTAGCCAGCGGCTCATCACGCCCGAGAGGTGGTGCTCAGTCAAGCGATAGGTCGTCAGCACGATCGGGAAGTTGGGATCAAGATCAGCCAGTTGGTTCCGCTCGTGCTGCCAGTACTTGGCGATCGGGTTCTTGGGCCACTTCGGATAGAGCAGATTGACAACCGGCGATTCCATAGGCTCATAGTGCGTCGGGAGCGGGCCATCGACAAGACCAGTTGGCACGAAGAGCCAGCCCTTGCCGTCAGGCATCATGATGAACGGGCTCTTCCCGTCATGTGCATCAAGGCCGGTTGCACCAGGCTTGGCTGGCGTGTCCGGCGCCTTCGTCACGGCAAAGTCAGGGACATCATAGCCTGTCCACTGCTTCTTCTCGGGATCCCACCAGACCCACTTCTTGCGTTCACTCCAGGGCTGGCCATCAGGACGCGCCGAGGCGCGGTTGTAGAGAATACGCCGGTTCGCTGGCCAGGCAAAGCCCCAGCCAAGATTGCTCCCAGGCTTGTTGTCAGGATCAGGGTTACGGCTCGCCGCGCGATTTTGTCCTTCCTTCGGATAGATGCCGCTGTAAATCCAGGATGCGCAGGTGGTTGAGCCGTCATCCTTAAGGTCAGCAAAGCCAGAGAGCAATTCCTTGGTGTCAGTCTTGTAGCCGTTGATTTCGCGCAAGATCTTCAGCGGATCAGGCTCACCCTGAATGCGTGTATTCGTTGGATACTTGCCTGGATCGTAGTCGAAGTCCCAGAGCAAGTTCTTGATTCCCTGATCACGCGGCAGCGTGCTGTCGGCATAGAGCTTCTTGAGGCGCAGGGCTAGCTGGTGCGTGAACCAGGCGTCTGAGCGGCAATCGCCAGGCGGATCAACCGCTTTCTCATGCCATTGCACAAGTCGCTGGGTATTGGTGAAACTGCCCTCAGTCTCAGCGACCTGTGCCGACGGGAAGAGGAAGACTTCTGTCTTAATCTGCTCCGGCTTAATCTCGCCGCTCTTCACTTCTGGTGCGGTGTACCAGAAGGACGCCGTCTCAGTCTCAAAGTTGTCTTTGACAACCAGCCAATCAAGTTGCATTAAGGCACGCCGCTGCAAGCTGCCGTTGATTGAGGTGGCGGGATTCTGGCCAAAGATCAAGGCGCCTTTCACCTTGCCATTGGCCATGTCGACCATCGTGGCCATGTGGGAGTAATCGCCAGCGATCTTGGGGTGCCAGTCGTAGCCAAAGTCATTCTCCGGCTTGGCGGCATCGCCGTACATTGACTTGAGATAGCTGACCATGAACTTGGGCAAGTTCGCCCAATACCCGGTCGGCTTTGTCTCCGTCAGGATGTAGTCCTTCAGCGTATCGTGCGCCTTGCGCGCATCAGGATGGGACATGTAGCCATGGATGGAGTGGTAAAGCGTAGGAATATCTGTCGACCCTTGGATCGTGGCGTGGCCACGCAAGGCCATAATGCCACCACCGGGCCGCCCCATATTCCCCATAAGGAGCTGAAGGAGGGCGGTGCAGCTAATCGTCTGTACGCCATAGGTATGCTGCGTCCAGCCCATAGCGTAAACGAAGCTGGTCGTCCGATCGGGGCCAGAATTTTCGGCAATCATCTCAGCAACTTTGAGGAAGAGGTCTTGCGGGCAGCCCGTGATCCGCTCGACCATCTCCGGCGTGTACCGCGAGAAATGGCGCCGAACGATCTGGAATACACAGCGTGGATCTTGGAGCGTCGGATCCTTGGCAGCTGGCGGCGGTACCATCTTCTGGATCATCTCGGCAAAGGTTGCTGCCTTGAGCGCCTCCTGACGCGCCTGGTTCGCGTCCCAGGGAGCGGTGCGCTTGTACTGCCAGCTTGTGTTGTCATAGACATACTTCTGATCGCCGCCTGGGGGCGCCTCCTTCAGTCCAGAGAAGACCCCTTCGAGATCTTCGGTGTCTTTGTAGTCATCGCTGATAATTGTCGGCGCGTTTGTGTAGTTGACAACGTACTCTTTGAAGTACTTCTCATTTTCGATCATATAGCGGATAAGGCCACCAATGAAGGCGATATCAGTGCCGGAGCGGATCGGCACATAGAGGTCGGCCATCGCCGAGGTGCGCGTAAAGCGCGGGTCGACGTGGATGAGTTTCGCGCCCTTCAGCTTTGCCTGAGCCACCCAGCGGAAGGCCACGGGGTGGTTCTCAGCCATGTTCGATCCCATGATCACAATGCAATCGGCATCAGCCAGGCTGCCGGGATAGAGCGTAGCACCACCACGCCCGAGCCGCGCCCCCAGACCGGGGACGGTCGAGCTGTGTCATATCCGGGCCTGGTTTTCGATGCGGACAACCCCCAGGCCGCGCATCAACTTTTGCTGGAGATGGTTCCACTCGTTATCAATCGTCGCCCCACCGAGTGAGAAAATCGCCGTGGTATGCATGACCTTCTTGCCATTGGGCAAGGTCTCAACGAACGTCTCATCGCGCGTCTGCTTGACCAGCTGAGCCACGCGATCCATCGCCCACTCGAGATCGACGACTTCCCACTGCGTGCTATATGGCTTGCGGTGGAGCACCTTAGTCAATCGGTTTGGATTCACATGCAACTGGTAGGTTGCCGCCCCCTTTGGGCAAAGGTTGCCCATGTTGATCGGACTCTTCGGGTTCCCCTCAATATTGACGATTTTGCCGTCGACAACGTGGACGAGCGTTCCACAGCCGACGGCACAGTAGGGACAAATGCTGGGGAATACCTGCGCGTTTTTAATGCGCAACTCCTGCGCCCGTGCTTGTTTCGGGCGAAGATCGACACCGAGACCAAGCAATGCGCCTGCTGCTGTCCCGGCAGCTGCTGCACCGCCAATCTTGAGCAACTGCCGCCGCGAGACCGTGAGACTCATCCCATCCGCTCCTTCACGGTGCCCTGTCGCCAAAGATCCTCCGATTGACGTAGCAAGGTCGGATACAGTTGTTACCATAGAATAATCGGAACAGTTTAAGATCGTCAAGAGTATCCCAGGAGCGCAATATTTTTGCCATTTCGGCATTATCTGACAGGTCTGGCTCGTTGTACACTCGTGTCATCTGACCATCTGCACCGAAAGCGAGGGAAACACGGAATGAAGCCGCCAACGTGCCGCCGACAATCGATGCTCGTCGCTCTCTTTGCGCTGGCTCTCGTCCTGAGCAGTTGCCGGCTGAACCTGCATCTGTTCAGCCAAGGGCAAGCGGCAACACCACCAACAGCGACTGTCTCGGCGCAGAGCAAAGCAATCCAAGACACCGTCCGGCGCTATCTTGATGCTATCTACCACGGTCGAGCTGGCGAGGCGTGGCTCATGCACTCCGATGAGACCAACCTCGGAGAATCGTTTGACGACTTTATGGAAGCCGTTCAAGTCGCAGCAACATTAGGCAACCGCATTACGATTGAGCGGATCGGCGTGCCGAAGATCGAGGGTAATCACGCGACGGTCGATGTAACCCAGCGCCTCGACGATCGTGTGTCAACTTACACGTTTACTCTGATCTATGAGAAGGGGCAGTGGAAAATTCACAACCCACGGCTCTTCGCCCCGAATCCCTTGGCAACGCCATCACGTTGAATGATGGTGCCTCCGTGTGCAGTGAGAGGAGCACGAGCATGGGCCAGACAGCGCAGCACGTTGTTGCCGTTGGCGGCATTGTCGTCCGTGATCAGGCGGTCTTGCTTGTTCGCCAAACGTATGGACCAGCACGCGGGCGATATCTCTTCCCAGGTGGACACGTCGACCCAGGAGAAACACTCGACCAGGCTGTCATCCGAGAAGTACACGAAGAGACCGGACTAGCAACGCGCGTCCTTGGCCTCGTCGGTATTCGTACACGCTGTGACGGCACGCGTGCTGACACCTACGTGATGTTCTTGCTCGAGCCGTTGGGCGGGACGCTCCAGCCTGACGGCCACGAACATGACGACGCGCGCTTCTTTACCAGAGAAGAGTTAGGAGACCCCGCAACACCAATCACCGACCTCTCACGCTACGTCGCGCTACGAATCGTCGACGGTCGCTTTTGCCTACAGCCATTGGCCGAGGACTTCGACTACGCTGCCGCTGGACGCGATCCACAGTATTGGCGCCTGTTCTGCTAGGACTTGTCTGCCGAACCTGATGAATCATAGGGTACCGTAGAGAGCGTATCGGCTATGCCGACCAAGCATGACATCGCATCTCCGCGTCCTCGACCCAGTGCGAGGCGGCTAGTCCATGACAAGCAGAGCAGCTACGACACCAAAGAACACCGTGCCCCACCAGCCTCGCGATTCTCTATCTAGACAATTGGCCGATATGCTTCTGGATCAAGTGGGACTTCGATGACATACGGGACGGCCATGTCAAGCGCCCGCCGGGCAGCCGCACTGATGGCCTCAGGCGTGGCCGCGCGTTCGCCATCGCCACCGCAGGCACGTGCCACCGCAACGCTGTCGATTGGGCCAAAATCGACGCCATAGCGGGGAAGACCCCGGTTGCTCTGGCTGATCTGGATAAGTGAGTAGGACTGGTCGGCAATAACGACAACGATGACCGGCGCACCGAGCCGCCGCGCCGTCTCGAGTTCCTGGCCGTTCATGGCGAATCCGCCATCGCCAACGACCGCAAGCACTGGCGCATCTGGTCGAGCAAGTTTGGCACCAATCGCTGCAGGCAGTCCGTAGCCCATCCCAGAGAGCCCGTTGCTCATCCAAAAGGTTTGGGGGAAGCGACTAGGCCAGAATTGACCGAACAGGTATTTATGTGAGCCGACGTCCGTGGTGACAATGGTCTCGGGCGGGAGAACACGGGCCAGCGCTTGCACCAGCGCGACTGGAGCAAGCCCATGTTGTGGCACTCGGCTGTGCCCTGCGGCAATCGCCTGGCGCTCGGCCTGAACAGCGGCAAAGGGACGGCCGAAGGTACGAGGCGGCTCTAGTGCCACTAACCGCTCGAGCACCTGGCCATGATCGCAATAGTAGGCGTTGGAACGGGGCAGCTGACCGGTTGCCTGGGCCGACTCTAATACCCAGAGAATCGGCAGGCGAGCATGCCAGCTTTTGTCAACCTCGACCGGGTCAAAGCCAAACCCGATGAGGCAGTCGGCTGCCTCAAGAGCCTGAAGCATCAAATCATCGATAGCCATGCCACCAATGACACCGACGAAGTACGGGGCAGTCTCGTCAACGATTCCCTTTACTTTCGGCGTGACCGCGACCGGCAGCCCCCACGTATCAAGCCAACGGCGAAGCAGCGTCGCTCTGGTCGGACGCACCCCAAGCCCAACGAGCACCAGCGGTCGCTCGGCCTGGGCTAACGCGGCGACGATTGCCTGGGCAGCAGCATCAGGATCGCCCAACTGGCTGGCCTCAGGTTGGGGCGCTGCAGCCTGGCCATCGGGCAACTGTTCTGCCGCTGGCAACTGTGCGTCTTCAGCCGAGAGCGTCAGGTAGCTTGGTCCCAGCGGCTCGGTACAACAGGCTGCAAGCGCCCGACGCACGGCACTCGCAGCGTTCAGCGGCGTAACCGCTTCCGCATGCTTAGTAATAGGGCGGTAGAGCTCGAGGAGTGGGAGCCGCTGATGCGTGTGGCTCGGGGGCCAACTGGTTGGCAGATCAGCCGTGATGGCCAGCAGCGGCTCACGGTCGAGCCAGGCGGTGGCGAGGGCGAGCATCAGGTTGGCTGCTCCTGGGCCAAGCGTGGCGACGGCGACACCCGCCGTACCACGCAGCTTTCCATAGACGCTGGCCATGATGCCGGCACTCGCTTCATGACGACAGAGGGCAAACGGCACGCCAGCCTGACGCAGGGCATCGATGAGATAGAGCACTTCACCCCCTGGCAAACCAAACGCTCGGTCAATTCCTGCCCGCCGTAGTTCGCTTGCAACTGCCTGCGCAACCGTTACCATCAGTGTCCCCCTTGACCGTGCTCACATCGGGCGGATTGTAAGGGCAGCGCTGAGAGCAGGCAAGCATTGGCCTCCTGGCATTCCCGTACCCAGCAGGTCGTGTTACCCTGCACTGCCCTCATCCCCTACTGCCGCCGAGCATGGCCTGGTACTCCACCGTAGTGGGGGCTGTCCAGAATAGGCAGCATTGTCTGCACGCTTTACACGGAGCACCGGTCCAGTACGACACGTTGCGCATGCACCACAGCACGTGTGCCGTATGACAGCGCTTGACAGCAGCAGTCTGGGCCATTATCATGTACTTAGGAGTTCTAAGTAAATCGAAAGGGACACCATGGATCCAAGCGGCTGGAATGCGCAGGATGAACCGCTTCCTGAGCGGATTGCCCACGGTCTGGCTCGCATCAGCATTGCCTTGCGGCACCGAGCCTGGCAGGAGGGCAACCAGCAGGGACTGACGCCGACGCAGGGACAAGTGCTGGCTTTTCTGCGATTTCGGCCAGGAAATATGGCAAGCGTCGCAGCGATTGCCGACGCCCTCGCGGTAACGCTGCCGACAGCCAGCGACGTGGTGAGCGCACTCGAGGCGAAAGGACTCATCACACGCAGGCGGTCAACGACTGATCGCCGCCAGCGCATTGTCGCCCTCACACCAGCGGGCCAGCAGGCTGCCGAAGTAGTTGCCAGCTGGCCCGATTTCCTCAGCACCGCGATTACTGAACTCGCACCAGACGAGCAGCAGGTACTCTGGCGCCTGCTGCTGAAGGTGATTCGCACGCTACAAGAACGCGGTGAAATCCCAGTCGCGCAGATGTGTTTGACCTGCCGCTACTTCCACCCGTTCGTTCACGCCGATCCGAAACGGCCCCACCACTGTGCCTATGTTGACGCCCCGTTTGGCGACGGCTCGCTTCGGCTTGACTGCCCTGATTACCAGCGGGCCGATCCCGATCTGGCTGAACTGAACTGGCAGACCTTTAGTCGAAGGAGGTGAAACACGCCAGGTTGTTACACACATTGAGGCCCCCTTGGGTTTTGGCTGTTGCGGTATCCAGCGCTGCCTCCTGTTTGGTCGTTCGCCATCCGGAAGGAGTGACATGATGAGCCAGATCCCGGGATACACCTATGGCACGACAGCCGTACCTCGATCCCCGATCAGCCTCGAGGAGTTCGAACTGCTCAAGAAGACGGTGCTCTTTACGGATGAGGACATCGCGGCCTTGCGTCAGGCTCACGACGTGCTTGCTGATCAGGTCGACGCAATCCTCGACGTCTGGTATGGCTTCGTTGGAGCGAACCCACACCTACTCTACTATTTCACCCGCCGAAGCGACGGCCAGCCTGACACCACTTACCTTGATCGAGTCCGGCAACGCTTTGGCCAGTGGATCCGCGACCTGACGGCAGCCAACTACAACCAGGCCTGGCTGGACTACCAGTATGAGATTGGCCTGCGCCATCACCGCAGCAAGAAGAACCAGACCGACCACGTCGAAGCGCCTGAACACATCCCGTTGCGTTACGTGCTCGCACTGACTTATCCGATCTACGCAACAATCAAGCCATTCCTCGCCAAGAAGGGGCATAGCGCCGAGGAAGTCGAGCGCATGCATCAGGCTTGGCTCAAGGCCGTGCTGCTGTCGGTCATCCTCTGGAGCCAACCCTACGTCCGTGATGGCGACTTTTAGGCCGTAGACGTAGATTCAGCCCGCCGCCCAGCACCCTGTCCGGCCTGGTCTAACGGTGCTAGAGTTAGGGCAGCGGCATCATTCAGCGTATGGGTAGGACAGCAGCCGGAGGTGTGCCATGGCCACGATAGGGTTCATCGGCCTGGGTAACATGGGATTCCCCATGAGCCGCAACCTGCTGCGCGGCGGGCATCGCGTCATTGGCTATGACATTGCGCCGAGTGCCCGCGAACGTTTCGCCAATGCGGGTGGCGAAGTGCGCAACAGCGTAGCCGACGTTGTGCGAGAAGCCGAGGTGCTCTGCACCAGCTTGCCCGGCCCTGCAGAAGTCGAGCAGGTGTACCTGGGATCGGGCGGCATTGCTGAGCATGGCCACGAAGGGCAATTAGCAATCGAGCTGAGCACTATCGGTCCCACGCTCGGCCGCAAGGTCGCAGCAGCGCTGGCGGAGCGCGGCATCGGCTTCATCGGCGCGCCGGTCTCGGGCGGGGTGGAAGGTGCAGAAGTCGCCACGTTGACAGTCATGGCTGGCGGGAGAACGGCTGATTTCGAGCGCGCCAAACCATTCTTTGACCTCATCGGCAAGAACATCTTCCACGTCGACGAAGATCCAGGATCTGGCTACATTGTCAAGTTGATCAATAACTTTTTTATTGGCTTCTATACTGAAGCGGTCGCCGAAGCGATGACGCTTGCTGATCTCGTCGGTTTTGACAAAGCCAAACTCTTCCCGATCTTGAACGTCAGCTACGGTCGGAGCGGCATCTACCAGCGCAACTATGAGCTCTTCATCGCGAAGGACCGCTATGATCCAGGATTTGCCCTAGGTCTTCTGCTCAAAGACCTCACACTGGCGAAAGCGATGGCTGATGAGCACCGGGCACGTTTGCCGATCTTCGAACAGCTGCTCGAGGTCTATCACCAGGCAGCTGAGGCAAGTTTCGCACCGAAAGACATGGCTGCCCAATACCTCTTCATTAAAGGGCTACAGTCGGGCAGCACAAGCTGAGGGGATCAGCAGCTGAGTTAGTCGAAAGAAAGGAGGCGAGACGGCAAGCCTTGAGCTTGACACGTGCGTAGCGTCACTGCCCAGCGCTACGGGATATGCGGGAAGGCACAGAGCGAGATGGAGGTGACACCATGGCTGAAGCGGGATTTGCGCTGCCAGCGGAAGAATATGCACGCCAACTCCGGCGTGCCGCAATCGCGAGTGTGATCGGCACGACAATTGAGTGGTACGACTTCTTCCTTTACGGCACCATGGCCGCTCTGATCTTCCCAAAGCTGCTGTTCCCCAAAGAAGATCCGTACGTTGCACTTCTTCAGTCCTTTGCTACCTACGCTGTTGGCTTCGTCGCTCGCCCCATTGGTGGCGCTCTCTTCGGGCATTTTGGCGACCGCCTCGGACGTAAAGCGACGCTGATTACGACGCTCTTGCTTATGGGTATTGGCACAGCGGTTATTGGGCTATTGCCGCCCTACAGTGTCATTGGCATTTGGGCAGCGGTACTGGCGACGCTCATGCGCATCCTGCAGGGACTTGGCGTCGGCGGTGAATGGGGCGGCGCGATTCTGCTGGCAATGGAGTGGAGCAAGCGCGAACAGCGTGGCTTTATCACCAGTCTGCCACAACTCGGCGTCCCATTCGGCCTGATCTTGTCTTCGTTGGTCACAACGTTGTTCATCAATATCTCAGGGAACGGATTCGAGAGTTGGGGATGGCGTGTTCCATTCCTGCTTAGTCTCATCCTGGTTGCCATTGGCCTCTATGTACGACTGACCGTCTTTGAGACACCGCTTTTCCAGCAGGCACTGGAGCGAGGCGAACTTGCCCGAGCGCCACTGGTTGAGGTCTTCCGCACGCATCTTGGCCCGATGATTTGGTCAATGCTCGCGCGTGTTGTTGAGAACGGCGGCTACTATATCATTTCCACCTTCTTGATCGCCTATGGCACAACGTTCTTGAAACTGGATCGCAGCCTTCTGGTCAACGCCACGATACCTGGGGCACTAGCTGGGATCGTTGGGGTATTCATTGGCGGGTACCTTGCTGACCGAATTGGCCGCAAGCGTGTCTACCTCGTTGCAACAGTACTCATGGCCCTCTACGCTTTCCCCTACTACGCCCTGCTCAATACCAAGCAGTCAGCGCTAATCGTACTGGCTGTGATGATCGGCTTATTTATCTGGGGGCTTCTCTATGGACCACAGGCGGCATTCATTGCCGAAAACTTTCCGACTCGCGTGCGCTATAGCGGCGCCTCACTCGGCTACCAGCTGACCGCAATCATCGCCGGTGGACCAGCCCCATACATCAGCACAGCGCTGCTCTCGCGTTACAAGAACTCGACGCCGCTTTCGCTCTATATCATTCTCATGGCCGTGGTGTCATTCATTGGAGCATTCTTCTTGCACGACCGAACGGGCGAAGAGCTTGGCTAACCGCACCGTCAGCCACACACGAGAGGAGCATGTATGCCATTCGAGTACGCGTTTACGATGGATACTTCAAGTATTAAGTTCGGTGTCGGCGCAACACGTGAGGTCGGCTATGACATGCGCCAGCTTGGCGCACGACGGGTGATGGTCCTGACCGATCCCCGGCTAGCGCACAGCGCACCGGTCGAAACGGTCATGGAAAACTTGCGCCACCATGGCATCGATGCCGTGTTATACGACCAGGTTCAGGTTGAGCCAACCGACCAATCTTTTAAAGACGCAAGCCGCTTTGCCAGCGAGGGCAAGTTCGACGGTTTCGTCGCTGTTGGCGGCGGATCAACAATGGACACGGCCAAAGCTGCCAACCTCTACGCGACCTATCCCGCCGACTTTCTTGATTATGTCAATCCTCCTATCGGAAAAGGGAAGCCGGTTCCTGGTCCGCTCAAGCCCTTGATTGCGATCCCCACGACGGCCGGAACCGGCAGTGAGACAACCGGCGTTGCGATCTTCGACTTTGTCGAAATGGGAGCGAAAACTGGGATTCGCCATCGGGCTCTTCGTCCAACGATGGGGATCCTCGACCCGGAAAATACCCGGACGATGCCGCCGATGGTTGCCGCATGTACCGGACTCGACGTGCTTAGTCATGCCATCGAGTCATTTACGGCGCTACCGTATCACCGACGGGAAGCACCGCCCGAACCAGGACTACGCCCCGCCTATCAGGGATCGAACCCGATCAGCGATATCTGGGCAGCTGAGGCGATCCGGCGTGTAGCGATGTACCTTGTCCGCGAGGTCGAGGATCCGGAAGATGAAGAAGCCCGCAGTCAGATGCTTCTTGCAGCCTCGATGGCTGGAGTCGGTTTTGGCAACGCTGGTGTCCACCTGCCACACGGTATGTCCTACGCTGTCTCAGGCCTCGTTCGCACCTATCGTGCTGAGGGCTATCCAGCCGATCACCCGCTGATCCCACACGGGATGTCGGTGATTTTGAACGCACCGGCGGTATTCCGCTGGACAGCCCAGGCAGCACCGGAACGCCACCTGAAAGCAGCGGAACTGCTGGGGGCAGACGTCCGAGGAGCAGGGCCTGAGGATGCTGGTGAGATCCTGGCGAACGCGCTGATCGCCCTCATGCGGCGATTGAACATCCCCAATGGTCTAAGCGGGGTCGGCTATAGTGAGGCAGACCTCGATGCTCTTGTTGCTGGCACGCTGCCTCAGAAGGCCGTCATTGGGTTGTCGCCGCGGCCAGTGACAGCCGAAGACTTGCGCGAATTGTTCCGTTCAGCGTTACGCTACTGGTAGATAACTGACCGGCGGCGAGATGTTCAATCATCTCGCCGCCTTGCATACCCAGTTCAGCCCTAGATGTTGCCGACGTGCTGAGATCGGCGCAGTGTGTCACCTCTCCACCAACGGCCTATCATGTAATATCCGTCACGAGAGCATGGTAGGCGACCGATGCCATCACATCGCTCATCGCCGGAACCCACTCGCAAGGACATGCCCCCGAATGGTTCCCTGCCAGAGCCAAACGTACGCTGATGAACGCAGGAGAGACTGCTTCTCGTACACTTGCAACCAGATGACAGGCAGGAGGCGTTTTGGTTCAGCGATATGTACGTGCTTTATCTCGTCGAAGACGATGTCGCCCTGCGGACCTTGCTTAGCCAAGCATTGCAACGCTATGGATTCACTGTCCATGTCGCTGACGGTAGCGCGTTTCACGACCTTGCACGCGATATCGCCACGCTGCAACCGCATCTGATTCTGCTCGACATTAACCTTCCGGCCTACGACGGCTTCTTTTGGGCCCGGCGCATCCGGACGCTCACCAAAGCGCCGATTCTGTTCATTTCAGCACGTGGTGAACCTCTTGACCTTATTCGCGGCCTTGAGCAAGGCGGCGACGATTACCTCGTTAAGCCGTTTCACCTCGAGGTACTTATCGCCAAAGTCCAAGCGCTCCTTCGCCGCGCCTACGGCGAACTCGCTGGCACGGATGCAACCCTACCAACCTACGCTGGACTTTGTGCTGACCTCACGCGCAGCGAGCTACGGTACGGTGAGCAGCATGTCGCTGTCACCCCAACTGAGCTGCGGCTCGCTGTGGCCTTAATTGAAGCCCGAGGAAAGCCCGTGACACGCGAAACGTTGCAGACTGTTGGCTGGCATAGTGACGCCTTTCTCGATGACAACACTCTCACCGTCACCATGGCACGGCTGCGGCGAAAGCTCGCCGCTCTTGGTCTCGCCAGCGCCATTGAAACGGTTCGTGGCGTTGGCTATCGGCTTGCCCTTGACGACAGTGCATTTATCTCACCCCGCAATCACGACGAAGGAGCGCCAGATGCATCGTGACGATGCCCTGAAGTCCTGGCCTCGCTACCTCAGCAACTACGCGCTTGACCACTGGCGACTGTTGCTTGGTGCGCTTACCGGCCTTGGCTTGGCGATCGTAACGCTTTGGCTTGCCGGCATGGTCAGTGGCTATGCCGTTCATGGCGCTGATCTTGCCTATGCCTTTGGCCTCGGTGTTGGCGCACTCATACTTGGCCTCTTCTGGGATGGTTTGATTCGGCGGGAATCGTGGACAACGATCCACCGCCTTTCAGTCATCCCCAGCACTGAACGGCTAACGTTTACCACCCCAGACGACGCGCCGACTGCCGACGCTCGCGCGTGCTTTTCTGCACTCCGCGCCCTTGAAACAGCATGGCGTGATCATCAAGCGCGGACGGAAGAAAAAGTCCTCTTCTACATTGCCTTGACAACGCGACTTGTTCACCACATGAAAACGCCGCTGCAAGCCCTGTGGCTACTCATGCAGCTGGCTGACCAAGCAGCAAAAGATGGGGCAATTGGGCAGCGGTGGCCCGAGATTTCCCGACACTACTGGGCTGAGCTCCGCCGTCTTGATAGCTTAGTGCGGCAAGCCCTACAAACCGTGCGCCTGGAAGACCTTTCGCGCGACTTTCGTCCCCAACGCGTCTCACTGCCTTCACTGGTACGCGCTATTATCGCCGACTATCACAACGACTGGACAATTCGCATGATGACGCCACAAATTGTGGTTGAGGGGGACGAAGTAGATTACGTTGCATTCACAGACGAACCCTGGCTGCGGCTGTTGATCGAGCAAATCGTGAAGAATGCACTGCAGTACGGCCGCTCAACGTTGACCATTACCTTTCGACACGACGTCTCGACAATTACCCTCGATTTCCGCGACGATGGCGAAGGGATGACCGCCGAAGACCAAGCCCGTGCTTTTGAGCCTTTCTACACCGGCCAGGCTGGTCGCAAAGCGGCGACTGCCACTGGATTAGGGCTCTACCTCGCGCACCAGATCGCTCAACGCCTTGGCTACCAACTCACCCTTGCCTCCGAGCCAGGCCAGGGGACAACGGTGACACTCCGGATCCCGCGAGCAACCTTCCTTGCCCCAGCCCAGCACCACGGAGAACAGAACCGTAAGTGACAGGATTGTAAGCATTCGCTGCCAAACTGTCACCCGCAGTTAAGGCAAGCTCCTGCGTTGATTCGGCACAGTGAGAGTAGGCAGCGCTGCCTGGGCGCCTAGGACAGTGACCGATCAACGAACTGAAAGGGGCAGGACATGACTACGCTTGTTCACGTCGATCATTTACAGAAGATCTATCATGCACGCGGTGGTGTTGCGCACACCGCACTTGCTGGCGTGAGCTTCACGCTTGACGCTGGGACTTTCGTGGCAGTTATGGGGCCATCTGGGTGTGGCAAGACTACCCTGCTGAACCTGATTGCCGGTCTTGATACTCCAACAGCTGGGAGCATCACACTCAAAGGGCAACGACTCGACACTCTGTCAGAAGCAGCACGTGCCCAGCTACGCCGGACAGTACTTGGCTTTGTCTTTCAAGACTACAACCTGTTAGATCCACTGACCGTCGAAGAGAATGTGCTGCTGCCATTGACACTCGAGCATACAGTTGGCAAAGCCGACCTCGCGCGTGTCCATGAGGTCTTGACGCAGCTCGGATTGTTCGAGTATCGCCAGCGTTTTCCCTTCGAACTCTCCGGCGGCCAGCAACAGCGCGTCGCTATTGCCCGGGCGATTGTGCATCGCCCCCTGTTGTTGTTAGCGGATGAGCCTACTGGCAACCTCGACTCAGGCTCGAGCCGGATGGTTCTCGAAACATTTGCAGGTCTGCACGCGACCGAACAGACGACAGTTTTCATGGTCACCCACGATCCATTTGCCGCGAGCTATGCCGAGCGCGTGCTGCTCATGAAAGACGGCCAACTCTACGCTGAGCTGCGGCGTGGGACAGACGAACGCGCGGTCTTTTACCAACGAGTGATCGATGCCTTGTCATCGTTGGAAGGAGCACTGGCATGACATGGCGACGACTCTGGTTTCAACTGATTCGGCGAACGTTTAGTGCCTATCTTGGCTATCCACTTGTCGTGGCGATTTCCACTGCGATCTTTCTGATGAGCCTCGCACTGATGCAAGGGGTGAAAACGCAGTTGAGCGTGTACTCCCAGCGCATCCACTCGAACTTCGATAACTTCATCCCAAACGTCCTCTTTGTCCTCCTCGGCATCATCCTTGTCTTCGCATTCTTTTTCATCGTCTACTTCCACCGGCTGCTCCTACGACGCGAGAGTCCAGCACTTGGCCTGCTCAGCACCCTTGGGATGGCACCTTCTTCACGCTACGCGCTCGTCTGTTGGGAAAGCGTGTGGCTGGGAGGAATCGGCATTGCGCTTGGCCTTGCACTTGGTATTGTGCTCTTGCCTTTGTTCCTGATGATCGCGAGCGTTATGCTGCTTCTCCCAGAGCGGGTGACTATCTCATTGCATGCCTCTACGCTCGTCACAACGGCGATGCTCTTTGGAATCCTCATTCTGCTTGAAGGGATCTTCTCGGCATGGCAAGTTGGACGACGCTGGCCCCGGCAGCTACTTGCAGCAACCCGAACCGTTGAGGTTGTACGTCGTCCGCAAGCGAAGCAAGCAATCCTTGGCATCCTCTCACTGGTGATTGCGTATAGCCTTGCAGGGCTCATTCACCCGTGGGTGCTGCACCATATCGCACCTTCGCTGGCCGTTATCCTCTGGCCTGCGCTTATGGCAGCCATTGTGGTGCTGTGCTGTCTTGGCACCTATTGGCTCATTGCTGAAAGCCTGCGATGGTGGATTCGACGGAACACGACGGCAAGAGGATACGACGCCGTAGGTTTGGTAAGCCGTGCCCGGCTGGCTGCTCGGCTTCAGAGTCATGCAGGTTCCGGCACCTTGATCGCCGCGCTGGTAGCCGCGGTCGTTGGCACCGCGAGCATGCTGGTAAGCACCCAGGTGCAAGCGTTCACCCAGGCCTTGCAACAAAACCCGGTTACCGTTGAATTTGTTACGCAAGGAATCGACAGTCAGAAACTTGACCAGGTTACCAACCAGTTTGTTGCGATGCTCCAGCAAAAGGGGTTTGGGCCAGTCCGGAGCATACGCTACCAGACCGTGCTTGCCGCCGCGCCGCTCCAAGGCATTGATGAACGTGGACTTGCCGCCTACCAAGAAGATGGAGGCTGGTATGGTGACCGCATTCGTGGGGTAACGTTGATGTCACGGAGTGCTTATCTGGCACTGGTTCAGGAAATCCAGCGCACGCACGGTCGACGTGCCGGCATATTCCCCATGGTACCAGTATTGCGACCTGGCCAGACGTTTGCCATTCGCACCGATATGGGGACCAAGGCTACAGTCCCACTAAGCACGCAGGATCTTGAACGCTCTGAGACGACACGATGGCTTACACCTGGCCACACCTATCCAGTGTATCCAGTCGATCTCACAGAACCGGCCCCAGAGCCTTCCGTTCTCGCCAACCTGCCCGCGCTGCAACTCTCAATTGTCGGTGCAGGAGCTACACCCGGAGCCATTGTTGACTCGTTCGGCGTTAACCAAACCTTCTTCATCGTCGATGATCAAACGTTCGCCACTTTCGCCACGCAGGCGGCGACGATCTCACCCGCGCTCGTCGCGACCTACAACGGGCTCTTCTACGACCGCTGGCAGCAAAGCGCACCGGTGATCATGCGTTGGCTTGATCAACAAGAGCCGCCGGTTGGTGCAAACCTGGGGTTCTCATCCTTACCAACACAAATCCAAGAGATCACGCGCTATATTAGCGCACTGCTCTTCACGCTTGGACTGTTCGCAATCCTTTCGCTACTGGCTGCCGGCGCGGTCATCGTGTTCAAGCTAACTGAGCACGTGTCGGCCGACACCCGGCAGGTCGCAACGTTGCGCCAGCTTGGCATTGGGGTTAGAGACATCCAACGGATCTTGCGCCGCGAAGCGTTCACCTTGCTGCTCGCGCCATTTGTGCCCGGGTTATTGCACGCCACATTCGCGCTCCTCGACTGGTTCGGCACCATGAGATCAGTCGGCGCTGATCCTGATCAACTGACCCAACTGACCGCCGCCGAAGTTATTGGTGCGATCGGCTTGGCAATGCTCGTGATCGTGTTTGTGTTGAGCAGTATCGTAACCCATCATTATGGGCGACGGCTCTGGGTCAACGCGCAACGACGCGGGTTACAACTCACTGGGTAACCACGCAAATGAACGAAGCAGGCAGGGGTGCATCCGCCTTGCGCGGACTCCCCCTGCCCTCCTGCCTCTAGACCTGTGATGCTGTCGCCTGGCGTCCCAGAGACGTGGTAGCAGGTTCATCCTCCTCCTGCATGCGTTGTCGAACCAAACGTCAGCAAGAAAGCCACACGGTGACCAAGCTGCACTCCACGCTCAGCGCCATGCTGCAATGATCCACGGACGACAATGCTGTAGTGATTTGGCTCGTGGCTCGCATCGAAGCCGACGACTGGTCCGAGCGGCTGGCCAGCAAGCACACACCGCTCACCAACAACGACGACACCACCCCGGCTAATACGCAGGAAGCCAAGATAGGCGGCTTGCCGAACACGCACGCCCGGCCGTGCCTCGGGCTCGTCAGTTACGACAAGCTCGGCGATCGCCCCCTCAGGAAACGCCCGCGAGCCATAGTGCTCGAGCTGGAGATTTCGCTCTGGAATTGTGACCTGCATGACGGCAACAAACTCACCCTCAACCGGAGCAACGGCAGCAAACGGTTGTGGTGGCACCACGCCACGGGCATACGGATCACGCGGCACTACGGCCCGTACATCTGCTTCTTCCTGAAACGCCATCGCGTCTCCTCCCGCAATCGACGTCACCTCTTGGGCAGGCTACTGTGCACGGCAGAACATGACAAGCATTGCACTGTTACGACAGCTGGCATACGATCCGGCCCGAGGAAAGGGAGGAATCGATGTTTGGCCACGCACGACATGTACTGCATGTGTGGGACTATCACCACGGGCAAGCGACGCGAGTTGTCGTCGCTGGCTGCCCACCCTTGCCTGGGCGCACCATGGCAGAGAAACAGGCATACCTCGCTGAACATTATGACAACCTACGCGCGCTCGTCTGCCGCGAACCGCGTGGGCATCGCAACATGCTTGGCGCATTCGTTACTGATCCGGTGACACCTGGCAGCCACGCCGGCGTGATCTTCATTCATCCTGATGGCTATTTCGACGCATGTGGCGACTCAACGTTTAGTGTCGCAGTTGCGCTCGTTGAAAGTGGCCTGGTACCGCGGGAGATCGAGGATGGAGATCTGACGCTACGGCTTGACACGGTGCTTGGGGTAGTGCCCGTGCGAGTAACGCTCGGTAGCGGCCGCGTTCGTGCTGTCACAATGGAAAGCGGGCGGACATTTGCGCTTGGCCAGGCCTCTCTTCAGGCCGAAGCATTCGGTAATCTTGCCGTCGAATTGGCCTGGGGTGGGTTGCTCTATGCCTTCGTGCCCGCCGCTGCGCTCGGCATCGCCCTTCACCCACTTGACGATCCAACAACACGACAGCAGCTGCTCGACGCTGGCACAGCGCTGTGGCAAGCTGCACGTCGCCAATTGCGAGCTGACATTCCCGGCATTGAACAAGGACGACCAGTTGACCTCGTCACGATCTTCGAGGACGTTGACGCGCATGGCCAGCCACTACCACCCAATGCTACAACCCCGCCAGCAGGAGCACGGGTCGCGAACTTCTACGCCCCACAGACAATGGGACGGACGCCTTCCGGGACTGGCACTGCAGCCCACGTTGCGCTCTTGACAACAAAGGGCCAGCTGCCACTTGGAACCCCGTACTATCACGAGAGCCCGCTCGGTTTGCGCTTTACTGCGCGCGCGATTGCAGCTGGCGATGACGGCGTTGTCTCCGAAATTTCGACGATGTCCTACTGTATGGGCATCGGCACGCTCGTCTTGCGCGATGACGACCCGTTTCCCGCTGGTTTTACGCTCTAGCGCTCTCTTCCTGCCGACGACTGCGCGTTGTGGAGCCACCTGCCCTGGCCACCGATCGGGCGAGCGCCGGTACCGGATGGACACTCAAGGGACTTCTACTGTCTGTGACGCTGAGCATGCTCGACCTCGTAGCATGGAACACTACTGGGGGACTGACCAGAGCCGCTGTGGCTCATACGCTCACTCCGATGCGGTGGCCCAAGGCTCTAGTCATGAGACAACACCCTCTTCTGGCCAACCCAGTGCGATTGTGCAGTTGGCCTAGCCTATGGAGCGGCAGCAAACGCTGCCTACGGTTTTCCAGTTTATATTTTGCTCCTGTCATCGATGAGGCATGACGGGGTCTGGGCGACCTAGGATGTTCACTCCTCTGCCCTCGCTTGCCCCTGCCCAGGATCAACAGGACATGCGAGAATACACGGTACCCAGTACCTGAGAGGGCCGCTACGTGAGGCATATCCTCCTGGCTAGGCTGAGGAACCATGGCGAGCAACCAGCAGACTCTAGCGCACCAGCACCAATCCGCGCCTCCTGACCCGAATGACCGGCGGATTCGTGTTCTTATCGTCGATGACCACGACCTGTTCCGCGAAGGATTGCGCCAACTGCTCCAGTCTGATCACCGGCTCGAAGTCGTTGGTGAGGCAGCCACCGGGCAGGAAGCACTTAGCCAGGTACGGGTGCTTCAGCCCGATGTCGTCCTGATGGACATTACCATGCCAGGAATGGATGGCATACGGGCAACAGAGCAGATTCATGAACTCTTTCCGTCCGTCCACGTCATCATGTTGACGATGCATGACAATGCTTTCTTGGAACGCCAGGCACGAGACGCAGGAGCACGGAACTATTTCGTCAAACATGCCCGCTCTGAGGAGCTCTTTCAAGCAATTCACCATGCCGCCGCCGATGGCTCCGCGCTGCCTTCGTCTCCGCCAATAACCGATGAGCCTGTACCTCCGAATAACGCAACACTGCATTCCCCTAGCAAGCTCCCAGAGCCTGCAAATTCTTCTCTTGATTCGGTTACCCAACCGATGGTTTCAGCACCAACACCGCCTGCGATCACGTTCCACCAGACCGACAACACGTTGCCGCTCCTCACGCTAACCGAGCAGGAAATTGAGCAAATGCTCAATGAGCAACTTCAGTTGCTCGAAGTCCAACTCGAGCGTGTGCTCGCAAAGCGCGGGCTTCTCGGGAGCGGGCCCAATAACAGCGCGCCAACGGCAGCCGTTGAAGCACTCTCCTCACCAAGCCAGGCCATCGAGTCTATGCAATCCCCACCGGTTTCAGGAATCCGTGACATGGCATCGCGAGGAGTTGCTTCTCCGCATGCACGCTCCGAGCAGCTACGGCACTGGATAACGTGGGTGCGCTGGATCGACTTGCTCTTCGTGGCCCTAGCAGGCGGAATGCTGGGAATAGCATTGGGGTGGCCAGCGATTCCCCCGCTGACGCAACTCGCACTCGGGCTTACGGCTGCCGGGTTGGTACTCGCCGGTGGCATTGCGACAGCATCCGTGCATCGGGCGATGCGGAGCACGGTAGAAATCGCACTTGGCTTGCTTGTTGGGGCAGCATGGGTCGCTACTGGCATGCGCTTGACAGGGCTCCTCCTACCAGCAACTGGACTGCTCCTCCTCTGGGGATTTGCCGCTCTTGCGCTTAGCACTGGTCTCTGGAAAAACCACGAGCCCCTTGCTGGCGCTGGACTTGCTGCACTGCTGCTCACTCCGGCAACCCTTCCAGGTCCACCCCTGAGCGTGCTTGCACTCGCAGCACTGTTTGGAGCGCTGGTGATTGGCATCCTGATAAGCTGGCGTCGGCGATGGTCATGGGTTGGGCTCCTCGCCTTGCTCGCTATTGTTTCCCAACTGAGCTGGGCAACATACACTGGACAGGCGGCAAAGCATGTGCTGGCAGTCCTCGCTGCATTTTGGCTTACAGAAGCCCTCGTTATCCTCGGCAGCAGCTCGACAGCACCGCAACGCAATGCTGCGAGCACGCTGCTGGTTAGCGTTGCCACTCCACTTTTGGTTGCGCTGATCGGGATGACAGCACTTGTCAACAACCCAACTGCTGCCCGCGGCACGTTCCTTGCTGTCCTCGGGCTTGCCCAATGCGGACTTTGCGGCATGCTCATTCGACACGAAGACTTGGCGAGCTCCCGTACCATACTTCCCGGCGCACTCGGTATTGGCATGCTCGCCTTCAGTTTTGCGCTCGCTGTTCCTGGACCGTTGGCCACCATCGGTTGGGCAGCCTTAGCGGTGCTCTTAGCCTGGAACTATGGCACATATCACCACCGGCCGAGCGGTTGGGGAAGCCTTGTTCTCGGGGCTCTTGCACTCGGGCATTTGCTTCTCTTTGACCTGTCGCACGTTCTCCTGACCGGCACACCCGCTTCATCACTCGTTCTTGCTGAAGGGGTCGCGATCATCGCCGCGCTCTGCACAGTGAGCCTCCTCGTGGATGCCGCCAACATCCAGGCCGCAACAGCGACGCTCGCATTTTTCGTCGCAATTTTGGTGTCATCTACCGCCTTAAATGGTCTCTCGCTGCTCGCCGTGCGAGCTGGGCTTGCCTTCCTCGCTACTGCCGTAGCCTGCCGGAGTTGGTTAGGAAGAGCGGCTTGGCCATTAGGACGCAGACGCCTTGTTCGCATCTCATCATTGTGGATTCCAGCAGCCCTTGCAGGTGGACTGGCGCTTGTCCAAGCGTTTCGCACTGTACTCGCCCCTACACAGCTTGGCCTGACGCTCTTGCCCGCACACGTGGCAGTGAGTGACCCCTCAATCGCAGCGGCAATCCTGGCTACCACAGTACTCGCAATTGGTCGGATAACGGGTAGCGCACGGGGGCGCCAGGCAGCCATCATCGTGGCAACGCTCATCATTGCCTACACTGCAGCAGGTGAATTACCAAATGCGCCCATCGTTCTCGGCTGGTGTGCGCTGGTTATCGCACTCCTCGCACTCTTCCGGCCAACGCGCGCATAATGGCACGCAGGAACAGGGCCAGGGGAAGGGGAGAAGCAGCTTGTGGATGAATTGACCCCGGAGGCACGCGTGGCTGCCGCGAGAACTGGCACGCATGCGGTCATCGATCTTGATCGTCTTGCAGCAAACGCTGCTACGTTCCGCGCTCGCCTTCCAGCCGATACCGCACTGATGGCCGTCGTTAAGGCGAATGCCTATGGGCACGGACTGGTGCCATGTGCACGAGCGTTTCTCGATGGTGGGGCAACCTGGCTCGGTGTCGCGCGGATCGAAGAGGGCTTGGTGCTCCGTGAAGCGGGAATCACAGCGCCCATTGTCGTCCTCGGTCCGCCAAACTATGCCCGGGTTGCATCAGCGCTCCAGGCCAATGTGCAGCTCGCTGTCGGATCGCTTGAAGACGTGCACGTCGTGCAAGCTGCTGCGCGACAGGTAGGCCGGCAAGCTGCGGTCCACCTCAAAGTTGACACGGGAATGCATCGCTTTGGCGTGGAACCTGCCATCGCCCTTGATGTTGCGCATGCTATCGTTTCCACGCCAGAGACAAGACTGGCCGGGCTCTTTACGCATTTTGCGTCAGCCGATGCCCCTGGCTCGTCGTTACTCCGCAAACAAGTCGAGCGATTCAGGACTGTCCGGCAGCAACTTGCTGATGCTGGCATTGTGCCTGAGACGGTTCACCAAGCAAATAGTGCCGCAACGATCCAGGGATTACTTGGCGATGCAAGTCTGCCAGGACAACGACTAGCTCGCTGCGGTATAGCACTTTATGGCTTGTCGCCGTCACCTGACGTCCCCGTGCCAGAGGGCGTGCGTCCAGCGCTGCAGCTTTGGAGTCGTGTTGCCCGTGTATTCCGCGTGCAACCAGGAGAAGGGATTTCCTACGGTCCAGCATTCATCGCTGATCGGCCGATGTTATGTGCACTTGTCCCAATCGGCTATGGTGACGGACTACTCCGGGCGCTCTCAAATCGTGGCTGGATGGCAACCCATGGGCAACGCTGCCCCATCCGCGGCCGCATCTGCATGGACCAGACGATTATTGAGCTGCCTGCTCCCTTGCAGCACCTGGACGATTTGGATACAGCTGGTTCCCTTGCGTTTGAGGCAACCCAGCACGCAACACGACTGCCTCAGTCTTCGGCCCCACACCCAGACCGCAACGAGAGCGTGTCACAAGACATGCCGGAACCTGAACGTAGCCACGCATCACGAGACGGGAAGCAGGGTCCGGCACAGGCTATGACAGCAGCATGTGGTGTACGGATTGGCGACGACGTACTCGTCCTCGGGGATGGCAGAGCAGGAGCAATGACAGCCGAGGACGCAGCTATCCTGGCTGACACGATTCCGTACGAAATCGTCACCGCGCTCGCAGCACGAGTTCCCCGCCTCTTTATCCGTAATGGCCTCGTCGTTGCCCTCAGCGATATGCATGGCACTGTTGCATTCACTGCTGATCCAGTACCGCTTCCCCCATCGTCATAGCAAGTCAACGCAGTCAGCGTTTCGTCATTGAGCGCAGAGGCCAGACCGAAGCGCAACGGACATCGCTTGCCTCCGTGGCCCCTAATACGTATCATGCTCTCCTGATGACCATATCAATGGCGTAGCAGCTTCGCACTCTGCACGCCGTCCACGATTTCGGACGCCCTCAGGCATACTCTCAGAGAGGCTTTCCCGAATTTTGGCCAGCGGGAACCAGTGGAGAGATGGAGGTACAACTGATGGAACTGACATCGTCGGGCACGGTGCGTCCAGTTCGCCAGCAGCGTCTGCACGAGCGTGTTGTCCAGCAACTCACACAGCTTATCACTAGCGGCACACTCCCACCGGGGACAAGCCTGCCAACGGAGCCAGAGTTGGCTCGCCAGTTCGGTGTAAGCCGAACGGTGATCCGCGAAGCGGTGCGAGTGCTCGCGGCCAAGCGGCTCGTTACAGTGCGTCATGGTAGCGGTATGTGGATTCAACCTCCTGAGCAATGGGACTACCTCGACCCCCTTGTCCTGTTCGAGTCGCTTCGCGCAGGGCAAGGTCGCGAGGTCCTGCAAGAAATTCTCGAGCTTCGTCGCATTCTAGAAACCAACGCCGCAGAACTTGCCGCGCTCCGCCGTGATGAGCACGACCAACAGACGCTCACTGAGCTCATTACTGCCATGCGGCAAGCGTTGGACAACGCTGCACAGTATATCGAGCTCGACCTTGCCTTTCATGAGGCAATCATGCAGGCTGCGCACAATCGCCTCTTACGTGAAGCTCGCCGCCCTCTTGTCGCTGTCCTCCGTCACGGCTGGCAACTCACCAGTCAGATCCCCAATCGTGGCCGACTTTCCCATCGTGGTCATGAGGATGTGTACGCTGCCATCATGGCTGGCGACCCGGTAGCGGCACGAGAGGCGATGAGCAGACATCTCGAGCGCTTTGAGACTGATGTCCGTGAGCTCTTCTTTACGATGCCGCCGGAATCACTCGACGAAGCTGCGTCCAGTTGAGTGACACCAGCGTGAGCGACCTCAATACAGAGCACGCCGGTAGCACTGTCCGATGTGCTTATTCGGATCGTGCCGCAGCGTGCTGTTCGTAAAGCTGACGGGTCAGGAGCGCTTGACCAATATGCTCACGGTTGTGCTCAACTGCGCGCAACGCCCACCACACGCCCTGCCCGCGACGGCCGAGTCGGTCTGCCGCTGGGGCGCGCTCCGCGACCAGGTCATCCTCGCTCAACCGATCGATCAGGGACAAAACTGTCGCTTCTCCCTGATCGATCATGGCACGGAGTGCAGCAGCATCTGGTGCACGATACTGAAACGCTGCCTCTCGGTCGCGGGGATACTCTTCACCGCACGCCGTCGAAAGTAAGAATCGCTCAGCTTCCAGGAGATGAGCACAGAGGACCGACAGGGAATTGGTCATTGGCCCCGGTGTCCAGTTGAGCGCGTCGCTATCCAAGCCGTCAATGACCTCACGGAGCGCTTGGTGCTGATCCTGTAAGATGCGCCGCAACGCCGCCCGAAACGCTTCAACGCTCGTGCTCATCTTCCACCATCCCTCTCTCACACGCTACCGTGCACGCCAGCTAACTCGCTCTGTCTCTGTTAGCTCATCAAGCACATCGAGATAACGCGTATAGCGGCCCCGGTCAATTTTCCCTGCCTCGACCGCCTCACGAACAGCACAACCAGGTTCAGCCCGGTGCCGACAGTCAGGATAGTAACACGCCTCACGATACGGGCGAAACTCCGGAAAGCACCGGTCAAGCTCAGCTGCACGCACGCCCCACAAGCCAAGCGTGCCAATACCAGGAGTATCGGCGATGAACGTCTCGTCATCAAGCTGAATCAGTGTCGTTGTGGTCGTGGTGTGCCGACCGCGGCCCGTAACTTCACTGACGGCACCGATTCGAATCGTCAAGTCAGGGCGAAAGACTTTGACCAAGCTCGACTTCCCGACTCCCGATGGCCCGGCAAAAGCCGACAGCTTGCCACGGAGCATGGACCAGAGCACATCAGTACCCTGACCCGTTTGCGCGCTCGTCTCAACAATCGGATAGCCCGCCGTTCTATACGGCGCAAAGAGGCGTCGCCGCGTACCATCTGGATCGAGATCGATTTTGTTGAGGCAGATCATCGCTGGGATATCCTGTGCCTCAGCAATGATCAGGAAGCGATCAAGTATGCCCAGGACAGGATCAGGCTGCGCCACAGCAAAGACGGCAACCAACTGATCGATGTTTGCGACGATAACCTGTTCTGCATCATCGCTCCCACGAGCCCGTCGAGATAAGACGCGCTGACGTGGCGCAACCGCCTCAATCACCCCTTCACCAGGCGCTACTTGACGAACAACAACACGGTCACCGACGGCGACAAGGTCAGTTCGAGCACGGGTGCGTTTGAGACTGCCGCGAACAACGCACCGCACAATTCCACTCGGCGTCAACACGTCAAAGTACGGCCCGTGTTGCGCAAGCACCAGGTTCGGTGGCCAACACTGATCATCAGATGCGACCTGATGGCGCGTCTTCGACGACAAGCGCACTCCCTCCCTGCTTCTGGACATTTTGACTGAGCGTTTTGACACGACTACCACACCACGCCGGCATCGGCGTAGACAGTTGGGAAGCCCTTAGCCAGAGTCTACCGGAAACTGCAGCAGCTTGACAGCACCAGGGAGAAGCACATTGTTTGCACGGACAACGTTACCGCGCCTACACTGCGCACACTTGCTACGGCTCGCCCCCCGCTGCAGGCGCCACCACGTGCTGGAGCGTCCGCTCCATTCGGGACACCGCTGGACGCGGTAGCGTATGAAGAAGCAAGTAGGACAGGAATCCAAAGAGCAGCGTCACAATTGCGCTGTGGGATAACGTCGAGAACAGTTGCATACGCGAGAAGACGACAAACGCCCCACTCGCCGACTGAGCGAGGATGCTGATCAACGCAAGCAGGCTGCCAAGCCAGATATCAGGCCGCGTCGTCCGCAAGCGCCATGCCCACGCAACCATTAGCGCAATCAGAATCGTATCGATAAACGCCGCCCCGCGGTGGAGCACCACCGCACCGACTGCGCCGTGCAAGCTGGGCAACAGCGAGCCGTGACAAAGCGGCCAATCGAGGCAGGCGAGGCTCGCGTTACTATGCCGGACATACGCACCGAGATAGACGACCAGATATGTGAAGAGGAAGACACCCCAGATAAGCGCCGTCATACCTGAAGGGAGCGGGCGATCGCGATACGCATCTCCACTCACCTGATCCCACAATACGACAGACAGCAGGAGCACGCTTGCGAACGCTGTGAGCGAAACACCGAAGTGCAATGCCATCACCAGCGGGTGCTGGGGGCGCAACACTGCCCAGGCTCCGAGGCCAGACTGCAAGACCAAGGTGAACAGCGTTAGCGGAACGAGCACTTGCACTTCCCGACGCTGCCGAGCTACGAGAAGTGCACCAACAGAGAGCACGAGAAGCAGAATTCCCTCAATTCCCGTGACAAAGCGATGACTAAACTCAATCAACGTCGCCACGGCAAACGTGGGGATAAAACGCCCATGACAAAGCGGCCATGAGCGGCCACATCCTTCGCCTGATCCGGTATTCGTCACGGTTGCCCCCATGACGATAACGAGGAACATGCCAATGGTAGCTGCAAGGGCAAGATACCGCACCCATCGTAGTCGCCGCTCACGTGCTGCCGTCTGATTCGACATATCAGAGCCTCCTCGCTCGGTGGGCACCGTACGCACAACAGCGCCCACGTTACAAGCATAGCGAAGAGCCTTTTCGTCCAACAGCGGCACTAGCGCAAAGGCAGCAACCCCACCATGCGCAGAAACGCCTCGATCTTCTCCAGTTCCCAGGTGCTCATATCGACGGTAATCGTAAGTGCAATCGGCGAACTGCCAGGAAGCATGATCGCTGGAGAGAGCATCGGCTGTTCTGGCTTCTCAGCTTGGTCGGCGCGTGCTGTGGTCGCCGAGGACTCCGCCAGCAACTCCCGGGCAGCGGCAAGCTGGTCAGCAAAGTCAGGAGAAAGAACGAGACGGGAGGGTTGCCCACGCACACCACGACGGAACGTGCCAAACCCGGCCTCCTCAGCGAGACGGAAGAAGAGGGTGCGCGCTTCCTCCACACGGTTGCGTGGCTGACCAAGGCGCAAGTCAACTTGCCAGATCCGTTCAAGCCAAGCCGACTCAATCGCCGACCATCCTTCTGCTGCAGCGCGTTCAAGTGGCACGCCATACGGGGGATAGCGAAGCAACACAGCGCGAAGCTTGCGCTGTCGTTCCTCGGGGCTTTCGGCATAAGCCAACCGGTTACCAGCATCGGTCAAGCGAATTTCTGCGCCATCGCCACGTTCAATGAGTCCGAGTTGCTCCAGAGCATTCAACGCCTCACGCAACGCCTCACCGCTTCCAAGGCGAGCCTCAAGCGTATCACGATCAACCCCTTTCCCCTTGGCATACTCCAGCACTTGCCACAAGAGCCGCGGCTCAGTTCGGTAAGGCAAGACAATAGCCACTTCTCCACCCCCACAAAGCTAATAGCATCACGCCCGTCTTTCTCCAAATATACCCCACGGAAATGATCAAGCAAAATTATCACGTGATACTTCAACCAATTCTATACTCGATATTCCACTTTTCACCCTGCACGAAGAACGGCTTTTGGCGCCCTTACGTTTTCGAGAGCTTCTCGCGCCAAAATAGACCTGCAGCCACGAAAGCGAGCAAAACGACAGGGCGTACAAACCACCGAGAAACACACAAAGCAGCGCCGACACCGCTGCAAGCCACGCCCCGCACGGACCGTAACACCTCCTCATGAGGGCACCACTCCACGACAACTCCAACAGCCGGCACAACAGGGCAACCTCAAAGCATGCCAATTCATCACATTATTTTCCACAATAAACATTGAACAAATTGATTCACTTTCTTCCGTCATCGTATTGACGAGATCACGAAAACCCGCTACACTGCAGAGCAGCGGACGGCAATGGGCCCAGCCGCCCGAAGGGAGTGCCAGGGTGCGCGCACCGCACGAATCTGGTTCACCGCAAGCTCGCGAGCCTGAGCAGTCGCGATCGTCACCTGTCCGGACAGGTGACGATCAGCGCCGGCGCGGTTGGTTTTGGCACTGGAACACCATCATTACGCAATTTGCCCCACTCATCGGCTTAAAAGGGGTGGGGTTGCTGAATTCCTATACCGTCTGGACCGATCAGCGTGCTGACTCGCCTTATCGAGGCTACGCTTTTCCAAGCCAGCAGGCGGAAGCTGCCTTCTACGGCGAAGATCGAGCGGAACTCATCACCATCAATAAGCTCTTGGTTGCCCTCGACCTCATCGAGATTCGCAAAGAGATGATAACGCGCGTCGATGAGGCTGGACGGCGTTGGCGTGTGCCACACAACTTTTACCGGGTCAAAGATCGTGGCGAGGGTTTTACCCTCACCATCGACGCGGTTATCCGTGTATTAGAACTTGCGGCTACTGACGAAGCAGTCTATCGCTACATTCGGCATATTTTCTCGCCCCGCTTTGCACCGATCGACCGTGATAACGTCTGGCATCGGCTCTTACCAGCGCTTCGCACTCATCCGCTATGGCAGCAGTTAGCTGCACGTGCCGCCGCAGACGAGGCGCGCACCTCGGCGCGAACCAAAGCTGGCCATCACCGTCGACGCAACGGGACAACACGAACGGCAGCGGAGGACCCCCGTGCCCTGCCAGCGCCAGACCGAGACAGGCACGACTCGCCGATCGATGACCAAGCCCAACCAAGCAGTGTTGACCAATGCAACAACGCTTCAGAGACCGTTGTTGCTCAATACAACAGTGCAGCGTCGACCACTGTTGCTCCATACAACCATGGTTTACCGCTGACACAGCCACCCATTGTTGCTTCTGCCAACAGCGAAGAGGCAACCATTGTTGCTCCCGAGAACAGAACGTATGAACAATACCCGGTAACAACAACGAGGAGTAAAGGGGTGACAAACTATGATCAAAAGGCTACGGCATTGGATGGATTGGGTGGCAAATTGGACGAGGCCGTCGGTATGGAATCCTCGGCACATAAAGTCTTCACGGCATGGGATGGGCAAGCGGAAGAGACAACAGTGGAACCTGCGTTGTCAAGCAGTCTCACCGACCCAGTTGCCTCACAGGACGACCATGACGCATCGAATGGTGAACCGGCGGTGTCCTTCGACGCGGTCGTGGCGTGTTACGAGGCAGCGAATGGTCGGGCTGCCACGCCACTCGAGCGTGAACTGCTGGCAGAGTTGGTCGAATTCTTCTCCCCAGCGGCATTGGCCATCGGTGAATCTGGTGAACGCTGGGTCATCGCGGCGATCCGTGAAGCAGTCAGCAGTGGCTCAGCATTTGTGGCGCCTAAACGAATTCGTGAAATCCTTAACCGCTGGTCAGCGCGGAGGAGCTCGCCCATTCGGCCGGGCGCTGCGTCGTCCGTAGGCGGACGTGGACGGGGAGCAACTGATCGTGGTAGACGGCAGCAGGCAAGTGGGTGGACACCAGCGATGGCTGAACATGAGCAAACGCCTGCCTGGCCTGAGGGGGCTGCTCCCGGACAGCATTTCGCTGCTGATGAGTTAGCGGCTCGTCTGAGCGCTGCCCTTTCAGCAGCTCTTGGCACTCCGCTACGGGTGACGCTTGGCCAGGCTGATGACCCCGCGGCCGAAGATGACGTACGTGCCCGGGCTTCGCCAGCGCCTCCTGTAACCCCAACCCCTGCAACATTCGCGGACCGCGCTCCTGATCCACCGCCACGGGTTCCTGAGGGGTTGACACTGCCACAATTGTGGGCGATGGCGCTTGAGGTGCTGCGCGATCGCCTTTCGCCGCTTCAGTTCGATGTGCTGATTCGTCCTGCCGCGCTAATCGGGATCGAGTCCGATGGCACGCTGGTGCTTGGTGCGCCGAACCAAGTGCTCTGCCGGAGGTTGCAGCAGCAGGCGGTGAAGGTTGTTCAGGCGGTTCTCGAAGAGTTGCTTGGTCGCCCCGTGGCGTTAAGGGTAGTTGTAGCGCAAGAGTGGCGAGAACGCCGTGCAGGACACTAACCTCATTTCCCTTCGTACACGTTCGTGTAACCTCACGTATACTCTTGGAATTCTATGCTGATCCCCCTCATTCAACCGTGTTCTTAGGGTGATGATCGCGTCTGCTTTCTCGCCTCAGCTGGGGCTAGGTCAGCTGTGCGGGGCAAGGCAAGTGCGAGCCAGAGGCTCGTGGCAAGTAAGAGTGATCCGATACTGAGGAACATTGCACGAAGACTGATTGTGGCGGCGAGTGTCGTCCCTGCGAGCGGACCAATAAAGCCGCCGAGCGCTGTTGCTGTTGTTGTGAACCCGTAGATCGCGCCGCGGCGCTCTGGAGGGGTGAGTTGGGCGATGAGGGCGTTGGCAGTTGGCAAGATACCACCAAGAGCAATCCCGAATATCCCTTGGAGCACGACAAGGTGCGTGATTGAGGTAGTGAATGCTAAGGGGAGGTAGCTCAAGCCGCCAAGGATGCTAGCGCCAAGCAAGAGCGGACGAGGGCCGATTCGGTCGCCCGTTCGGCCGAGCACGACTGAGGCAATGGCGCTCGTGAGTCCGGCAATCCCAAGCGTTAGACCGGCGATGGTGTTCACCGCGTGAGCATTTGGTGTCAAGATCGCGATGAAGATGGGCAGGATTGGTTGAAGAGCAGTATTGGCGCAGCGGGCAACGAAGAGGACTCCGACCAGCGCACCCATCGTCGCGTTCATGAGAAGTTGGAGTGTTGCCTGCGAATTCTCACGGGCGGTGCTTTGGACGGCACTTTCTGGGTGGAAATCTTCATGAACAAGGAACAAAACGATCCCTGCGGAGAGCAACAGGAGTGAACCGGCAAGCGCGAAGCTTAACCGGTATCCCACCGTATCGGCCAGTGCACCACCAATGAGCGGGCCAATAGCGCTGCCTGAGAAAACTGCCATTTGCATGAGCCCGAGGCTAAACCCGAGACGCTCGCGCGGTGAGATGCTCGCTGCAAGGGTCGTTGATGCGGTAACGGTGCCAGTAAATGCCCCTTCAATCAGGCGCAGGACAAAGAGTTGCCAAGGGGCTGTAGCAAGTGCCATGAGGGTGATCGTGATTGATCCAGCGGCCATGGCACGGAGCACCATGAGCTTCCTCCCATGGCGGTCGGCGAGTGTACCCCAGATTGGGGCTGCAACAGCCATGATGGCTGCGCCCCCCGCGTTAATTGCCCCAGCCCAGAGTTCTTGTTCTCGGAGATCGGTTGCGCCAAGCTGGGCGAGAAAGAGTGGAAGAAAAGGTGTGCGCAAATTGAAGCCGATAATTGTCAACGTCTGCGCGAACCAGAGAGCGTAAAGCGTACGTTGCCAAGGAGCGAGGCGGCGTAACATCCAAGGAAATTCCTTTCCGTCACGGTTGCCTACGAGTTGCTCCCCGTATTGTCTTAGGTGCAGTCTAGACGAAGACAGACAAGGGTGACGAGAGGGAGCGTGAGCAAGTCGGTATCCGGTGGTATCCTCTCCCGACGTGAGGCAGTGATTTGACGGTGGGTCGTTCCGTGCAAGGGCAGATCATCAGGAGTGACAAGGAGGACTGGCTGGGGTGAGGGGGTGCCAGGAGGGTCGATACCTGGGGCAGTCTGTTGTGTGGCTGCGTTGTGCGTGGCTTGTTGCTGTGTGGTGCCTTGTGTTCGGCATGATTGCATCCGTACCGCCGGCCGCAGCGCAACAGGCGAATGCGACGGGGGTACAACCAGTCCATTGGATTGTCTGGCTTGCCTCACCGACGCATCATACTGCTGCCCAGCGGTCACCCTCTAACCCATTCCTCTCTTTTGCACAGGTGGACGATCCGCTTTCGCAGTTGCGTGCCCATGCACAGGTTCAGCCAATTACGCCACATGGCGACCAGCTCTCCATCACATTTGCTTCGCCCGCACAAGCCGCTGATGCCGTAAGCCGCCTTTGGCAATCGCCCGATGTGGCGTACGTCGAACCAGATGTCCTGCTCCACTGGCTGTATACGCCGAATGATCCGCTACTGAGCCAGCAAACATGGGCGACAACGGTTCATGCGCCGCAAGCCTGGGATTTGACAACCGGACGGCCGGATATTGTCGTCGCGGTCATCGATTCGGGGGTAGCACTTAATCATCCGGACCTCGCCAACCGGTTGTTGCCTGGCTACGACTTCCTGCGTGGCGATGCAACTCCCGAAGATGAAGTTGGGCATGGCACTGAAGTAGCAGGAATTATTGCTGCCGAAGGGAACAATCACCTGGGGATTGCTGGGATCGCGATGGACACGAAAATCTTGCCCTACAAGGTAGGAGATGCCAATGGTGCCTTCTCCAGCACAATCGCCCGGGCGATCTATGCTGCCGTCGATGCAGGAGCGGCTGTCATCAATTTGAGCCTTGGTGCTGATGGGCCGAGCGCTACCCTCTCGCAAGCAATTGATTATGCCTATGCTCATCAGGTTGTTGTCGTTGCTGCTGCGGGAAACACACCCGATTCGGTGACGTTCCCTGCGACATCGCCTCATGTCATTTCTGTTGGCGGCACGACGGCTGATGGGAGCAAGCTGGCGAGCTTTACCTCGCGGGTAACGCGTGTGGATGTCGTCGCGCCAGCTGTCGATAATCTGACGACAACATGGGATGGACACGCGGTAAGTTGGGGAACAGCGTCAGGAACGTCGTTTGCCGCGCCAATTGTCTCAGGAATTGTGGCCCTGATGCGTTCCGTCCAGCCAACGCTGACGGTTGAACAAGTCCGTGCAATCTTGACGCAGACAGCTCATCCGCTTTCACCCCCGCAGCAACCAGGCGCTGGCGCAGGGGTTGTTGATGCCCAAGCAGCAGTGATCCAAGCGATGCTGCTGAGCTTCCTGCGGACATGGCAGACAGCGGATCAACCAGTTGAGAATGGCCAGGTGCAGCGGACCTGGCTCTGGGGGCCGACGCTCTTCTTCGCCACCGAGGAGTCGTACGCTGACGCACCGCACGGTGTTCGCCTCGTGGCCTATTTCGACAAGGCGCGGATGGAGATTACCCGGCCAACGGCAGATCAGTCCAGCCCCTGGTATGTGACCACCGGCCTCCTCGCAAAGGAACTGATTACTGGCCTCGAGCAAACTGGTGATGCAACATTCGAGGCGCGCGTGCCAGCGCAGATTCCCGTTGCCGGTGATCCAGACGATCCGATTGGGCCAACGTATGCGAGTTTCCGCGGTGTACTGACTGCTCCGCCTCTTGGTGAGGGTGCACCAGTCACGCAGACGCTGTCACGCGATGCCACGGTTGGCAATGATCCGCGTCTGGCATCCTATGGCGTAACAGCCGGTCCGCTGATCACAGAGACGGGGCATCGTGTCGCCAGCGTTTTTTGGTCATATCTCAACAGTCAAGGGTTGCTTGACCAGAATGGACGGCTCGTCAACGGTCCGCTCTTCTCTCCGCTGTTCTACGCGACCGGCCTGCCGATTACCGAGCCCTACTGGGTGCGGGCTACGGTTGGCGGCCAAGTGAAAGATGTCCTTATCCAGTGCTTTGAGCGACGGTGTCTGACCTACACGCCGAGTAACCCGGCTGGCTGGCAGGTGGAGATGGGCAACGTTGGCCAGCACTACGCTCGCTGGCGGTATGGACAAGTGCCGTATCAGCCGGTCTCCTTTGATCAACTCCCTACTGGATAGTGGCGCCTCGCTGAGGCGCTAAATGGGAATCGTTGCGAAGAGCCGGTCACCAGCGTCGCCGAGCCCTGGAAGGATGAAGCCCTGGTCGTTAAGTCGATCGTCGAGTGCGGCAAGCACGATACGAACAGTCGCGTCGGCATTCAAGACCTGTTGGACGCCATAGGGTGCTCCGATAATTCCGAGATAGGTGATAGCGCCACTGAAAGCCTGACGAAGATGTCGCAGCGCTGCAACGGCTGAGCCTCCAGTAGCGAGCATTGGATCGAGGAGCAAAATATGCCGGAGTCCTTGATAAGACGGCGGTAGGCTCGTAAAGAGAATCGTTGGCTCGAGCGTCTGTTCATCTCGATGAGCACCGATGATGTAGAAAGGTGCCTCTGGGAGCAGCGCACGGGCCGCGACAAGCATGCCAAGTCCTGCTCGTGCAATGGCCACCAGGGCGAGGCCGTTAGCCAGCCGACCGCCTGGCGCCTCAAGTCCGGTTGGTGAGGGAACACGGACAGTCTCAAGAGGTTCGTTCGCAAGCGCTGCCCAGAGCGTGAAGCGGGTAAGCTCGTTCAACGCATGAGCAAACGCGTCGGCTGGAGTCGCTTGATGGCGGAGAGTCGTGAGCAGCGTTGTCACTAGCGGGTGGTCAAGAACAGTTAGGCGTGGGTTATGCACCACGGCATCGCGTGGCGGCTGTTCGCGTCCGGCCATCGGCCTAGGTCGTTCGTGCCCTTGCTGCACTACCATCATGTCGCTATCCCTTCCGCTCCCGGCATGTCGCGGCAACTCTGGCCGCGGATTATAACCCGGCCTCAGCACGCTGGAACTCTCTTGATGTTCCCGAGTACCCCGATGGCGCGGTATAGTGAGACTGTCGTACGGACGATGTAAGGCGTGGGGGATCCCGCAGTGAGGCGAAACGTATGACAATGCCGACCTCGGAGACGCAGGGACTCGGACCTGGCAACGATGTCTTTGCTCATGAGGAGGAAACGTGGCGCGTCCTCGAACTGGTCCGTGAGCGTGTCCAGGCATTGAACGCGGCACGGTTTAGCGGCGAGGATCCGGTTGTCAGGCCGAAGGGGCGTGGTGGGCCGATCGAAGTCGCGGTCGCGACGCTCGCCGCCGAGCGGTCTCGTGGCCTGTTAGAGCTGAAAGGGAGCGTTATTAGTCCAACGGAAGACTTGGCGATTGCTGCCCTCGATGCTGGGCTACGAGCGCTGACGACCTGGGATGTAACAGAGGCAAACTGGTACTTAGCCACTGCCGTTCAGTATGCTCGCTTGCCTGAAACCCAGCAGCGCGTTGGGCTTGCCCAGGAACTCTCCCTCTTTCTCGCGAGTCTGCTCGATACGGATCCGGAAAAACTCTCAAGTCGCCCACCCGTTGAACGCCGGGTGCTTGCTCTGCTTGACACGCTCGATCGCCTTCCGGAAGAAGAGCGACTCTTCTATCGTGTGGAGGTTCAGCGACTTGTCGATCTCTGGTGGAGCATCCGCGCCGGAAGCAGCCAAGACAGCGCTGATCGTGAGGCAGCTATCGCGTGGACTGCGTGGCAGTTCCTGCAAGCGCGGCTTGCCATCCGCAATGGTGCGCGACTCGATGCGCTGGTCACGTTACTCCGCATTGCTCAGCGCCACCTGCATATCATTGGGACGTCCGAGTACGTCGTCGATCTCATTAACCGGGTGCGGCAGTTCATCCAATTGCTGCTGTTCCCATTCTTCCCGGAAGCGCAACCCCAAAGCGGGCATTCTGAGGAAGGAGCAGTGTATCCGGGTGAATTGCAGGAGGCGTTGCTGACGCTGTTGAGCCAGTATTACGAGCGTGACCTGACGATGCAGATCAACCGGTTCTCACTAGCGCTCTACCAGCGTAGCGATCTCGGACGCTGGAGGCAGGGAGAGACACGATGACCATGGCGGCGATGTCCGACCGCTGTGCAGTGCTTAGCGAGCGTGCTCGGCAGGCGTGGGCGCGCTTGCACGATTCACCTGGCGTTCCGCAGTGGCTCGATGTCCCCGTCCTGGTAACGCTGGATGGCGAGCTTCCCGATAGGGGCGGTATCCCCCTGACGGTGAAGGCCGAAGATGGAACAACCCTCGGTCGGGCTATGGTCTATACTCACGAGTGGTATCCGAGCTGCCAGCAGCAATCGCCATTCTCTCACTACTATCCAACACTGCGTGCTGTTCTTCGTGCTCGCCAACTTCGGGCTGCGCAAGGGGATGAGACGATGAAGGAACCGCTACGCTTGCAGTTGTTGCAAGCGGTCGCTGCCGATACCCCGCGTGGCCAGCGTATCGTTGTGCTGCTCAAATTCATTATTGCTCCAGAGTACACCCTTACTGGACGACAACTGGAAACAGTCTATTCTTGCCCGCTCCAAATGCTCTTCACAAACTTCTTGGGCGTGAGCCATGATACGCGAAAGGCGCGCTCGGCCAGTAACCAAGTGCGAGGGCAGGTTATCCACGAGGCTTATCGTCGCGTCGCGGCTGCCCTGATCGATGGTGCTGACCCTGATGGTATCGATGCGATATACCATGTTGCTCTCTTTCGGGAACTCGCCGAACAGCTCGTCTTGCTCTGCAACCCGCTAGCGAATGTGCCCGAGGCAGACCTGCGGCATGCCTTTAATGCTCGCTCGACAGTCATTGAGCATTGCCAGACAGCCTGGCAGGACGACAAGAAGCCTCGGCGGTTGTATCTGGAGCGCCTACTATACTCACCATCACGCGGGATTTCAGGTCGGGTGGATCGGATTGAGGAGCCTGCGAGCGAGGGGCATCCCTGGTGTGTTGTTGAAGTCAAGACGACAAATCTGAGTGCGCAGCGTGACCCGACGTCCGGTGAGCGCCACCCAGGTGGACTCCAGGCAATGGCGTACTGGGAGATTCTGCGCAGTCTGGGTGTGCAGCCAGCGGATGCGCGAGTCGAGCTCATCGAGTCAAGTGGGGCCGTTCGGCCGTTTTCATTGGCACAGCATGCGCTGACCATTCGCGCCAAGATCTCCTGGGGAAAGTCTGACGATCCACACAGTATTGACCTCATCGCCCAAGCGCGCAACATCGGCTATTGCATCGCCAGTGGACTGTTCACCGGATATGACCGGCAACGGCTTGACCGTGTGATGGCTGGCGAAGGCGCCGGCTTTCGTCTACGGGAGCTGCAAGGTCGTTTCGATTTGATGGCCGATGCCCCTCCCTGTTCGATTTGTCCAGCACGATCGCGTGGCCTTTGCGGCCGTGGCTGGAAGGCGACCAACTTCACTGAGGCTGAAGTGCCACCACTGCGCAACCTTTTCTCAACAGTGCCAGACCGTCTCTTTCGCTACTGGTCGTGGTTCCATCGTCAGCTCAAGGAAGAAGAGCGTCAGAGCCGTGAGGCGCTGTTCCATCTCATCGCGACGCCAGCGACCACGCTTGAACTACAGGACGGTATTACCCTTCAGGGGCTGCGCATCGCGGATCGCACTGAGCATCTTGTATGTTTCGAGCGCGAGCAGCCGCTTGATACGCGCATTCGCGAGGATGACACAGTGCTTGTTACCCCAGAGCAGTATTTGCCGGGCCAACTCCTGTCCGTCGAGGGACACGTCCGGGCAGTAGAAGAGCGTCGCATTACGGTTGTGCTTGAGGATGACCGGTTGCCAGAGGATGCCCACACCTTCCGCCTTGACCTGATTACTGGGCATGATATGCGTCAGTGGCAGCTTGAAGGACTCACTGATTTCTTGCTGATGACCATGGAAAGCGCTCCTGTGCGCGGGCGGAAGCTGCTTCTCTCGGAATTGCCAGCGCTCGCTCAAACCTTGCTCGGCGTCCGTCCACCAGTAACGCCCGCCACGGTCGAGACCAAGGCGTTGCCCCCGACGCTTATTGCTGGCTTGAATGACGAGCAACGGACAATCCTTGCGACTGCTCTCGCGATGAAGCCGGGAGATCTGTTGCTGATTCAAGGGCCACCAGGTACAGGTAAGACGCAACTGATTGCGGCGATTGCTCGCGCAGTATTCATGCAGCAACTGTTTCAGCCCGTATCCGATCGTCGGCCAGTGCTGGTGCTTGCCAATACCCATCGCGCGGCAAACGAAGTCGTCTTAAAGCTCCGTCGTCTCGATGCCAGGCTTTCGCCATTCCTCGTGCGCTTTGGGGCGGGTCGACAGAGTCGTCTAGAAGAAGGAGTCAAAGAACATGTTCTCTCGGAGCGTCTCCAGCTTACCCAGGTGCTGGAACAGATCGCGCGGTCGCTGAATGGTCAGGAGCATGACACGGCGGCAGTCAATATGGCAGTCCGACAGCTATGGGAGACGATTCGTCGAGGGCAGACGATCCTTGAGCATGCTGGGATTTTTGTCGGTACGCTCGGCTCAGCGGCATCAGCCGAGGTGCGTGGACTCAGCTTCGACACGGTGATTGTCGATGAGGCAGGGCAGGCGACTGAGCCAGCGATGCTGCAAGCGCTCCGCCGTTTGCCGCCTGGCTACCAGGGGCGGTTAATCTTGGTAGGCGACCATTTCCAGTTGCCACCAGTCGTAACACAGGAGATTAAGCCACCGCCATATCCAGGGCTCGCAGTACTGGGTCTGCGCGATACTGATTCTCTCCGGACCTCGGCTTTTGAGCGCCTTGCTCGCCTCTATCCTGATGCGCTGCAGACATTGCACAAGCAATACCGCATGAATGCGCCAATTTGCCAGCTGGTCAGTGAAACGTTCTACGCTGGGCAACTGGTTCCAGGTACGGAGCAGGTTGCACGTCAACGGTTAGCCGACTGGCTGAGAATGAACGGTCTTTCGCCAGTACCTGGTCTGCTGAGTGGTGATCCGCCAATCATTCTCATTGAGACGACAGATGATCCAACTGCTCGCGATACTGGTGCAGGGGCAAGTGGGCTGCGTGAAGAATCGTGGGCGAATCCCCGCGAGGCAGAGATTATCGCTCGACTCCTCAGTGATTGGATTGCAGCGTTTCCCGAGGACGCTCGGCCAATGCTGGTACAGGGAATTGGTGTGATTTCACCCTATCGTCGGCAGAACGCCCTGATCCGCTACACGCTTGCCCAGCGTGATCCGGCGCTCAAGCATGTGCGCGTCGATACCGTTGACCGCTTTCAAGGTGGTGAGCGGCCAATCATCGTGCTGAGCCTGGTCAACAGCAACCCGCAACACAATATCGGCTCATTGCATGCTGATTGGCGGCGGATGAACGTTGCGCTTTCCCGTGCGCAATATCTGCTTGTCATCGTTGGGGATCCAGCAACGTTTACTGCTGAGCCTTCCGAGCAGGCATCGGCCGAGGAACGCGAGGCGCGCCAGCGCTATCGTGCGCTGTTCGCTTGCTTGCGGCGCTTGGCTGCTGCGAACCACGCGCGTATTGTGCCGAGCCTGTCGCTTACGGCAGAGGACATGCGATGAGCGCTGATGCACGGATTGCCATGGTCTTGCAACAGATTGGTGAAGACGTTGCCTGTATCCATTATTGGGAGCCGCAGCAGGTTTCGCTCTTGCTCCTGATGCGGCTTGGCCTTCTCTCGCCAATAAGACAGCGAATTCCGTCGTGCTCGGCGCATCACTGTCCGCGTTGTGGACAGTGTGCATACCAAGCGGACTTTGAGCGGGATGAGACTGGGAATTTCCAGCGTGACGGTGTCTCGCGCGGATATCGCAAGTTTAAGCTGAGTGACAACGGCAAGCGATTCTTGGCACAACGTCTCAAGCTTGAGCGCCTGGTTCGCGATCACCCTCTCTTCCCTCTCATTGCGAGTGTGTTTCGGCAGAGCGGTGGTCAGCAAGCGAGCACGCTCGCGTTGGCTGAAGCGGTGCTCAATGCAGCATTAGCATGGTCATCGAGTGCCAATGGTCGTACAGAGCCGCCGCCGTATACGCGCTTTGAGCTTGGTGCTTACCTCCAGGTGCTTGAGGACCTCGGCTGGCTTACCCGCTCAGATGACGGCTTCACGCTGTCGTGGCATGCCCCGCTAGCATTGCTTCAGGAACGGTTCGGTGCTCCAGCAGTGACCCCTTCGACAGCGTAACGTTCGCCGTTCCCTCTTGTCAGCAGGCGCCATGAGCGGCAGAGTAGTGGCGCTGAGGCGTTTTAGGCTGGACATCGCATGCTGAGAGGAGAAGCGCAATGTCGCTAACGATTACGGGGGTAACAGTTGAGGACATCCGTTTCCCAACGTCGCGCACCCTGACTGGATCTGATGCGATGCATCCCGATCCAGATTACTCTGCTGCCTACGTTGTGCTGTCGACTAATCAGCCGGGACTGGAAGGGCATGGTCTCACCTTCACGATCGGACGAGGCAATGAACTCTGCGTCGCTGCTGTGCAGAGTCTGGCTCCGCTGGTGATTGGAACACAGCTCGAGGCGATTACCCGCGACTTTGCCCGTTTCTGGTATCGCTTAACCTCTGATGGTCAGCTGCGCTGGGTTGGGCCCGAGAAGGGTGTCATTCACCTAGCAACGGCGGCAATTGTGAATGCAATCTGGGATCTATGGGCGAAGGCGGAGGGGAAGCCGCTTTGGAAGCTCTTGGTCGACCTTTCACCGGAGGAACTGGTTGCATGTATTCCCTTCCGCCACATTACTGATGCCCTGACACCAGAGGAAGCGCTTGATCTCTTGCGGCGCCAGCAACCAGGTCGGGCAGAGCGAGAACAGCACGTGCGGGCTGAGGGCTATCCAGCCTACACCACTTCGGCTGGCTGGCTCGGCTATTCAGACGAGCAAGTTGTGGCACTCACGCGTGAGGCACTGGCTCAGGGCTTCACTGCCATCAAGATGAAAGTCGGTGATGACCTCGAAGCTGATCGGCGGCGTGCCGCGCTGATCCGTTCAGTTATTGGCCCGGAACGCAAGCTGATGATGGATGCGAACCAGCGCTGGGACGTACCTGAGGCGATTGCGTGGATGCGCGAGCTGGCAGCATTCGAGCCATGGTGGATTGAGGAGCCAACGCACCCCGACGATGTTCTCGGTCATGCCGCAATTGCACGAGCCCTGGCTCCGATTCGCGTTGCGACAGGTGAGCACTGTGCCAACCGGATTCTGTTCAAGCAATATTTGCAAGCCCAGGGGCTACAGATCTGTCAGATCGATGCGTGCCGGCTTGGTGGGGTCAACGAAGTGCTCGCGGTGCTGCTCCTCGCGGCCAAGTTTGGCGTACCCGTGTGTCCGCATGCTGGTGGTGTTGGTTTGTGTGAGTATGTGCAGCACCTCTCTATCTTCGACTTCATCGCTGTCAGTGGCAGCATGGAGGACCGCGTGATCGAGTATGTCGATCACCTGCACGAGCATTTCGTTGACCCGGTGGTTGTACGCAATGCGCGCTATCAGGTTCCGGAGCGTCCTGGGTACAGCATTGAGATGAAGCCCGAGTCTCGAGCACAGTATCGCTTCCCAGATGGTCCCGTCTGGCGTGAGCTCGTAGCTGCGCAAGCCGAAGGACGGTAGCTATGCCAGGAGTTCACCGAGCAGCACGGTCACAGCTTGGCCGCTAAGGAAGACCCGCGAGTCAGTGACCTGGACCCGGAGTAGACCACCTCGTGGCGAGGCTTGGTAGGCCGTGATGGTGTTGCGGCCGAGCCGTGCACTCCAAAACGGGCCGAGACAGCAATGTGCCGAGCCCGTTACAGGGTCTTCCGGAATCCCAAGCTGGGGTGCGAAGAAGCGCGAGACGATGTCGTAGTCGCGACCGGGCTCAGCCCGACTCGTCACGATAACCCCACGAACTGGTAGCGCAGCGACTTGTTCCATCGCTGGTGCAAGCGTGCGGACTGTTGCTTCATCGGCGAGTTCAACGAGGTAGTCAAAGCAGCTTTGGCCGACGAAGCGCGGCTCAACACCGAGTGCTGCGACAAGGGCGAGTGGAGTTGCAATTGGTTGCGCAGGTGTCGCCGGGAAGTCGAGTGTGATCCAGCCGTCACGGTACTCCGCAGTCAAGAGTCCACTGCGGGTTTGAAAGCGGGCTGGGGCGTCGAGGGGGAGAAGTCCTACTTCCCAGAGAACATGGGCGCTGGCAAGCGTGGCATGTCCACAGAGATCAACTTCCGTGGTTGGGGTGAACCAGCGGAGCTGGAAGCCATCGCTATCCGGCAGGAGAAACGCGGTTTCGGAGCAGCGCAGTTCTGCGGCAAGGTGTTGGAGCCATGTGTCGGGACGCGGTGTAGCGAGCAGGCAAACCGCGGCTGGATTGCCTGTAAAAGGACGGTTGGTAAACGCGTCGACCCAGAAGATTCGTGTAGCCATGGCTTATCCTTCCCTGTGAATAAGGCAAGGCCCAGGTAGCATCTCCTGGCGCTAGGAACTCTGTCCTGAGAGAATATTCCCATAAAGGGCCCTCACACTGCGTGCCGATGATGAAGAAAGAGCGGAGGGAGCGCCTGCGTGCGTGACCTGTTTCTGCGCCGCCAAGCGATCTTCGATCGGCGCCTTGAGGTCGTTGGCTATGCGCTGAGTGCTGAGCCATCGGGTGCCCTCTCGGCGCGACTGGCTGACCCCGAAGGCGCAGCCCGCTTGCTCGTTGATGTCTTCATTGAAGTCGGATTTGAGACCTTGGTGGGTGATCGGCTCGCATTTTTGGCTTTGCCTCAGCAGTTCCTCGTCAGCGAACTTGAATCATTGGCCACGATTCTACCGCGTGACCGGCTTGTGCTCGAAGTTCGTGCTCCAGTAACTGACCCAGCGGTTTTTGACGCCTTACGCACGCTGGCGATGCGAGGATGCTGGGTGTTGGCCGATGTGCCAGCGTTACCAACCCCTGGCGACCCGGTGCTCGAGTGGGCCGATATGGCGCGGATTGATCTTGCCCAAGAAGATATCCTGGCGCTCCCTGAGCGTGTTGCGGGGCTCCGCCAGGCTGGCTTACGGCTCCTCGTTGCCAACGTCAGCGACTACACGACATTCACACGATGCCGTGATCTCGGCGTCGATTATTTCCAGGGGCCGTTCTTGCATGCGCCTGACGCGCTTGGAGGACGGCGGAGTCCGACGAGTCGCTCAACGTTGCTCCTTCTCGCCCGACTGCATGATCCAGAAATCGAGTTCTCGGAACTCGAGTCGTTGATCTCGCTTGATGTGAGCCTGACCTATAAGCTGCTACGGTTAGTCAATTCAGCGTGGTATGGTCGCCGCAAGCGGGTGTCGTCAGTGCGGGAAGCGCTGTTATTGCTGGGGACTCGCCTAATTGCTGCCTGGGTGAGCTTGATCGTGCTAGCGGGTGTGACCGACAAACCACGTGAGCTCATGGTTACGGCTGTGGTCCGGGCGCGGATGTGCGAGTTGATCGCTGGCATGCTTGGCCGACCAAACCGCGAAACGTATTTCCTCGTCGGACTCCTCTCTGTGCTCGATGTGCTGCTTGACACGCCAATGGATGAACTCCTCGCCTCGCTGCCGCTGACCGAAGAGGTCAGTCGCGCTTTGCTCGCTCACGAAGGCGAGTTTGGCGAGGTGCTCGAGAGTGTCCTCGCCTACGAGCGCGGCGAGTGGGATCGTGTTCGGTTGCCCGAGATTCGGGCAAGCTTGCTAGCAGAAGCGTTCGTTGATGCTATAACCTTCGCGCGTGAAGTCGAACTTGCGCTAGCGGCCTAATGACACGTGACGCCAATGTCACTGCCCCGAGCACTCCCTGATGGTAGAGAGCGAGGACGTCGATGATCGATCCGATGGCGTTCCGCGATGTTCTTGCGCGGTTTGCCAGTGGAGTGACCGTGGTAACGGCAAAGCGATCACAGGGCTACCACGGCGTGACCGTCACCGCCTTTTGTTCGCTCTCCCTCAATCCACCGCTTGTGCTGATTTGTCTTGACAAGGAGATTCAGAGTCACGATATCGTTGCCGCATCGCCGGGTTTTGTCGTCAACATCTTGGCACGTGAGCAAGAGTTTCTCGCCGAGCAATTTTCAGGACGTGCACCGTTAGCCGACCCGCAGTTCAGCCGAGTGCCTCATCGCCTTGGTGCCCTCGGCATTCCGCTCATCGACGGCTGCCTCGCGTGGATCGAATGCCGACATTGGGCTCAGTATGAGGGCGGTGACCATACGATCTTCGTTGGTGAAGTCGTTGCACTCGAGCGTGGTCGAGCTGACGATCCGCTCGTGTACTTTGACCGGCAGTTCCATGACCTTGCCTGGGACTAGGCGCCTATACTTGCAAGCTGGGAGAGGCGGTGAATGACGCACTGCTCCCCAGGAGGCTTGAGTAGTATGACGACCTCTGGCGTCTCGTCGTCTCCAACACCAGCGCGTCCGTTCCCACTCTGGCTGCGTGTGCTTCTGATAATCCTTGGCCTCGCTCTCGGTGGCATGCTTGGTAGTGGCGCCATGGTGCTCTGGCATGCGCACCAGACGCGGTCGGCTACGCAGAGCGATCCTGCGTACGCAGCCTTGCCAGTCGGCAGCACTGCGCCCGACTTCACGCTAACCGGACTGGATGGTCAGCCAGTGCGCCTTTCTGCTTATCGAGGCCATGTGGTGCTCGTCAACTTTTGGTCGTCAGGTTGTCCGCCCTGCGTAGCTGAGATGCCGACGCTTGAGTCGTTGCTGACGCGCTATCGGGATGCTGGGCTCGTCGTTCTCGGCGTGAATCAACTTGAGCCAGCAGATCAAGTGCGAGTGTTTGTCCAGCAACATGGACTACACTGGGTGACGGCACTTGATCAGGACGGAACCGTTAGCCGTCAGTGGCGCGTCTATGCTATCCCACGGAGTTACCTCATCGCCCCCGATGGACGGATTGTACAGACATGGCTTGGAGCGCTCGATCCTACAGCAGTTGACCGAGCGCTCCAAGCTCTGGGGCTCACCCCGCACGATGCGAACGCATCCTGATGCGACGAACACTAGGCGTTGGCGCCGATGCCTAAGCGCGCTGCAGCGAAGAGCGCAATGTCGTGCGATGTTGTGCCTTCGGTCGCAAGGTCGGCGAGAATTTCCCCAATAGCACTTGCAAATTTAAAACCATGGCCTGAACAGGGGCTCGCGTAGATGACCTGCGGGTATGCAGGGTGTCGGTCAATGATGAAGTGGTGGTCAGGCGTCATGGTATAGAGACAGGTCAGCGACCAGAGCACCGAGCCGCCTGCGCCGGGAAGGTAACGGTTGAGTTGGTAACGCAGGTCGTCAACTTCTTCGTCAGTGACGGTGCGGCGTACGGTCTCAGCAGTGCAAGGCTCGCCGGTATCATGGCGGCCAAATTTGACGCCTTGCCCGGGCAAGGCTGGGAACGCGCTGTAGATACCGCTATCGTCTTGCCAGAGGACAAAGGGCAGATGGCCAGCATCGAACCGCCCATCGTCGCCTTCGGGCGCAAAATGGACGTGGAGGATGCGCCAGATCGTCAGGGGCAAGCCGAGTTCAGCAAGCAGGTGGCCGATCCATGCTCCGGCTGTGAGCACTAGCCGGTCGGCCGAGTACTGCCCTTGAGCGGTTTCGACACGGATACCTGCACCATCAGCTTGCCAGCGGAATACAGGTTCGTTGAACCGGAGGGTCGCGCCGTGCTGGGCAGCGCAATCGAGCAGCGCGCCAACGCATTCATCGGCGTAGAGCAGGCCAGCGTCCGGCTCGTAGAGCCCGACCATTTCGTACGGAACGCGCAAAGCGGGAAAACGTGCCATCAGTTCCTGGGCATCGAGTAATTCGTGGGCAATACCGTGTGTTTCGGCGCTCTGTCGCGAGCCAGCGACGAGTTCGCTGGCTGGCTGGCCGAGATAGAGTCCGCCGGTTCGCAGGAAGAGTGGCTTACCAGCTTCGGCGGCCAGCTCATTCCAAAGAGTAAAGGCTCGTCGCACGAGCGGGACATATGCCGGAGACTCATAATAGGCAGCGCGGATGATCCGAGTTCGTCCGTGTGACGAGCCTCGGTCGTGGCCGCGGGTAAACTGCTCGAGTCCGAGAACGCGTCGACCACGCTTGGCCAGCTGCCAGGCTGTGGCAGCACCCATTACGCCGAGCCCAACGACGATGACATCATAGCGTTCGCTCATCGTCTGCTCCTTACCACTGCTTGACAGTCCACTCGATGCCGCGCTCAACAGCAAGCGTGATCGTATGGACGTCGGAGCGGGATCGCAGCAGATCTTGATAGGCGCGGCAGTCGTGCGAGATAACGTTGTCCGCAAGAATTAACCCGCCAGGACGCACGACGTCGATAACAGCGAGGAAGAGCCGGCTGTAGTCGTCTTTTTCCGCGTCGATGAAGACGAGATCGATTGGCGTGTTGAGCTGGCGCGCAATCTCGGCGGCGTCCCCTGCCTCAACGCGAGCCCAATCGGCAAGACCAGCTTCGGCTAAGTTAGCGTTGGCACGCGCCACTCGCTCGGGGCGAATCTCCGTGCCGATGACCTGGCCACCATAGGTACGAGCAGCCAAAGCAAACCAGATCGTTGAGTAGGCATGGGACGAGCCCATCTCGAAGACCAGCTTAGGACGAAGCGCAAGCGTGACGGCGTAGAGGAAAGCGCCAGTGGCAGGCGTCGCCGCGCGGATGCGCTCTTCAGTCGGCAGGCCAGCGGCACGCTCTGCGGCGTCTTCAGCATGAAGCCGATCGAGGACTAAACGTGCTTGGTCGTCAGCAATAGCATGCTCGGGAACAGACATCGGCATACTCCTCTCTGTGCAATGGCACCCCTGCTTCTCGGGCGCTGCCGCTGGCACTATACTTCAACTCCCAGCACAAGCAAGCTGGGGAAAGTGCGAAAGCGGGGCTGGCGTGGGTATTGAAGTCGAGCCGGAAGTGCAGGCGCGGGCAAGTCGAGCTGGCAAAACGGCAATTTTGATCGGGGTCATGATGGGGACAGCGCTTGCTGCGCTTGACTCAAGCATCGTTGGGACAGCAATGCCCACGATCGTCGGCCAGCTTGGCGGCTTGGCGCTCTATCCCTGGGTCTTCTCAGGATACTTGTTGACCTCAACGACGACTGTACCGCTCTACGGTCGCCTCGCTGACCTCTATGGCCGCAAGCGTGTCTTTTTTGTGTCAGCTGTTCTCTTCGTCATCGGCTCGGCACTCTGTGGGTTGGCGCAGTCGATGCCACAACTGGTGGCGTTCCGTGCCCTCCAGGGATTGGGGGCGGGAGGTATCGTTCCGGTGACGCTCACAATTCTTGGCGATATTTACGAGTTGGAAGAGCGTGCGCGAGTCCAGGGCTATACCAGCGCAGTCTGGGGTGTGTCGGCCGTGGCAGGACCGGCAGTGGGTGGTTTTATCACGGACTGGTTGAACTGGCGCTGGATCTTCTACATCAACGTGCCCTTTGGTGTCGCAGCCGTCTTGCTGATTGGACTGACACTGCACGAACGGATCACGCGCCGCCCTCACCAGATCGACTACCTTGGTGCGCTAGTGCTGACAGCTGGCGTGACGCTCGCGCTCCTTGGTCTCTTGCAAGCTGGTGAGACAAGCTGGCGGTCGCCTGTTGTGGTCGGCGGGTTGCTCAGTGGCATTGTGTTGCTGATCTTGTTTGTTGTCATCGAAGCGCGGATGCCGGAGCCGATCCTGCCGCTAGCTCTCTTTCGGCGTCGGTTAGTGAGCACGGTCTTTTGGGGGAGCATTTTCATCGGCGCGGGGATGTTCGCGGTGAGCTCCTATCTGCCACTCTATGTCCAGGGCGTGCTGAGCGGCACCGCGATTACAGCCGCGCTCGTTGTCGCACCGTATTCCATTGGCTGGTCGGTGGCTGCACCAACGGCTGGTCGCGTAATCTTGCGCTTTGGGTTCCGTGCCTCTGTTGTCGCGGGGATGGTAGCCCTCCTGGTGGCTGGCCTTGTGCTCCAGTTGGTGCCACTGACCCGCGCGCTCGCTCTCGCGGTCGCCGCTGCGGCACTGTTTGGTATTGGCATGGGACTGAGTTCGACTGCCTTCATTATTGCTGTGCAAAATGCGGTGGGTTGGGAAGAACGCGGGATCGTTACCGCACTTGTCGGCTTCTCTCGAACGATTGGCGGGGCTGTTGGTGTCGCAGCGTTGGGGACGGTATTAACCACAACCATGGCCCGGCGGCTTACCGGCCTGCAACTTAACCATGTATCGGCCAATGCCTTGCTTGATCCGTCCCTTCGGGCGGCGTTGAGCCCGGGTCAGCTCGCTGCCCTGCGTGATGCTCTCTCGGCTGGTCTTGCCGGTGTCTATCTCGGGATCCTCGGCCTCGTCGTTGTAGCCGTTGTGCTGGTCCTCGCTGGCTTTCCGCGTCACCCACTGCCTGCTCAGCCGGCGGAACAGCGTGATGTGACGATCATGGACGCCAGATAAGGCATGGCACAAGTTGCTCTTCAGCCTCGAGGCCGGCATGGGCACCGTAGGTCGGCCTAGTGGTGATGCCGGGAGGATCATAGGGGAAACTCGCTGGCCCACGGGCAATGATGGCGATGTCCCCGACGCGCCAGGGTGTCTCTGGATGGTGCGGCGGCGGCCCGAAGAGTCCCTCCTGGAGCAAATGCGTTGTCGAAACAACCCAGCCGTCCTCACCAACGAGATGGGCTAAAGCCTCAGTAAGGGTAGCTTCTTCACCAGGAGCAGCATAACAGTAAACAGCGCGGCGCTCGCCGCCTGGTGGCATTCGCATCTGCCTGAGCAGGGGCGAGTTTGTCAGCGAGTGCTCATGCGCCCGGTCAAGTTGCACCATGCCGTGGTCGGCAGTGAGGATGACGAGGAGATCACGGCGAGGCAAGCGAGTGAGCAGGCGGTCGGCGAAGATCGTATCAAGAAGTTGGAGTTCCTCCTCAAGTGCACCACTTGCTGGGTCGCTGAAATGGCCGAGATGATCGATTGAATCCCAGTATGCAGAGACAAGTTGGCGCCCAGGCTGAGCGAGCGCTGCATGGATGTGGCTCACAAACTCGCCGGGCGTCCGGTAGCCGAGGAAGTGGGCACCGCTCGCATGCATTTTCGTCAGCGGCGTATCGCGGAAGGTGATGGGGCTAACGACGGTCACGGTGACGCCGGCATCCTGAGCTCGTTCGGCGATCGTGTGGACAGGCAAGAAATCGCGTGGATCGAGTCCTTGGCTGGCGAACGATGGGAAGCGACCGATTGGGGCCCAGAAGAGGAGGTTGCTCAGCATGCCGAATTCACGCAGGAACGCAGTAAAGCCGACCAGTCCGTGACGTGCTGGTGGCTCGCCAGTCGCTAGCGTCGTGAGGGCCGCCGCTGTCGTCGAGGGAAAGACAGAGGTCAGAGGAAAGAGAACGGATTGTTGGGCAAGCCGTGCCATCCCTGGCATGAGTCCATCGGCAATTGCTTGCTGCAGGCGGAGGTAACCAAGCCCGTCAATGATGAGGAGAAGAATTGCTCCAATGCCAGTACCTGCATTCGGCCAGAGTCGAGTATCGATTGGCTGACCAGCGAGCGGAACGTCAAGGGTGTTGAGGATCGACCACGGCAAGTTCGTGATGCCCAGTCCGTCATAACTCGGCCGCACCCACGTTGGGGCGGTTGGCCCGAAGGCAGTATGGGCGCGCACCAATTCCTCAGCTTGCTCACGATCCATTCGTTCCTCCCTGTCTGTGTCCAACTGTGTACGATAGCATGTAGGAGGAGATTAGATGCTGGGGATTCTCACATATTGACAGCATGAGAACGCCTCGGCAGAATGAACCTGCCGTGTCCGGCTGAGCTGGTTGAGGATCAGACGGGAGGAGACGTGCGTCGGCCTGGTCACGAGAATGAGCGGCCGCCGGCGGAAACGCCGCCATATTCCGGTAAAGTGCTGATCATTGGGACAGCCTTTCTGGTGACAGCAGCGGCATGGGGATTGATGGCATATTACACGTTTTTGATGGGGCGGCCGACATTGGCCGACATTGACCTTGGACTGATGCTTCTCCATGCGATCGCCTCGCCCTTCATCTACCGCCGTTCCCCTGGGGGATGGCCGCTGGGCATGGCGATCGTGGCCCTGGGATTACTCGGCGCGATCCCGCATCACTACCCTTTCATCTTGCTGCCTGATCTCGGAACTGGTGTGTTCCTGATTCTCGGGCGATCAGAGTTCGGATCCCAATAATGACGTGGGCTTGCGTGTGCCGGAATTTCCCCGTATCCTGCACATAGCAGCTTCACTGAGACATGGGACGAGGAGTTGGATGCCGTTTCGATGACAGCCGAGGGTGGAGGTAAGTGCCTAGTGGGCTGCAAAGCCCTAGAGTGAGGAGCGCCTGAAATGGCTCGCGCGCTCGACGAGCTCGACCGCCGGATCATTACGCTCCTACAGCAGGATAGCCGCATGCCAAGCGCGGAGATTGCCCGCAAACTCGGCGTCGCTGAGCGCACCGTGCGTGCGCGTATCAGTCGCTTGGTTGACGAGGGAGTCGTGCGGCTGGTTGCTGTCCTTAATCCGGCGGCGATCGGTTATGAGGTCACCGCGGATATCTTCCTTGAGGTTGAACCAAGCCGGCTGCAAGAGGTTGCACAGCAGCTCGTTGCTTTGCCTGAGGTCAGTTACGTCGGCATTACCACGGGTGACCGTGACATTAGCATCCAGGTCTATGTTCCATCAGTCGATGCACTCTATCACTTCATCACTGAGAAGCTAACAGCCATCCCTGGCGTTCTCGGCACGAAAACCTACATCGTCCCCCGGATTCTCAAGTCCCTCACTATGTGGTCCTTACCGGAACACGCTGTTGTACGGACGGCTGGCGGGCGACGCCGGAGCCGCGCAAGCGCTGGTGATCGTCCACGGACGCGTCGGCGACGGACAACAGCGATGGCTGAAGAGCCGGCCCATGACTGAGCAACGATCCACCCAGCACGCATCCTGGCTCGTGCGTGCCGATCGTGCGCTTGGTGGCGCGCTCAATCGTTTCACTCTGCCATCGACGCATGCGTTTGTCATCGCTGAAGGCCGCGGTAGCCGTGTCTACGACGTCGATGGCCGAGCGTATATTGATTATGTCCTCGGTTCTGGTCCGTTGTTGCTTGGTCATGCGCATCCTGCCGTAGTCGAGGCTGTCTGCCGGCAAGCCAGCCGTGGGTCGACATTCTATTGGCTGAACGAGCCGATCATCCAGCTTGCGGAAGTGCTCATTGAGGCAGTGCCATGCGCTGAGCGCGTGAAGTTTGTTTCCACAGGCACGGAAGCGACGATGCATGCCATACGAATTGCCCGGGCCTATACCGGGCGTGCCCGCATTCTCAAATTCGAGGGCGGCTTCCATGGCGTCCACGACTACGCGCTTCAGAGTGCTGTCAGCCCAACAGTAGCCGACTATCCAGCGCCACGAGCTGATGCCGCTGGTATTCCCGAGCCAGTGAGCGAGACGGTATTGGTCAGCCAATGGAATGACCTCGCTTTAACGGAGCAACTCATATGTGCGTATGCTGACGAGCTTGCCGCAGTGATCTGCGAGCCGCTGCAACGCGCGTTGCCTCCCGAACCGGGGTTCTTGGAAGGACTGCGTGCACTCACTGCCCGGTATGGCATTGTGTTAATCTTCGACGAAATCGTCACCGGCTTTCGCTTGGCATATGGTGGCGCGCAAGAGCGATATGGCGTGGTGCCCGATTTAGCCACGTTCGGCAAGGCACTGGGTGGGGGCTATCCGATTGCAGCCATTGCTGGACGAGCTGAGCTCATGGAGCTGACGGATCCACGTCGGCGTGCTCGTGGTTTACCGGAGGCGCATCTGAGTGGCACGTTTAACGGCAATCCAATTGCTGCGGCTGCCGGACTAGCGACGTTGCAGGTCTTGCGCCAGCCAGGAGTCTATGACCAGCTCTATCGCGTGACTGACCGCCTCACGAGTGGATTGCGTGCACTGGCGGCTGAGCGGAGGCTGCCGCTCCAGGTGATCGGCGAAGGGCCGCTCTTTCAGGTCGTTTTTGCCGAACGTCCTCCACGCAATTATGCCGATATTGTGGCGAGTGACCGCGAGCGTGCACGCCGGTTTGGCTTGGCATGTTTAGAGCAAGGGTTATTCGTCGTGCCAGGTGAAAAATACTACGTTTCGCTCGCTCACACTGACGCTGACGTCGATGAGACGCTCGCGGCATTTGCTCGCGCGCTCGATGTCATCACTGCTCAGCCCGCCGGATAATCATCGACAGGCTCGTCTCTTAGGGTAGGTGCATCCTACCCTAAAGGGTGTTGCAGTGAACAGTACGGCCAGTACGCTTGCCATGGTAGGCGTATGTTTGCAAGGCAGAGGAGGATGCCATGGCAACGATACCAGCCGTTATGCGCGCTGCACGTTACTTTGGCCCCAGAGAATTTCGCGTCGTTGAAGTCTCTCGTCCTGATCCCGGGCCTGCCGAGTCCCTCGTGCGTGTTCGGGCAGCGGGTCTCTGCCATTCTGACTTACACATTATCTTCGATGAGCTTGGTGGATATCCAATTCCCACCCCACTCACGCTTGGTCACGAGATTGCCGGTGACGTTGTCGCAGTCGGCGACGCTGTTGATCCATCACTGATTGGCCAGCGAGTTGCCGTCTTTGGTCCAGCGGGCTGTGGACAATGTCGCTACTGCCGCGAGGGACGTGACCACCTCTGTATTGCGTCACGGCCACTGGGGCTGGCGCGTGACGGGGGCTATGCCGATTACGTCGTGGTGCCGGCACACGCGCTTGTTCCTGTCCCGAACGGGGTGAGTGATGCAGAGGCGGCAGTCGCAACTGACGCGGTGCTGACGCCGTTCCATGCACTGACCCGGGTTGGGCAACTCCGGCCAGGTGAAACGGTCGCGATCATCGGGGTTGGTGGACTGGGGCTCAACGCAGTGCAAATTGCCAAAGCACTTGGCGCGTTTGTCATCGCCGTCGACGTCGTACCGGCGAAGCTTGAGCTGGCCAAGCAATATGGCGCAGATCGCGTCGTAGATAGTCGCCAGCTCGACCCTGCACATCCGCCGGTCGATCGGCCGATCACGCTTGTCGCTGACTTCGTCGGCGCGGAGGCAACCAAGTTGCTCGCGCAACAGCTTGTTGCCCGTGGTGGGCGTGTAGTGATGGTAGGGCTGGCTACTCCCGGCGGGACTATGCTTGGGCTGCGCCTCATCGCCGACGAAGTGGCAGTGTTGGGGAGCTTCTGGGGAACGCGTCAAGAGTTGGCGACTGTGCTTGACCTGATTGCACGCGGTCTCATTCGCCCTCAGGTGGAGACCCATCCACTTGATGAAATTGGGCAGTGGGTCGAGCGTCTGCGCGCGGGCGAGGTCACAAGTCGGGTCGCGCTGGTACCCTAAGGCTGTGCCACCTCGACACAGGCGTCATCCTCTGGTACCCTACAGATGGCATGATGTACGTACAGGAGGGCGCCGGGGATGACGCCGCGCGTTGCGCTCTTCAACCAGAAAGGCGGCACGGCTAAAACCACGAGCACGCTGAACCTTGGCGCGGCACTTGCCGAGCAGGGGTTGCGGGCGCTTGCGCTTGATCTCGACCCGCAAGCAAGTCTGACAATGGCGCTGGGTGTCGATGTGCAGCACCTCGAATCTTCGGTCTACGACTTGCTGGTCGACGAGCCTCTTCCGCTGAGTGCGGTTGTCCAACCGACGACGGTCGCAGGCCTCGAACTCGTTCCGAGCCATCCCGACTTGGCGGCTGCTGAGCTGGAGTTACTCAGCGCGCTTGAGCGGGAGCGCCGGTTGCGTCACGCGCTCGATGCCGCTGAGCCGCTGCCATATGACATTGTTCTGATTGACAGTCCTCCAGCATTAAATATTCTCAGCATCAATATTTTGGTCGCTGTCCATGCGCTGTTAATTCCGATCGAACCACATCCGCTTGCCTTGATGGTGCTGCGACGCTTGTTCGAGACCGTGAATCGTGTGCGGCGGCTGAACCCGGCGCTGACGGTACTCGGCTTCTTGCCAACGAAGGTGCATCATTCCTCACGACTCGTCGCTGATATGCTCGCGACGCTTCAAGAGCAGTTTCCAGAATTGCCGCTCTTTCCCGCCATTCCGCTTTCCGTCAAAGGGGCCGAGGCAGTCGCCGAGCACACGTCGATCCTCCAGTACCAGCCGCGCTCGTCGCTGGCAGCTGCCTACCGCCAGGCGGCGGCTGAGTTGTGGCGTTGTGTGGGGAGGGTCAGCCATGTCTAACGGGAATACACAAGCCGTCCAATCGTCCGCAATGAATACGCGTCGGCGCCGTTTCACGGTCGATGCGCTCTTTGCCGATACGTCGCCACGTGCCGTGGGAACGCGTGACCTACCGACAGCCAAGGAGATTCGGCTCGACCGGATTGAGCCTGACCCAGACCAACCTCGCCGCTCATTCGATCCAGAACGATTGGAAGAGCTCGCTGCGTCGATCCGACGCGAAGGTGTGCTCCAGCCGATCGCTGTCTATTACGACGCTGCTCGCGATCGCTATGTCATCATCCACGGCGAGCGGCGCTGGCGAGCGGCACAGTTGGCGGGGCTGGAGACAATTCCCGCTCTCGTACGGGACGTGCGTGACGAGCAGCGATTGATCCAGCAGTTGATGGAAAACATCCTGCGAGAAGACCTCAACGCGCTGGATCGCGCTGCGGCTTTACGCCGTCTCAAGCAACAACTCGGCGATGTGCCGTGGGAACAGGTCGCTGAAGCTGTTGGCATTAAGCGAAGCCGGTTGTTCCAGTTGCTCAGCACGGAAAAGTTGCCGCCGCCGGTGCAAGAAGCGATTCGCGCGGGGCAGCTCTCCGAGAAGCAAACGCGGCCGCTCCACGGCTTGCCAGAGCCAGCGCAGGTCGCTTTGGCCCAGCTCACTGTCGAGGAGCAGCTTGAGCAGCGGGAGATCGAGCAACTTGCTCGTGCGTTACGTGAGGAGTCAAGCCTTGCCTTGCATACGCCGGAGTCGCTGCAGACACAGCTACGCACGCTTCGCGACCGGCTCCGCACTCAACCGCCATCAGCTGCGCCTGCGCGCACGGCACGCCACCGGGCAAATGGGCGTACCGAAGTTGGTACGGAGCCAGCGGCAGCGGTTGCGGCGTTGGCTGCTGAACTTCGCCAGGTTGCCGAGCGCCTGGCGGCACTCGACCCGGCAACACTTCATCCGGACGGCCGCGAGCAACTCAGCACTGCGCTTGCAATGCTCGCGGCCGCCGTTGAACAGGCCCAGGCGCGACTGGCAGCGAGCTAGCGTTCCCGCGGCAGCCCAGCGAGGGCCACTACATGCCAGGCACTCGGCAGCAGCGCCGTAGCAAGGGCGATCTTGAGTGCGTCTCCCGGCAGGAATGGCAGCACGCCAAGGGTCAAGGCTTTCGCCAGGCCGGTGAATGTAGCAAGCCAGGTTGCCCCAAAGAGGTAGATGGTGAGGTTGCCGAGCACCATCGCGCATGCTGCGGTGAGCACGCGTCGATCCCAACCTCGCTCCGCGAGCCATCCAGTCACAAACGCAGCAGCGATGAAGCCGACGAGGTAGCCACCAGTCGGGCCGAGCAATGCCGCTGGCCCAGCCTTGCCGCCGGCAAAGACTGGCATCCCTGCGAGCCCTTCAGCAAGGTAGAGGAGTTGACTAGCTGCCCCACGACGGCTGCCGAGAGCTGCGCCGACGAGGAGAACTGCGAAAGTCTGCCCGGTAATCGGTACTGGCGTGAAGGGCAGTGGGATGGTCACTTGCGCTGCTAGTGCTGTGAGGAGGCTAGCAGCAACGACGAGGACAACGCTGCTCACCGTTTGGAGTGCTGGTGTAGCACGCCATCCGCGAGGGACAAGCGCATCGGCCAGGACCACCATCTCCTCCTTTCTATTCGGTTCCTCCTATTGGCCTGACGACTGGCCGCTTCGCCCATTTTACGGTACTGCGCCTGCCCCGGTTTCGGCAAGGATCATTACCCAACGACCACGTGCGTGCTGGTTGCGGCAACACCGGGAACGCCGTGAATTTGTTCCATGACCAGCCGGCCAAGTTCCTCTGGTGTGGCCTGCTCGATGGCGACGATCAGGTCGTAGTCGCCTGTCACAATGTCGGCGGCAGCGACACCGGGCAGTCGCTGGAGTGCCTCTTTGACGGCTTTGGCTTTGCCAACCTCGGTGCGGACGAGAACGTATGCCCGTGCAGCCATGGCCGTCCCTCCCACTTGTACTTGTGCGTGTGCTGGCTCGAGTATCGCATCCGACTGTGGGCTGAGGCAAGTGCTCCGCCAGATGCCACAGCGGCGTATACTCTACAACTAGCGAGCGAACATACTGGATGCTGAAAGCGAGGATGTCATGCAGCCAGCCCCGTCGAGCCGTCAAGTAAGCCTGAGCACGATTCTGATCATGCTCGGCTTGATGGTGCTCGGCGCAGCCTTTGCGATTGCTGCAACGCAGCCGCGGCGGGCTGTGGCCCCGCCTGACCAAGTGCTGGCCAGTCCAACGATACTGTCCACCGCAACGTCAACCTCTCCAGCCCCAGCTGCCGAGCCGCCAGCACCGCTACAAGCATTGGGGTCTGAAGCGACGCCGAGTCCAACGACTGTTGCCCTGATACCGTCGCCAGGCGTAACGACGCCTACAGTGACACCAGCGCCACCGTCGCCAACTCCAACAGTTGCGCCAGCTACGCCGACGCCGAAACCCAAGATGCCACCACCAACGCATATTCAGATTCCTTCAGTCAGAATCGATGCGCCGGTCGTCGAGGTTGGCTATGACGTCGTGACGATCGATGGGCAGCAAGTGATCCAATGGCGCGTGGCTGACTATGCTGCTGGACACAATAACACGTCAGCGAATCCTGGCGAGGGTGGCAACATCGTCATCACGGGGCATGACGACTGGAAGGGCGAGGTCTTCCGCAATCTCGAGCATGTGAAAATCGGCGATCTGGTGATTCTGACCAATGCCAGTGGCCAGCAGTTTACGTACCGGGTGGAGGAGATTCACTACCGTAAGGAGGTCGGGGTACCGTTGCAAGAGCGCCTTGCGACGGGGATGTTCCTAGCCCCGATGCCGGAAGAACGCGTTACACTGGTCACCTGTTGGCCCTATGGTATCGACGACCATCGACTCATCGTTGTTGCTAAGCCGGTTCGTCAATAGGCTAGTCTCGGTAAACCCGGGGTGAACCAGGGGAAACGATGGAGGGGGAGCGTGCGTCCAGGTTGCCAGTCATCGGGATGATCGGCGCAGGTGCTGTTGCATCGGCGCTAGCGCCCGCATTGGCAGCCGCAGGATACCCAGTACGCGCTGTCTGGAGTCGGCATGCTGAGCGAGCAGCAGCGCTTGTGGCGTGCCTGCCTAGCTGTCATGCGGTAGATACGCCACAAGCAGTCGTCGACCAGGCTGCAGTCGTTTTTCTCGCAGTGCCTGACGACGCGATTGAGCTAGTATGCACAGCGTTGCGCTGGACGCCAGCTCACGCCGTCGTGCATTGTAGTGGCGCGTTGGGCCGGGCTCCCCTCGCTGCTGCTGAAGCCGCTGGTGCACAGACCGGTGTCTTTCACCCATTGCAGTCCTTTGCTGGTGGCTCCGTGCCACTGGCTGGCGTTTCTATTGCAATTGAAGCGCCTGAGCCGCTAGCGACAACGCTTGTGCAAATGGCCCAGGCGATTGGTGGTCAGCCGCTCCGGCTAACGTCTGCTGACTGGCCGCGCTATCATGTTGCCGCGGTCTTCGCCTCGAATTATGTCGTGTCGTCAGTGGCAATTGCGGTTCAGCTCTTGCAGCACGTGGGCCTCTCGCCAGACGAATCCCTTGCGCGTCTCTTGCCGCTCCTGCGCAGCACCGTAGACAATCTGGCACGGATCGGCCTCCCCGATGCACTGACCGGTCCGATTGCTCGAGGTGATCAACAGACATTGAGGCGGCATCTCGCGGTGCTGGCAGATGAGCCATTGGCACGCGAGGCCTATCTCGCGTTGGCAAAGGCGACTATTCCCGTGGCCGAGGCGCGAGCGACGGGACAGCCAGAGCGATTAGCGGCCGTGGCCGCAGTGCGAGCATTTCTGGAGGCGGCAGCGAGAGAGGAGCAAGCAGATGCGGGTGACCGTCGCTGAAATTCAAGCGATGAAGCGGCGTGGCGAGCGTATTCCCATGCTGACAGCCTATGACTACGCAACGGCACGGTTGGCTGACCAGGCTGGTGTACCGATGCTGCTGGTTGGCGATTCGCTTGGTATGACCATCCTCGGTTTCGCGACGACGTTACCGGTCACGCTTGAGATGATCCTGCACCACACGCAGGCAGTCGTTCGCGGCAGTGAACGGGCGCTAGTTGTTGCTGATATGCCCTTCCTGACCTATCAGGTTACGCCCGAGGATGCGCTGCGTAACGCGGGACGGCTGATTCAGGAAGGTGGCGCCCAGGCGGTGAAGCTCGAAGGGGGTACAGCCATTGCCCCCACTGTAGCGCGGCTCGTGCAGGCGGGCATCCCCGTCATGGGACATCTTGGGCTGACACCCCAATCGGTCAACCAGCTTGGCGGCTTTCGCCTCCAGGCCAAGACGCCCACCGCAATTCGCCAGCTTTTCCGCGACGCGCTCGCATTGCAAGACGCTGGTGTGTTCGCTCTTGTCCTCGAGCTTATTCCCGCACCAGTTGCCCGGGCGCTGACACACATGCTTACGGTGCCAACGATTGGGATTGGTGCTGGGCCAGACTGCGATGGTCAAGTGCAGGTCGTCACCGATCTGCTGCATCTGCTGCCGGGGTCATTGCCACGGCATGCCAAGCCCTACGCCGAACTCGCCGATGTGATCACTGATGCCTTCCGCCGTTATGCAGAGGACGTGCGGGCGGGCACATTCCCAACAGCCGAGCAGAGCTTCGGCTTGCCGCGCGATGTCGACGAAGCGCAGCTGGCAGCGCTCGTTGCCGAGGTGCAGGCCGAGCATGTCCAGCGAGGGGAGTTGCCTGATGGAGGTCGCTGAGACGGTTGCCGCTGTCCGTGCCTGGCGGCAACAGCACCATCTCAAGGCAGTCGGTTTTGTGCCGACGATGGGCTATTTACATGAGGGGCACCTTGCGTTAGTGCGCCGCGCTCGGGCAGAGAATCCGGTCGTAGCAGTGAGCATTTTTGTCAATCCAACCCAGTTCGGCCCACAGGAAGATTATGCCCGCTATCCGCGTGATATTCCCCGTGATCTCGCGTTGCTGGCCCGTGAAGGCGTCGATTTGGTCTTCACGCCAAGTGTGGAGGAGATGTATCCGCCTGGGTTTGCGAGCTTCATCGCTGTGGGGCCAATCGGTGAGCGATTGGAAGGTGCTGCACGACCGGGGCATTTCCGTGGCGTCGCGACCGTCGTGGCCAAGTTGTTCAATATCGTTCAGCCAACACGCGCGTACTTTGGGCAAAAAGATGCCCAGCAGGTATTAGTAATCCGTCGTATGGTCGCTGACCTGAATGTACCAGTAACGATTGTTCCCGTGGCGACAGTACGTGAGCCGGACGGGCTAGCAATGAGCAGTCGCAACGTGTATCTCTCACCGACTGAACGGGAGATTGCTGCAGCGATCCCCCAAGCACTCTTCGCTGCCGAAGCGCGCTACCACGCGGGAGAGCGAGACGCAGAGGCGCTGCGTGCACTCGTACGTGCCCACCTGGCGGCGACTCCTGGCATTCAGCTTGAGTATGTAAGCGTAGCTGATGCTAAGACACTGGACGAATTAGACACGGTTGACCGACCGGCGCTGCTCTCGCTGGCTGCCAGGGTGGGGACAACCCGTCTGATCGACAACGTCCTTTTGGGCATCAGTGTCGAGGAGTGGTAAGCGGAGAGTTGGGCCGGGCGGCGCTTGACGCGTACAATCCCCCTGGGCAGTCAGGGCGAGATGCTCGCTGTGATGGAGTTGGCACATGCATGTTGAAAGCCCCCAGGTGCTCGCCGGTCGCTATCGTCTCCTCCAGCGGCTGGGGGCAGGCAGCACCGCAACAACCTACGTAGCTGAAGACTTGGCCCTGGGCCGCCGCGTCGCAATTAAGCTCTTCCATCCTGCTGCACTAACGGATCCGGCTGACCTTGCCCGCTTTGAGCGCGAAGCCCGGGCTGCAGCTGCTGTTACCCATCCGAATGTGGTCCGGGTATATGACGCTGGCGTTGACAAGGACCGGCGTTTCCTGGTGATGGAATGGGTCGATGGCATTGACCTCAAGCAATTTATCCGGCAACGTGGCCGTTTGCCACTTGAAGAAGCAGCGCGGATTATGGGCGATCTGCTTCAGGGGCTCGCAGCGATCCATCAGGCAGGAATTGTGCACCGTGACGTCAAACCACAGAATGTCCTGATCGACCGCGCAGGACGGGCGAAACTCACGGACTTTGGTATCGCTCGCGTGGTCCGCGATCCTGGTGCGACTGAGACAGGAACAATCCTTGGCTCGGCGGCCTACATGGCACCGGAACAAGCACTCGGGAAACCCGTGACGCCAGCTGCTGACCTTTATGCTGCCGGCATTATCCTCTACGAATTATTGACGGGGCAGCTGCCGTTCACTAGCCAATCGCCGGTCGAGGTCATGTATCAGCATGTACATGCCCAGCCGCTGCCGCCGCGTCGACTCAACCCAGCAATCCCCCCAGCCGTGGAGGCCGTCATTCTCCGTGCGCTGGCCAAAGCTCCTGAGGAGCGCTACCGTTCAGCAGAGGCGATGGCCGCGGCGCTTGAGGCGGCCGTGCAGGGGCGGCTCCGTTGGCCGACAAGTGGCTGGGTGCGAACACGCCGTGTTCGATCGCGGAATCGCTGGCGCTCGTTCTTGCTCGCTGGTGGTGTTGCCTTCCTCGTACTGGTAATGCTGCTCGCATTTGCCGTGGCTGCTGATAGCGATCGCCTAAGCCCAACGCCGACTCCTGTCGGAACGCCACGTTCTGCCCAGGCTGGGGTGATCCCAACCGTGAAACCGACTACGCCTCAGCCGACTGCGACCGCGCAGCCAACGGCGCGGCCAGCACCGACGGCAACACCGACGCCACCCCCACCGACGCCCACACCCATGCCGCCGAGCCCGACACCGACGCCTCCGCCACCGCCAACGCCGACACCTGCGCCGCCTCCCTCGTTGGCTGTACCAGTTCCAGGCATCGTGCCTGGCATCGATACCATCCTTCCTGGCCGGGGGTTGCCTGGATTCAAGAAAATTGATGTGAAGCCAACCCAGCTTGGTGCGTATGTTCCCGCGCGGGATGGTGCGTTGCCAGGTATCCCGAAGTCTTTACAGGATGCAGCTTTTCTCTTTGGGGCCGGTTCGGGACAGAACAGCGCACGCCTGCCCCTCCCTACGGAAAACGTGCCGCGGGTTCTCGCGATTGAGCTGACCGGGCTGGCTAGCCAGCCTGGTATACCGTTACAACTCGTCGTGAATAACCAGGTGGTGTGGCAAGGGACGCCGCTGAGCAATGAGAAGAGCGATCGCGTGAGTTGGGTCCTGACGTTCCCAGCCGGCAGCGAAGGCCAAGCTGTTGCGATTGAGCTTCGCAACGCTGCACCGGGTGGGAGAACGGGGCAGCCGCCATGGATTGCAATCGAGAGCGTCACGCTCTATACTCCGGGCTAGATCAGTCTTGAGACTTAGTCTCAGAAAGGAAAGGCCTCGTGAATATTCGTATTGGTATCGATCCGGATATTGCTAAGATCGGCCCGCTGTTGCTGACATGGCATGGCCTATTCACTGCCCTTGGAATTCTGGTGGCAGTGTGGCTGACAGCACGGGAGTTGCGACGTCGCGGGATCGCTTTGCCCAATTACGACACGTGGGCATTGGTGACCGTGATCGGTGGCATTATCGGTGCCCGGTTGTTCTTTGTCCTCGACCACATCGACTACTTCATTGGCCATCCGCTCGAAGCACTCGCGGTCAATGAAGGAGGGCTGGCGATCTACGGCGCAGTCTTTGGTGGCTTTGTGGCTATCGTGATGCTGAGCCGAATCTTTCGGCAGCCACTGGCGCCCCTGCTTGATTCCGTCGTCCCGGGATTGCTCCTGGCACAGGCGATTGGCCGGCTTGGCTGCACGGTGAATGGCGATGCCTGGGGTGGGCCCTGCCTGCATGGCTGCCCGATCACGTTTACCTATACGAATCCCAAGGATCTTTTGCCTGCTGATCTCCTCGGTGTGCCGACACATCCCTACCCGCTCTACGATATTGTGGTGAACCTGATGGTCTTTGCGGTCATCTGGCGACTACGGCGACGGCCAGTGCCGGCTGGCACCTTGGCGGCAACCTACGCAGTGCTCTACTCGTTTGGCCGCTTCTTCATCAGCTTTGTACGGCAGGAGCGGATCTGGTTCTGGGGGCTGCAGGAAGCGCAGGTGGTGGCCGTGCTCGCGTTTGTCGCCGGACTAGTTGCCTTGGCAGTACTCTTCCGCGGCCAGCGCCAGGTGCCAACTCCTGTTGAGGCGTAACGCTCTGGAGTCGCCGGCACAATGTTAGAGGGGCTCTGACACTTCCCGCTTGTGTGATCCGCCGTGCCACGCGTCACACTGCCGAACTTCTCCATGCAACAGTCCGTTGCCGTTGTTTAGGTGCGGGGCAATCTGGCATCCATTTCTGAGCACATGTGCTCAGGTTGGGGAGCTATAAGGCGCGCGCTGCGCCTTGGCTGCCTTTGTGTTAAACACGCCCGATCCAGTTCTGCTGCACTAAAAGTACGGGCAAGCATGGACACGGAAAACCGCTCCAGTGCTACAATGCCCCGGCAACCAGCAGTTAGTGGTTGAGCGACAAGGAGGGGCAATGCGGGTCGCCGAGGTTGTCGCCGAGATTCTGAAGCGCGAAGGGGTACGCTGGCTCTTCGCTTATCCAGTCAATGAGTTGATCGAAGCAGCAGCACAAGCTGATATCCGCACCGTGATTGTGCGGCAAGAGCGCGTGGGTGTGCACATGGCCGACGCTGTCAGCCGGGTGAGCTCGGGACAGCAGATTGGTGTCTTCGCCATGCAACGTGGGCCAGGAACTGAAAACGCCTTTGGTGCAGTGGCACAGGCATATTCGGAGTCTGTGCCAATTGTCGTCTTCCCGCAAGGGTTTCCGCGCCATCTTGCTGAAGTCCCGCCGAACTTCAATGCCTTCTTAAATTATCAGCATATTACGAAGTGGGCTGAACAGGTCATCGTGCCGACCGCTGCGCCCAGTGTCCTGCGGCGAGCGTTCACGCAGGTAAAGAATGGCCGTCCACGACCGGTGCTTGTTGAAATTCCCCGCGATGTCATGGACGAAGACGTGCCCGCCGGCTGGGACTACCAGCCACCAGTGCGCTTCCGCTATGGCCCGGACTTGCAGGATGTCGACCGCGTCGCTGCGCAACTGGTCGCAGCGGAGCGGCCGGTAATCTACGCTGGACAAGGTATTCACTACGCCCAGGCCTGGGGTGAGTTGCAGGCGCTGGCTGAGTTGCTCGAGGCACCAGTGATGACGAGTTTGCCCGGCAAGAGTGCATTCCCAGAAGACCATCCGCTTGCACTTGGCGCTGGTGGACGTGCCTACCCAGCAACGGTCAGTCACTTTCTGCGACAGGCAGATCTCATCTTCGGTATCGGATGTAGCTTCTCTGAAACAGAGTATGGCGTGCGGCTACCCGGCGGTAAGCGGGTGATCCAGGCAACGCTTGACCCGGCTGACCTGAACAAGGACGTACCACTTGCTGACGCGTTAGTTGGCGATGCGAAGTTAACGCTACAGGCCTTGCTTGAGGCAGTCGGTGATCGATTGGGTGGCAAGCCGCGTGGGCGATTTGAGACTGTTGCTGATGAAGTGCGGCGGGTGCGTGAGGCGTGGCTGGCACAATGGATGCCGAAGCTTACCAGTGATGAGACGCCACTTTCGCCATACCGTGTTATCTGGGATCTGCTCCAGACCATTGGTGAGCTGGACGTGATCATCACCCATGACGCTGGCAACCCACGTGATCAGTTAACACCGTTCTGGGTAAGCCGGACGCCGCTCAGCTACTTAGGCTGGGGCAAAACGACCCAGCTAGGGTATGGCCTCGGGTTAGTCATGGGAGCCAAGCTCGCGCGTCCCGAAAAGCTCTGCGTCAACGTTTGGGGGGATGCGGCGATCGGCATGACTGGCATGGACTTTGAGACAGCGGTACGCGAGCGGATCCCGATCCTCTCAGTGCTGCTCAACAACGCTGCAATGGCGACTGAGATCCCGATCATGCCAGTCTCGACCGAGAAATACCGGGCGACGGACATCAGCGGCAACTATGCTGACTTTGCTCGGGCAATGGGTGGGTATGGAGAGCGCGTGACGGAGCCGGGGGACATTGTGCCAGCGATTCGACGAGCCCTTCGAGCCGTTGAGGACGGCATACCAGCGTTGCTGGAGTTTGTGACAGCCAAAGAGACAGCGTTATCAAAGCCATGAAGTGAAGAAGGGGAGGCCATGCGAATTCGTTCTGTCACAACAACGGTTATTGCAGTTCCGGATTTGCCGCTGCGGAACGTTGTTGGCTGCCACCAGCCCTACGCCTTGCGAACGATCATCCAGCTCGAGACGGACGATGGCCTGGTGGGGCTTGGGGAAATGCCTGGGGGCAAGCGGTTTCAGCAAGAACTCGAGACCGCAGCAGCGGAAGTGTGCGGCCTCGATCCGTTTCACCTCGAGCAACTACGTCTGCGGTTTGCTGACCGGCCGAGAATCTTGAGCGCCTTTGAGGTTCCGTGCCTCGACATCATCGGCAAGGCAACGGGCCGGTCAGTCGCCGAAATTCTTGGGGGCCCAGTACGGCAGCGTGTGCCGTTCTCGGCCTATCTGTTCTACAAATTTGCAACGCCGGACGACTGGCTTGAGACTCCCGTTGGACAACCGAAGCCGACCGGTCCACTTGGCTTGTTTGCCTGGTCAGATGCTGTCTTAACGCCAGAGGCCATGGTTGCTGAAGCGGAGCAATTCGTCACGCGGTATGGCTTTCGTGTGCTAAAGCTCAAAGGCGGCGTCTTATCGCCGGAATTGGAGGTGGAGACGCTGCGGCTACTGCGCGAGCGATTTGGTCCAACGGTGCAGTTACGGATTGATCCAAACGGTGGCTGGTCAGTCGAAACAGCGATTCGGCTGGCGCCGGTGTTGGAGGAGCTTGGGCTTGAGTACTACGAGGATCCGGTTGCTGGGATGGACGCGATGGCCGAAGTTGCACGGCAGACGCGTCTGCCACTGGCGACGAACATGTGTGTGACAGCCTTTGCCCATCTACCGGAAGCGATTGCCAAGCGAGCAGTGCAGATTATTCTCGCTGACCATCATGCCTGGGGCGGGCTTCGTGCCTCAGTTCAGCTGGGGTGGATTTGCGACGTATTTGGCCTAGGGCTTTCCCAGCATTCAAACACCCATCTTGGCATCTCCTTCGCCGCGATGGTGCATCTTGCAGCGGCGCTGCCGCAGCTGACCTTTGCCAGTGATACCCATTATCCCTGGCAAGAGGGCTGGGATATTGTGAACGAACGGTTTGTGTTCGAGGATGGTGCCGTGACAGTGCCCAGTGGGCCGGGACTGGGGGTAACGCTCAATCCTGATGCCTTAGCACAGCTAGCAGCCATCGCCGAAGCAGTGTCGTGGGAAGAGCGAGATGATCGAGCGATAATGCGTCGCTGGTTCCCGGAGTGGAGCCCTTCCTATCAGCCGTGGTAGCGCTGGCCTTGCACACTATCCCTCTGCTGTGATGTGGAGTCATGCTGCGCTTGCAGCGAGGCGCACGCTCTCTTGCTTAATAGCGGCCATGGGTGTCAAGAATATCAATGTCTCCGCAGTGATGCATATCACATTGTCTTTTGTCCGGGAAATTCTATGGAGGCAAGCGGTGGTGACGGATGGAGTCAGCCACCGCTTGCCTCTCTTCTTTGGACATTCAGCGAGCGTGGTTCTGCTGAGCCTTTCCTGACGAGGTGCCGGTCAGCCTAGTTTTGCTCAGAAGCCTCAACGGAGCGGCGGGAATTGCAGCAAGGAAATTCGACCAGACGGGCTATGGGAAAATTCCTTCCCCGCATGGCACCGTTGCAAGCGCTTGAACTGCAATACAGCTTGCTTGTTTTGCGTGCTCAACTGCTCTCTGAGACTTCAGCAACATGCTTCCTAATTATCCTCATGATGGTTCGTGCGAGGACATGCCATCGTTGATGGCGAGTGACAATGGCTGCCTGTTCCCCGGATGATGGCTAACGCATTAAGCCGGCCGTACGATGGCATGCGAGTCCTGCAGTACGCTCGTATTCCGCTTCATTATCCAGCTTCGTGCCTGGAAGTTAGCTGAAGCTGAGAAGAAAATTGCCTCAGAAGTATTCCTAAGGTAACTTCTCTCATCCTACTGTACTGTTTCCCTTTGCCAGTCAGACGCGAAACGCGCCCAGGTTTACTGAGCGAGTTTCCTTGTCCTGCTGGCGTGGGAGAGCAACCACGAAGCGCGCACTCGGGAAGTCGGTTGGTCGTCAGAATGGTCGTCAAACGCAATCGTCCCGGGATGGCCCTAGGACGATTTCCTTGATTGCTTGTGGTAGGCCGGGTGGGACTCGAACCCACAACCCGCGGATTAAAAGTCCGCTGCTCTACCAGTTGAGCTACCAGCCCATCTTGCACACCCTGTGTAGTTTACACCACGCATTGTGGTTGGTTAGCACGCTGGCGCAGCGCTTCGTCCGTCGTCATCAAGTGTTCGCATGCTAAACGCTGCTCGGGCTGTGCCTGCGTGATTGTTCACGACGCTTACTGCCCTTGCCCTGAGCCGTTCGATGTATACGAGCCTTGTTCTCGATCATCGACACGCCAAAGCTCACCAGGGGCAGCACACAGCCCCTCGTTCGGGCGTGCTATATCTATTGTACCGCAGCGTTGACCTGTTCGCACGAATGCCGACAACTGCATGGTGTCGCTGGCTGTGGCAGACTCTCGATTGGGTGCAGTGCCCAGCGGAAGGAGAAGACAATGCCCCTGGACGAGGCAACAGCGCGCCGACTGGCTGAGCAGGCGGTTGAGATGGCTGGCGGCACTCGCCATGTTCACGATAACCCGCGCCATCCCTTCGCTCCTCAAGCCAGTCGCACCTTTACGCTTGAGGGGGAACGCGTTACTGTGCACTTCGGCGAGATTAGTAGTCCAGCATATGTTGAAGTCGCCGGGTATGTCTTCGAAATCTTGCCTGACGAATTACGACTCCTCTTCTCTCCGCCGACAACGAGATGAGGAATGCTAATGTTCGGCTGTGCCGTGCGCCGTTCAGTGGTCCCTCCTCACGCCTTGCTCACGGCGCCGCGGCTCTGGCCACGCACTGCTCGCTGGCGTTTTGCTACTGGCCTCGTGTTAAGTAGCCTGATCGCAAGCGTGAGTGTCCGCCGCCGCACACTCACGCGGGATGGTGCCCTGGCAGCGATCGGCGTGGGGACAAGTGTGACCGTTGGCGGCGGTGTCGGCTGGGCAGTGCCAATGGTTGGCTTCTTTGTTGCCTCAAGTGCGCTCTCCGCGCTCGGACGGCAGCGAAAAGTGGCGCTTATGGATATCGTCGAACGCGGAGCCGAGCGCAATTGGACACAGGTGCTAGCCAACGGTGGCGTGGCAAGCGGACTTGCACTGCTGTCCGCAGTCCAACCGCGCCGTGCTAGGACCCTTGCCCTGGCCGCATTCGGCAGCATTGCCGCTGCAGCAGCAGATACATGGGCAACTGAACTTGGCGTTCTTAGTCCCCGTCCTCCACGACTGATCACGACTGGCCAGCTGGTACCGCCTGGCACCTCTGGTGGGGTCACACGCGTCGGCATGCTTGGTGGGCTTGCTGGTGCAGGCTGGGTCGCGCTGCTCGCTGCACCAGTACTCCCTCGCCCGCGCGCTCACTCGCTGTTGGTACTAACCATCGCCGGGTGGGCCGGGATGATGGTCGATAGCTTGCTTGGCGCTACGCTTCAGGTGGTACGTTGGTGCCCTCGCTGCCAACGCCCAACCGAGCGGCGTATCCACCGCTGTGGCACTCCAACGCACTATCAGCGCGGCTTGCCTTGGCTTGACAACGATCTTGTGAACCTCGTCGCAACAGCGACCGGTGCGCTTGTTGCCGTGTTGGCGGGCCTCCGAGCACGCTAGAGTAATGCGGCGAGCGCGGATTCGAGTTCCTTACGTACACCAAGGAAGATTGGTGTGTCAACCTTGGTGTACTTGCGCACTTCAGCTGCCCGAAGCCGCTGTACCATCGCAACCAGCGTTGCGACATCATCATCCTCAAGCGCGACAATGAACTCTTGGTCTTGCACACCGAACGAGTTAACAGTATTTGTCAAGACTGTTGGGAACTCGTCACCCAACCGTCCGTGCTCGATCATCATGTCGCGGCGTGCCTCATAGGGCAGCAGGTACCATTCCGGCGTCTTGATGAATGGGTAGACGCTCAAGTAACGCTTGGGCGGCACGCCCTTGAGAAAAGCTGGGCCGTGCGTTGGGTCATACTGGGATGTCGCTGCGACACCAAGGTAGGCATACCGCTGCTCAACACCACGGGGGGCGAGTACACGTTGGAGCGCAATAGCAACGTCGTGTAGTGCATCGACATCCTGGCTATAGAGCCAGAGGATAAGGTCAACATCCGGACGGAAGCCAATGCTGGAATATGCCCCACGGAGCGACACTGGTCCAGCACTAGCCAGCAGGTCAGTGACCTGACGCTGCGCACGCGCACGTTCTTCCACGGGAAGTTGGAACCACGGTGTCGTCGCCTTATAGAGCCAGAAGACAGTGTAGACGCTCTCCGCCATTCCCTGCTGCTCCTTCATACTGGCGGTGAGCACCTGCACAAGTGCTTGCTCACCGCGACCTGCTCGGTGGCCCCTGCGTCAAGAGCAGGGGCTCGCGTTTCCATCTGGATTATGCCACTGGTGGATTTGGCGGGTTTGTCTCACTGTCAGGTGGTCCAACGACGACAATTGCCATCCGTGTTGGATCAAGATATCGCTCGGCAACAGCGCGCACATCCTCTGGCGTGAATGCGGCGAGCATCTCCGGTAGGCGCTCCAGGTAATCCAGGCCGAGACCGTAGAACATCAGGTCAAGTGCCAAGCCCGCGATCGCACCGCTGGTTTCAAGCGCAAGCAGCGCTCCGCCAACCAGCGACGTGCGTACATCGTCAAGTTCGGTGCTGCTCGGCGGCTCGGCCCGGAGACGGGAAACTTCATCGAGGATTGCCTCGAGCGCTTGTTCGACATTGGCTGGGTTGACACCCGCAGCTGCATGCCATAGGCCTGGGCCGAGTGCGGCATCAAGGCTACTGCTCGCGTAATAGGCGAGTCCTAGTTGCTCGCGCACGCGCTGGCCGATTCGCCCCATCATGCCAAGGCGCCCGAGCACGGCATTAGCCAGCCGGAGCGGTTCAAAGTCCGGATGTGACCGAGGAATAACGGGCAGACCAATCGCCAGGTCGGCCTGGCTTTTACCCGGCAGATACTCGTGCCGTCGCAGCATCTCGACCGGTGGAGTAACCGGTGGAATGCTCAGCGGTGTCACCGTTCCCTGCCAATCGCCGAAATGACGCTCGATCAGTTGCAGTGCTGTCGCAGCCGAGAGCCCTCCTGCAACAGCCAAAATGCCTCCGGCAGGTCGATACATGCGCTCGTGGAATGCAACAAGCGCTTCTCGGTCGAGTTGGCGCAACGTCTCAGCGGTACCGATGACCCGGTGGTGGTATGGGTGTCCCGGTGGGTAGACGCTCGCTCGGAGGAGAGCGTCGGCTTGTGCGCGCGTATTCTGCTCGGCGAGGCGCAGTTGGGTGAGCACCTGGGTGCGCACCCGTTCAAGTTGGTCTTCCGGGAATGTTGGGGTGCGGACGACAGCCGCAAGCAGTTCAACGAGCGCAGCTGCATCACGGCGCAGGCCGCTTGCAACAATATCGACGGCATCACGGCCAACGCCGACACTCAGCGCAGCCCCCAGTTGGTCAAGGCGCTCGTTCAATGCGGCTTCGTCCCACTGGGCGGTACCACGGGCCAAGAGCTGGCCGGTCAGGTGGGCGAGTCCGGGCTGTTCACCATCTCGTGCAGCGCCAGCAGGCAAGCGTAAGGCCAACACAACCAGCTCGCTTTGCGGGTCATAGTGGTTGACAACTGTCAAACCATTGGAAAGCGACTGGCTCGTGAGTGATAGGTGTGCCGCCGGGAGAACGACGCTGGGCGAAGTGCCACCAGTGTACCACTGTGCAGGTACGGGACCGCCGACTTCCATGCTCGATGATGGCGATGCACCATTGTGGTACGGCGCCGGCCTATCAGCCGGCTCGAGCCAACCGGCAGTGCAACGCTCCGGCCGAAGGTGCGTGTCGGCGACGCGCTGGATATCCTCAGGTGTCACGCGGAGTAAGGCGTCGCGCCACTGTTCAGGGGTCCAGCCTGGAGCCACTGTCGCGAGCATACCACGGAAGTAGGCCATCGTCGTTGTCTGTTCAGCCGCTTGCGCAAACTGGCTTTCCAGCTGGCGCTGGGCTCGTTCCAGCTCAGCGGCGCTGACTGGTTCCTGACGCAGCTTCTCTAACTCATTCCACACGATCTCTTCGACACGGGCCAGCTCAGCGGCTGGGGTGAGCGTGGCTGAGACCGTGAACAGGAATGGATCAATGGAGAGCGCCACGCTCGACCCTGCCTGGCTGCACAATCCGCTGGCAACGAGCGCACGGTAGAGCCGCGAGCTACGTCCCATGCCACCGCCACCGCTAAATCCCAGCGGTGCTGCGCCAGAGAGCACCAGATCGAGCATCGCCATTGCTGGCGTGTCTGGATGCGTCGCTTCCGGCGCCCGCCAGGCAAGCAACAGGATCGGCGCTGGTGCTGGCCGCCGCACACGCACCCGTCGCTCGCCAAGTTGCTCTGGCTCGCGTACACGCAGCGGTGGCGGAGGCGTTCCAGAAGGGATGTCACCAAACCGCTGGGCAACGCGCTCGAGTACATCCGCAGGGTCGACGTCGCCGACAAGCACAAGCGTGGCATTTCCTGGTGTGTAGTAGGTTCGGTAATGCTGGTAAAGGTCATCGCGGGTGAGCGCAAGCAGGTCTTCGCGATAGCCGATCACTGGATGACCATAGGGGTGGGCGCGGAATGCGGCGGCAACGACTTCTTCTCGCAATGCCGTTGCAGGCTGGTTCTCGTTTCCCTCGCGTTCTGAAAGGATAACTGTTCGCTCGCGCTCGACCTCAGCTGGATCGAAGACAGCGTGCTGCATGCGGTCGGCTTCGACGGTGAGCGGTAGATCGAGAGCAGGCACGGGCACCGTCGCGAAGTAGGCCGTGTAATCAATCCATGTGAAGCCGTTGAGCATGCCGCCCCACCGTTGCACCTCTCGGAAGATGCTACCCGGTGGAAACCGTGGCGTGCCCTTAAAGAGCATGTGTTCAACCCAGTGAGAGATGCCAGTTTTACCGGGCAGCTCGTTGCGGCTGCCCACGCGATACCAGATCCAACATGACACCACCGGTACCCGCCGCAGTGGCTGGACGATAACCGTTAGCCCGTTGGCGAGCTGGCTCGTGTGCGCCTGGAGTTGTAGCTGCATTGTGCTGTCCTCTCATCGGCAGCGGTGACTGCTCGCACTCACCTGCCGCCGGGCTATGGCCAAGCTCTAGGCCTGGACCGTGGCCTTGAGCAAACGACGGAGCACGAAAGGCATGATACCGCCGTGCCGGTAGTACTCGATTTCCGTTGGGCTGTTGAGACGCGCGATGACGGCAAACTCGCGGGCGGTGCCGTCGTCACGCACGGCGCGCACAATCAACCGCTTATTGGGCTCGAGTCCCTCGGCGATGCCCGTAATAGTGTAGGTTTCGGTGCCATCGAGCCCGAGTGATTCCGCATTCTCCCCAGGCAGGAACTGGAGCGGCAACACCCCCATGCCCACCAGGTTGCTGCGGTGAATGCGTTCGAAGCTTTCGGCAAGTACTGCACGCACACCGAGCAGCATCGTGCCTTTAGCAGCCCAGTCACGAGAGCTACCGCTGCCATACTCCTTGCCGGCTACGACGAGCAACGGCACACCTTCTGCCTGATAGCGCATGGCCGCGTCATAGATTGTCGTGAGCTCGCCATCGGGGAAGTGGCGCGTCCAGCCGCCCTCTTGTCCACCAGCTAGCTTATTGCGGAGCCGGATATTCGCAAATGTGCCACGGATCATCACTTCATGGTTGCCACGGCGCGCACCGTAGCTGTTGAACTCCTTCGGTGGCACGCCCCGACCGACTAAGTACTGTCCGGCTGGACTGTTAACGGGGATCGAGCCAGCCGGCGAGATATGGTCCGTCGTCACTGAATCACCAAGATAGGCGAGCACCCGTGCCCCAACGATGTCAGTGAGCGGCTGTGGTTCAAGCGGGAGGTTCTGGAAGAATGGCGGCTCCTGGATATACGTCGATTGCGGATCCCATTCGTAGAGCGCACCCGTGGGGACTGGCAGGTTGCGCCAGCGCTCATCGCCCGCAAAGACGTTGCGGTAGCGCTCGACGAACAACTCGGGAGCGATAGCTTGCAACATCGCCTCGCGGATTTCTTCCGGCGTTGGCCAGAGGTCACGGAGATAGACCGGCTCGCCGTTCGGATCGTGTGCGAGCGGCTCCCGAGTCAGGTCGATATCAACGCGGCCTGCTAATGCGAAGGCCACCACGAGCGGCGGCGACGCCAAGTAGGCTGCGCGCACGAGCGGGTGGATGCGCCCTTCAAAGTTGCGGTTGCCGCTCAGGACTGCAGCGACCACAAGCTCATTCTCTTGAATGGCTTGCGCTACCGGTTCTGGGAGCGGGCCGCTGTTGCCAATGCAGGTCGTGCAGCCGTAGCCAACGAGGTGGAAACGCAACGCCTCAAGATACGGCAACAACCCAGCCCGCTCCAGGTAGGCCGTTACCACGCCAGAACCAGGGGCCAAGCTCGTCTTAATCGCTGGGCTGACGCTCAGCCCTCGTTCAACCGCCTTCTTGGCTAAGATACCAGCACCCAGCATTACTGCAGGATTTGAGGTATTGGTGCAGCTGGTGATCGCTGCAATCACCACCGAACCATGACGCAGTTCGGCATGCTGCCCGTCAAGCCGCACGTCGACGACCTTCGGGCGGGGGTCAGCCGGTACCAAGGGCGCGCTTGGCGCTTCGGCCTCGTTCACCGCGCCGCCCTCCCAGTCAAAGCGCTGGGGCGCGTTTGCCGCTTCTTCAGGGAACTGATCAGGGAATGCTGCGCGTAGACTCTGGCGCAATTCGGATAGCCGTACACGATCGTGCGGGCGCCGTGGGCCAGCCAGGCTCGGCTCGAGCGTCGAGAGGTCGAGTTCAACAACTTGGTCGAAGACTGGCTCAACCCCTTCTTCGCGGAACAGCCCCTGCTCCCGAGCATATGTCTCAACGAGTTGCACGTGCGCTTCGCTCCGGCCAGTCAGCCGCAGGTAGCCGAGCGTCTCTTCATCGATTGGGAACATGACGGCTGTGGCGCCCATTTCTGGCGCCATGTTCGAGATTGTCGCCCGATCGGGCAGGCTCAGGTAGCGCAGCCCTGGCCCGAAGACTTCGACAAAGGTATCAACGACGCCGACCTTGCGCAGGAGCTGCGTCACTGTCAGCACCAAGTCCGTTGCGGTAATGCCACCTGGAGGCTGGCCGATGAGCCGCAGCCCGATTACGCGCGGCAGCAGCAGCGTAATCGGCTGGCCGAGCATTGCCGCCTCAGCCTCAATGCCGCCGACACCCCACCCCAGCACGCCTAAGGCATTGACCATCGTCGTGTGCGAGTCAGTGCCGACGAGTGTGTCGGGGAACGCAACTGGCGTGCCGTCTTCATCCCGAACTGTCACAACTGAGGCCAGGTATTCAATGTTCACCTGGTGAACAATGCCTGTGCCCGGCGGCACAACGCGGAAGTTGCGGAAGGCTTGTTGCGCCCAGCGGAGGAAGGCATAGCGCTCGCGGTTTCGCTCATACTCGCGCTCGACGTTGCGCTGAAAGGCAATGGTAGTGCCGAACGCGTCAACTTGCACGGAGTGGTCGATCACCAGGTCAACAGGAACCAGGGGGTTGATGATCTGCGGATCTCCGCCAGCGCGAGCCACCGCGGCACGCATGGCCGCGAGATCGGCAATGGCTGGCACGCCCGTGAAGTCCTGGAGCAACACTCGGCTTGGTAAGAAGGGTATCTCGCGAGCAGGTTTCGGGCCGGGTTGCCAACCAGCGACAAGCTCGACATCTTCAGTCGTAAATGGACCATTGCCGGCCAAACGGAGAACGTTTTCCAGCAGCACTTTGACGGTATATGGCAGTCGCTCCAGGCCGATGGTGATATGATCGGCCAGTGCAGCGAGCCGGTAATACGTCACGCGTCCTTCGGGTGTCTCAAGCGTGGCTCGGGCCCCAAAGGGATCACGACGTGCTTCATCTTGCATCGGAATGCACCCCTCTCCAACTGTGGCACACAGGCATGGAACAACTGCCCATGCCCGTGGGCATGTTGACAGCAGAATTGTACCGCGTGCCGCCATTGACTGTTTCGTATGCTGCAATGGCCGAAATCGGCAAGAAGTTGGAACTGTCTGACTTTTCCCGACAGACAACAGATGACGATGTCGCTACACTAAACATTGCGCATTGGGATCAGCGACGCTTTAGGCAGATGCTGTTTCCCCAGTGCTCTGGCCCAGACATTACCTCTCCTGGGTCAGCAACTGCCTCAGACGACCTCTTCTTTCCCCCTCTCTACCCCCGTATCGGGGCGGGCCGGAACCCCGGTCCTGCCCCGCCCTCTTGCTACCCTGCTGCGTAGGTGTGGGCGGCCGGCTTGCGCCAGCTAAACATACCCGCTGTGACCTGCCGTGCACCTGTCAGCGTGTTGCCGATGCGTTTAGTCGTGGCTCGGCGCTTGATGGCTTATGGCCCTCGTTGCCGTCCGCCGCTGACGCCACCAGCGCCAAATTGCAGGGACAAAGGCTAATGCCGTTAGCCCCACCGCTACCCCAATCAAGAACGGTGTCGCAAGGGGATCTGGCACGCGAGCGGCAACGAGCGGGTCGTTGGCGACCATCCGTGCACCCGTAATTGTTAAGAGGATGGCTCCAACGGCGACCAACCAGGGCAGACGGTTGAGCAGCCGCGCTAGTACATCGCTGCCGATCAGAATTGGTGGCATGGAGAGCAACAGCCCCAACCCCAGCAAGAGCAAGCTCCCTTGCGCCGCTCCCGCTACGGCTAGCATATTGTCTAGACTCATCACGACGTCAGCCAGCGTTATTGTCTGCACAGCGCTCAGGAATGAGCCAGCCGTATCGACGACTTGCGTCCCTTCTTCCTCGCGCAACAGCTTTGCTGCAATGCCGGTCAAAACGAGCCCACCGCCAGCTTCCAGCAGCGGGATCGTGAGCAGCAGTGCTGCCAGCGCTGTGAACAGCACCCGCAGGATGATCGCTGCTGCGCCACCTGCGATCATCGCCCAGCGCCGCTGTCGTGGCGGCAGTCCGCGCGCTGCCATCGCGATGACCAACGCGTTGTCGCCGCTGAGTACGATATTGACCAGCACCACGCTGGCAAGTCCAGCCCAAAATCGTATGCCTGTCATCAATCTCCATGCTCCAGGTTGGCCGCATGCTACGGCTATCCTCGTTCTATCCTACTCCTGAGCAACCCAATTCGGTTTATGGTCTACCAGGTGGTGGGGGTATCCTTAGCCACAAGAGAAGTTGACCCACTAGGGGGTATGATGCTCTGCCCGTTTTGTGGCACTGAGCAGCCGATTGCTTCACACTGCCGCGCCTGTGGTGCGCCACTAGTCACGACTGCCCGCCCTGCTCACCCGGTCGCGCGGCGGTGGGAGCGTCAATCCCGAGCCGGACAACGTGTGATCGGCTGCTTAGCAACGCTTGTCACTGCGGCGATCCTGCTGCTCGCTCTTGCTGCTTTGCTCAGCGGGCGCTTTCTCCCGCCGCCAGCGACAGCGACCCCAGCTACCACTGCTGTCGCCGGTGCTCGCACGCCAACGATGGCAACGCCTCGTGCGGCGTCAGTGGCTGCATCCGCTACGCCTGTGCCGGGTGTGAGTCAAGTTGTGATTACGGAAGCTCAGCTCAACCAAGCACTCGCTGCCCACGCCGATAGGCTTGGTCCAGCACGCTCTCCCCATGCTGTCATTGATCCAAGCGGCGTAACGATCTCTTTCACGTTTTCAGGGCTGGGAGCCCGTTTCCACGCTCGCCCCATTGCCCAAGATGGTTCAATTGTCCTGGTTGACAGCAGTCTGAGTGGCCCGCTTGGCCTTGCAGTGGATGCTGATGCCATTGCTCAGATGCTTGCGGATGCTCTCCAGCAGGAGTTAGCCGCTCGTCAGCTCCGTGTTGACGATGTGGTCTGTCAGCCTGGCCAGATAGTCGTGACTGTTTCACCTGCGAGGTAGCCGATGGACTGCTGCGCTCCTCAGTCGCCCCGTGAAGTCGTTCACGCTGTGCTGGCCGCACTCAACCGCGGTGATATTGAGGAAGCCTTGCGCTACTGTGCTGAGGACATTGTCCTCTGGTCGCCCGGCCCGGAATTGACTGGACAAGAAGTGCATGGCAAGGCGCAGCTCCGGGCCCTGCTCGAAGCAAATGAACGCTACTGGCCCGACACCTGGTGTGCGATTCAGACCTTCATCGCTGACGGTGAGCACGTTGCGGTTGAACTGATGACCGTCGCAACCCACAATGGTCGGCGTGTCATCCAGCCAATGGCCGCCTTCTTTACTGTTCGTGACGGCCTTATTGTCCGTCAAGCCAATTATTTTGATCTCGCCGCGCTCATCGCTACTCTCACGGATGCTTCAAATCCCTAACCGCAGTTTCCTTGCCTGTTCTAGCCGTACAGTCCTCTTTGCCCTCCCCTAACCGTCACCTGGACAGCGCCTGCTCGCTGTGGCATACTAGCAGGTGCCGGGGGAATCTCCCCCGCCCCAACGGTGCACACCAGTCTCATCTCCTCCTCACGTGCGAGGCAGCCGGCATTTCCGCGGCTGCCTCGTGCGTTCCGTGCTTCAACGTCTGGCCGCGTCGCCAAGTACAATTCATCACGAAATGTTCTCCGCTCGTGGCCGATGCCACGAGGCGGGGCGAATGAGGGATAGTGCAATGCAAGATCCTGAACGCCCACGGCGGCCAAACCGCCCGGGTAAATCGACATTCTGGCAGCGCCTTGTGAGCAGCCCCTTTGGTCTGCTCTGGCTTATTCTAGGCCTGATCTTGGTCTGGAACGTCTATGCCCTCATTGGGCCACGTTCTGGTGATAGCCCCCAGCCAACAATTACCTACTCAGCCTTCACGCAGGCCGTTGACCAGGGGCTTGTTAAGAGCGTCACCATTAGCGGTGACACAATCACTGGAATGTTTACTCGCACTGTTGAAATTGTGAACGGCACAATTCACCAGCCAAGCACGCCGTTGCCGGAGGGTGCGAGTCAATCTGATGTTATTCGAACCGATCGCTTCCGTACCGTGCTACCACCAGGGGTTGAGAGTCAAGTTGTCACCTTGCTGCAAAATCATAACGTTCAGATTCAAGCCGAGAATGCGAACCGTTCGACGGCGTTGCTGAATGTATTGCTCAACTTCGTCGTGCCAGTCGTGCTCGTCGTTGGCTTTCTCGTCTTCCTCGGCCGTAGCTTGTCACGAGGGCAGCAAAACGTCTTCAGCTTTGGCCGCTCCCGTGCCCGTGTCTACGATGTTGAGCGCCCACGTGTGACCTTCGCTGATGTCGCAGGCGAGGAAGAGGCGAAGGCTGAGCTTGCCCAGGTGGTTGACTTTCTCAAGAACCCGGCCAAGTATCACCGGATTGGCGCGCGCCTGCCGCGCGGTGTGCTGCTTATCGGCCCGCCAGGAACTGGCAAGACGCTGCTGGCGCGGGCAGTCGCTGGTGAGGCCGGCGTACCATTCTTTAGCGTCAGCGCCTCAGAGTTTGTCGAGATGTTCGTTGGTGTCGGCGCAAGCCGTGTCCGTGATCTTTTCGACCGAGCCAAGGCCGCTGCACCATCGATCATCTTCATTGATGAGCTGGACGCTGTTGGCCGCCAACGCTTCGCTGGCCTCGGTGTCGGCAACGACGAGCGTGAGCAGACGCTCAACCAATTGCTCGTCGAGATGGACGGCTTTGAGGCGCATCAAGACGTCGTGGTCATAGCAGCAACGAACCGCCCGGACGTACTTGACCCGGCGCTGCTTCGTCCCGGCCGCTTTGACCGCCAGGTGACCGTTGGCCTGCCTGACCGCCGTGGCCGCGCGGCCATCTTGCGCATCCATGCTCGCGGCTTACCGATCGCCCCGGACGTTGATCTTGACGCACTTGCCGCTGCTACGCCGGGTTTTTCTGGCGCTGATCTCGCAAACCTCGTCAACGAGGCGGCCTTGATTGCTGCGCGCAAGAATAAGGAGCAGGTCGACCGCAGCGATTTTGATGAGGCGCTTGACAAGATCATCCTTGGCACCACCCGTTCGATGATCATGAGCGAGGAAGAGCGCCGCGCTGTGGCTTACCACGAGGCTGGACACGCAGTCGTCGCCTACTTCACGCCGGGTGCTGATCCGCTGCGCAAAATCAGCATTGTGCCACGTGGCCATGCCCTTGGCGTTACCGTGCAGACGCCAGAGGAGGATCGCTTCAACTATACCCGCACACAACTCATGGGGCGCTTGGCGGTTCTGTTGGGTGGCCGAGCTGCTGAGGAACTGGTCTTCCACGAAGTCTCAACCGGCGCCCAGAACGACTTGAAGGAGGCAACCCAGCTCGCTCGACGCATGGTTGGCCTTTGGGGTATGAGCGACGAGCTTGGGCTTGTCTATCTCGGTCTTGGCGAACAGCATGTCTTCCTTGGGCGTGAGATTGTTCAAGATCATGCAATTGGCGCGCAGACGCTCGATCGCGCTGATGCTGCTGTTCAGCGCATCCTCAACCAGGCTCGTGACCAGGCTGTTGCTATCTTGACCGCGCACCGCGCTGAGCTCGACCGGCTGGCCGAGCAGCTTGTTGCTGAGGAAACGCTCGGCCCCGAGCAAATCCGTGCCATCCTTGGTGCGCCACCTGAGCCAGTTGGGGTCTGGCGTACGCCACGTGAGCCTGTAGAGACACCTGCCGCCGATGGTGCGTGAACGTGACCTTGTGACTGAACCAGGTGTCCGGATTGTGCCAGGCAGTGAACGTCTGCCTGGCTACAGTCGCTGGTTCGTCATTTTAGCTGGGGCCTTCGTCGCCACGCTTATTACGTCAAATATTGTTGCTGTCAAACTTGTGGCTCTTGGGCCACTCGTCGTGCCAGCTGGCACGGTGACCGTCTTCCCGCTCAGCTATATCTTCGGCGATGTGCTCACGGAAGTCTATGGCTACCGACGCTCACGACTGATCATCTGGTTAGGTTTTGCATGCAACCTGCTCGCCGTGGTTGCGATCACCGCCACGCAGGTGTTGCCACCGGCGCCTTTTTGGGACGGTCAAGCTGCCTACGAGCGCATCCTGGGCTACACACCCCGGCTTCTCCTTGGCTCTTTCCTCGCTTACCTTGTCGGTGAGTTCGCCAACGCCGCTGTGTTGTCACGCCTCAAGCTGTTCACGCGCGGTCGCTGGCTCTGGAGCCGCACTGTCAGTTCAACCTTGGTTGGTCAGGCTTTTGACTCGCTCGTCTTCGTTACCATAGCCTTTGTTGGGACGATCCCGGCGAGCAGCCTGCTGCAGACGATCATAACGACCTGGCTTACGAAGTCGGCCTACGAGGTGATCGCCACGCCATTGACCTACCTCGTCGTCCATGCGCTCAAGCGTGCTGAGGGGATCGACGTCTTTGACGAAGGGGTGAGCCTCTCGCCCTTCCGTCTAGATTAGCCTGGTTGGTCTCATCGCGATCATGTGCGCACAGCTGGCTGCTGGCCCCACCTCGTAACAAAGGTACACGAAACGTCTGAGACTTGGCTTCACCGCGGATGTTCCCACGAGCGGCTGGTATCTCAGAACGGTAGTCCCAACCTGCTCTTGGAATGAACCCGGTGCCTGGAAGATAAATGCCTGCCGATCCATCGCCTAGCTGTAAGTCATCCTGTAGCGTATGCACCATGGGGCAGTGCCCTCTTATGACTCCAGGCAACTGCTCGAGGCGAGCCGCTTGGGCGTGACGAAGCTGAACTCCGCCCAAAACTGCCAATACCGCAAGCGCCGTTTGAAGTAACCAGGCGAGTGTTGCTCTTTCACTCGCTGGTGCCTATCTTGCTATCGCCCCCACCCTCGGAGGATGGCGAGACCAGCACCGAGTGGGAAGAGTGAGATCACGAGTAAGACTGTTCCCACAAAGATGCCAATGGCATGGATCCAGCTTCCGATCTTCTGGAGGAGCGGGCCAAGGACGATTCCCATCAGAGCCTGGACGATCGGCTGGGCCTGTGGTGGTAAGGGCTGCGAGAGCACCTGTTGCGGATATCCCTGCAACCAGTTCCCCCAGCTCGGTACAACCAGCAGCACGACACTGCCGACGGTAAACACAATGAGACCGAGGAGAATGACTGCAACGCCTGGAGATCGACGAGATGTCATCTCTCACCTCCGCTAAAGTAAGTAACCACTTTCATTCAGAGTATACCGTAGTCCGCTATCATGTGTCAATATCCCTGTATTACTGCCTTTCGGTGTCTCCGGAGTCGGCATCCGATGCGATCCTGATCGGTGATCTGGTCAATACGCTCGCCAGATAATGCTGCGCGATGCGGCATTGATCGTTCATTCGAGAAGGTAATGTCGACGGAACGCTGCGTTCGTCGGTGGTCTGGTAAACCGGCCAAGCAGCGTTGGCCGTCGATCGAACTGCAAGCGGCAGGCAGAGTGTTTGCCGCAGGACGGCTGTGGCGATCCAGCGATACACGACACGTGGCGTGCGATAAGCCGGAAAGATGTGGAGAGAGGGCATGATTGCCTTGCGGACTGACATCCATAATGCGGCCTGGGCAACGTTCTCACTCCACCCCGATGGGTGGACAGCGCAAAGCAGGTGTGCGAGGATACCGTTGAGTTCTCCGTGCAGGCCATTCTGGCGAGCACCACTATGACGAGCAGTGGGATGCTAGTCTGCCGGAACGGCCAGGGTTCGGTAGAATTCGGCGCGGAGGTTATGCCCTCGCATGGGCGCGGCTTCACGCTGGTCTGGAGGAGCGCGAAGCCTGAAGGGGAGGGGCGGCGATGGATCTCACCACACTTACTGGCAAACGGCTGGCACTGATCTTTCCTGGGCAGGGGAGCCAGCACGTGGGTATGGGGAAGCGCATCCAACAACTCTCAGCGGCGGCCCGGCGCGTCTTCGCTCAGGCTGATGAAGTGCTTGGCTTTTCTCTCTCTCGCCTCTGCTTCGAGGGACCGGAAGCTGAACTGAACGACACGATCAATGCCCAGCCGGCAATCCTGACCGTCAGCCTGGCCTATCTTGAGGCCCTACGCGAACGGCTGCGTGCCCTAGGCACGACGATTCAGCCGGCGCTCGTTGCTGGCCATAGCTTAGGTGAGTTCTCAGCTCTTGTCGCCGCTGGCACCCTAAGTTTCGAAGATGCCCTACGGATCGTACGCGAGCGTGGCCGGCTCATGAAGGAAAGTGCGCAGGAGCGACCTGGTGGGATGGCTGCAATCCTTGGCCTTGCTCGGGACGCGGTCGAGGACGTCTGCAAAGAGGCGAGCGTGCTAGGCCTCATCGTTGTCGCAAACGACAATAGCCCTGGCCAGCTCGTCATTTCGGGTGAAGAAGCTGCATTGCAGCAGGCAATGGAACTCGCTCGGGCACGCGGAGCACGGCGTGTTGTTCGCCTCAACGTGACGGTCCCTTCGCACTCGCCACTGATGGAGCGCGTAGCTCAGGCATTGAGCGATCTCCTGAGCCGCGTGCCGCTCCGTGAGCCAGACGTGCCCCTCGTTTCGAATGTCACTGGTCGCGTTGTCTCGCGCGTAGAGGAATTGCGCCAGGCGCTGGCGCAGCAGGTGGCCCAGCCGGTACAGTGGACGACGGTGGTTCGTGCCATTGCTGACCAGGGTGTGACAACATTTCTGGAAGTTGGACCAGGTCAGGTGCTCACTGGTCTTGTGCGCAAGATTCGGGCCGATCTCGAGGCTCTCTCCGTGCACGAGCTTGCTCTTGAAGCGCCAGGGGCTGGAGCCTTGGACCACGACGTGAGTAACGAACGGCGACGTGGAGCCAACGGATAATGTTGTTGGGAAGGCTGTGAGACCGTGCACCGTGTTGTCGTGACTGGACTGGGAGCAATCACGCCGCTCGGGTTGAACGTGGAGACATTTTGGCGTCGGCTACTTGCTGGCGAATCAGGGATCGACCGCATTCAGGCGTTTGATCCAAGCAACCTTGATGTCCAGATTGCCGCTGAAGTCAAAGGCTTTGACCCGCGTGACTTCATGGACGTCAAAGCGGCTCGACGGATGGATCGGTTCGCTCAGTTCGCCGTCGCCGCTGCGGGGGAAGCCATCCGCGATGCCGGGCTTGAGATTACCCCAGCCAACGCTGATCGCATTGGCGTCATGATGAACACTGGCGGTGGTGGCATCCATGCGATGGTGCGCGAAGTGTTGACCTTTGAGCACCGCGGCCCAGGACGAGTCAGCCCATTTTTCATTCCAATCTTCGCGCCGAATATGGGCGCATGCCAGGTCTCGATCATCTACGGCATCACCGGTCCGGTCATGGCCTCCGTTGCCGCCTGTGCTGCAGGCACCCAAGCCTTCGTCGATGCGTTGCGAATGCTGCGCAATGGCGAAGTTGATGTCATGATCGCTGGTGGTACCGAAGCTGGCCTGGAACCGGTTGCCATTGCTGCCTTTGCCAACATGGGTGCACTCTCGCGCCGCAATGAGGAGCCGCAGAAGGCGAGCCGGCCGTTCGACCGCGATCGCGATGGGTTTGTCTTCGGTGAAGGCTGTGCAGTGATGGTTCTCGAGACAGAGGAGCATGCTCGCCGACGTGGGGCCCGCATCTACTGCGAGCTGGCTGGTGGCGCGCTTACTGCTGATGCCTATCACGTCAGTGCGCCTGCTCCGAATGGTGCTGGGTCAGCAAAGGCGATGGCACAGGCGCTCGAGTGTGCCGGCTTGCGCCCCGAAGATGTCGATTACATCTGCGCCCATGGCACATCCACGCCCCTCAACGACGTCTCTGAGACGGTGGCAATCAAGGCAGTCTTTGGTGAGCATGCCTATCGCGTGGCCGTTAGCTCACCAAAGAGCATGATCGGTCACCTTGTTGGGGCGGCTGGGGCTGTGTCCGGCGTCGTCTGCGCACTCGCGATCCGCGACAACGTTGTGCCGCCGACAATTAACTTAGACAATCCTGATCCCGAGTGCGACCTCGACTACGTGCCTCACGTTGCCCGCCCCATGGCTGTTAACGTTGCGATGGCCAATGCCTTCGGCTTTGGCGGACAGAACGCGGTCGCCGTCTTCAAGCGCTACGAGGGATAAAGCATCGTGTCAACGGCGGCATTTGCCCGTGAATTCTCGTGGAGTTGCTTGGTTTCATGATCTAGAGCGGTCTTAGCGTGTTGAAAGGCTCGCCAGGTCCGTAAGGCTTGGTTTACTGTCGTAATCGCGCGTTCACTCATGTAGTCATGAAAATCCTGCCCTTCAACTCGGTTAGCATACCCGACTGGACCGTTATTGCTCGGGACGGGCCAGAAGGACAACATACTTGCTGCCCGGCCCTCTCCAGACGGCCGCAAACGCGGCTATGAACTCGCTGCCTCCATCCCCTTGAATCATCCTTGGGTGTTAGCACTTGGATAGGCCTCTCCTGCAACTTCACTGCGCCACAGTATCCTGAGGACGTAAAGCGCTTCAATCCGAAACCAGGAAGCAGCCCTGATATCCAGGATATCGAGCTCAATGAGATCTCCAGGCGCCTCAGTCCGGCAAGCGCTGCGTTTGCACTCGGCACGGGGCCGTTACGCTATCTGCGACGGACGCATACTCATTGCTGGGCGGCTCCGAAACTGTCCCAATGCTTAGGATAACTGCGGATGCGGCCCGCGGTGAATTTTGAGATTCAACAGCCGATCTGTTCAAACAAGTCCTGTGCGTTATCTTGTTCCAGCCGGTGAGTTATTCCCCAGGTTTTTGATAGTCGGCATAAGCTAGGATTTCTCAGGCAGGTTTTCTCGTGGTCATGGCCCTCGTTCAGATTATGATGTTCATCCGCCTCAGAACTCACAAGGTAGCTCTCCAATCCCACTCCTGGATGCGAGCTTTACGTCTGAAGGAAGGCGAGTTGGCAATGTGCTCCTCAGGCGCACCAGATGTGGTGAGGAGTCAACTGCAGTGGCGTGTAGGGGACTATTCGTTAACGGATGTATTACTCGCTAACCACCGTGCTAAGCTTGTTGTTTTTCGGCTTGCGTACCAAATAAATGCTATTCCTGCTACAACTACTGCTGCCAGGTAATATCTCCACACCCAATAATCGTCTCCATAGGCAAGTGGTTCGTAATTTGTTGTGAATGGACTTGTACCTAAATTGATAATTGTCCATGCATACGTTGCCAGAACGATTTGAATAGGGGCAACAAGAAGAAAGAAACGCAATATGCGATAGTACCGCAGCGGATTCATTTTGTTGGGGTAAATGCCTGCCCGTTCATAATTGAAGACCCAGACAGTTGGTGTCCATAATATCAGCAAGAGAATTTCCGAGAGTTTATGAGTGAATATAGGCCCTGTAATATATCCGATTATTCCAGAGCTGGGAATATCTTTCCTGGCGGAGAGATAGAAATCCTTTAGAAGGAAAAAGGAGCCAATTGCTAGAATAACGAACAGGACTTTATCATTCTTGCGCAGTTGCTCTGGAGTCATCGGCGTGAATATTCGGAATCGCCTCTTTTGCATATGCAAACCTCCCCGCAGTACGACGATTGTCTCTGAATTCAGCGAGCGATCTTGGGTTCAGTTCCTGGGGCCGGGACAATGTGGCCACCGAGCGAGTAGGCGGGGAAAGTGACTGGTTAGGCGCCTGCTTCGGTTGTACTTCACTGGATTCCCCTTCCGCTCCGTGGGCTGGATCGTTAATGCGTGCAAGTTGCGAACGTTGACAACCAGGATGAACGTGCTTGATTTTATCGACCCCAAGAACCTGGGGATAACCTGAGTGAACTTTGCCTGGAAGCGGATCAACCAATGATTGGTCCGAGTAGTCTAGCAAACCCCCTGACGCTTTATACTTCAAGCGTTGATGTGAAGATAGCCCAATCCATATCTTCGTTCCGATGCGCGAGAGCGAGAGGTGAGTTCTTGCTTGGTACCGATAGAGAGTCTGGGACGAGCATTGAGAAGAAGAGCTACTGTCAAGTTCAGCGCAGCTAAGCGGAACACAATGTAATACGCGGATGTGCTGCGGGCGAGTCCTCCAACTGGGAAATCTGCTGTGTAGCAAGAATAGATCCAAAAATCCTTTCTCTTCCCTAGCAAACTCGGTCATGCTTGATTTGTTTGCATGAAGGTCAAGTGATTGGAGGCCAGAATGATACTGCCCTTCGTTAAGAAGGTTAGCTGAGGCCAGCACGTGGGAACTCGCGTAGATGTTGGATATCGGTTCTGACACGAGTTGGTGCTAGCCTGTTGGTTGCGCTGCTGGTGCTAGATGTCGCAGGAGGAACGAGGCAATCGCCTGCAATGATGCCTGCGCTTGTGGCAGTTCGAGTGTGAGTTGCCAGACGTGCCACATTTGGGGAAAGATTGTCAACTCGACCGCAACTCCAGCAGCCTGAGCCGCGGCAGCCATGCGCTCAGCATCATCCCGCAGGATCTCATCTCCGCCAGCGTGAAAGAGCAATGGTGGGAGCCCATGCCAATCGCCGTAGACTGGCGAGATCAGTGGATGGCGCGGGTCATGTCCATTAACATAGGAACGATCAAAGCGAGCCATTGCACGCGGATGCAAAACCGGGTCATCAGTCCGATGCTGCCGTGTTTTGCCGGCAGCTAAGTCGCCGACTGGTGATAAACATGCAGCGGCCGCTGGCAGCTCAGTGCCTTCGTCGCGTAGCTTCATCAATGATGCAATTGTCAGGTTCCCACCGGCTGAATCCCCAGCGATCGCGATCTCTGTTGGATGAATGCCATGACGTAGCAGCCATCGGTAGGCTGTCACACAATCCTCGAGTGCAGCCGGAAACGGGTGTTGGGGAGCGAGCCGGTAATCCACAAGCAATGCCCGCGCTTCGAGAAGTTGTGCGAGAACCGTAACCATGTGCAGGTGCTGGGGACTGAGTCCAAGGACGAATCCTCCACCATGGAGATACAACAAGACACGTCCAGGGACATGCCGTGCCGGGATAAGCCATTCGCTGCGCACACCGTCAGCATCAACGGGTTCACGCCGGACTGTTGATGGCAGGCGGACACGCTGTCGAGCTTGAGCAAGCAATCGGTTTGCCAAGCTGAACGGGAGATAAGCTGACATAAAACGAGCAAGTCGAAGCTGTGCGCGGGCGTGTTGCTCCACGTCTGAGTTCGTCGGCATCTACTCCCCTCCTTCTCTGGATAGTACTGAGAAATCGTTTGACATCGCGGCCGATGCCACGTAACGACTTGCTCCGCGACCAGCGTCCTTTGGTTCTTTCCCCAATTTATCCTCCGGTAAGGTCCGCCAAGTGACCCATTTCTCGTTCCTTCTCTGCGAATGATTGGTTATTCTTATCTCACTGAACTTATCACAGTATACGGCAATGCTCCTCCATCAGCAACCAGCATAGGCTCGATACATGATCGTACCGGCCGAGCACGTTCGGGGATATGCAAGCTAATTGTGCTCGCTTGGTTATCAGCGGCGGCTGCTTTATCGCCATGATTCCCATCAAGCTGATCTGGACTCCAAGAATCTTGGGAAGAAATTAGCCTGCACTGATGGCACTCTCAGTCTCATTGGCCTTCAATGGGACAGGCTCAAAGAGCAGTTACCGCGAGAGAACGTGGGAACGCCACGGCTAGCGGACAGGGCGAATGCTCGGCTACACTGCGCAGGTATGAGCGCTAGCTGGGGCTTTGGGCGCTGGAGAGAGTATGAGTAGAGAAGGAGGGACGACGCATATGGTGATGACTCGTCGGGCGTGGCTTCGAGCCGTTGCCGGGCTGGCGCTTATGCCGGTAAGCGCGCTCCTGGCAAGTTGTGGCGGCCAGCAGACGACACCGACGTCCACCACACCAGTGTCGGCGGCGACTGCAAGCATGACCACCCGAGTTGCGGCCGTTACGCCGAGTTCGACAACAACGCCCGCGAACGTGGCAACGCCGTCCAGTAGAGCGACGCCAGCAAGTACTGCCAAGCCGGCAGGTCAGCAGGCGAGCACCATCAAAGCTCGCATCGCCCTCACCGCGAGCGATGCAGCATTGCTCATTGCCATCGATAAGGGGATGTTCCGTGACGTTGGCATTTCCGTCGATCTCGTTACAGCAACGCTTGACCCCGGGCAGGCGATCTCCTTGCTAGGCGCGCAGCAGCTTGACATTGTCGGGGGTGGGCTCAGTGGAGCCCTCGTGAATGGCGTCAAGCAAGGCGTCCCGCTCAAGATTACTGTTACTGAGACAGTCATTACTGCTAACTTCGGTGGCTATCACGTGATCGGCGTCCCGAAATCACTCAGTGACTCCGGGCAGATCCGCTCAGTTGAAGATCTGCGTGGCAAGACGGTTGCACTTGTGACAAGCGGTGGCGGCGATGTGCTCGAAATGAAGAAGGTGCTCGAGCAGCATCACCTGACGCTCAAAGACGTACAGGTGCAGACGCTGCGGGCACCAGATGTACCCGCAGCGCTGCAAAATGCTGCTGTCGCTGCAGGATTCCTGATTGAGCCATATGTGACAATCGCGCTGAAGCAGCTCAAAGCTGCAACAGCGCTGGTGCCAGGACAAGATATTGCTCAGGCATCAGGCATCGGCTTGCCACTGAATGTCCTCACGTTCGGTCCACGACTCCTTAACGATCGACCACTCGCGGTAGCGTTCCTGGTCGCTTACCTCCGTGGTGTTGCGTGGTACTTCGAGCGGGTAGGAAATGATGCTGGGAAGCAAGAGATTGCGGCTGTCCTCAAGCAGTACACGCCGCTAAAAGACGACCAACTGTATGCTCAGATGACCTGGCCGCCGATTGCTCGGGACGGGCGCTTTGCGACCAGCTTCCTTGACGAGTATCAGGCACTCTGGCGTGACTTGGGTCAAATTCAGGCAATGATTCCGGCAAGCGATCTCGTGGACTTTTCATATCTTGATGAGGCGGCGCGGCAAGTCTAGAAGTAGGCGGGCCAGGAGGTACGGTATGGCTGGGCAACTCGGAATGACGATAGTGCGGCGTGATGCGGCAACTCGGTGGGAATGTGACGTCGACCTGTGCGTTGTTGGTGCGGGTATGAGCGGCGTCACGTGCGCAATCACCGCAGCACGGCTTGGTCTCCGTGTCCTCCTGGCCGATGCGTGCCCCTGGGTTGGAGGGCAAGCAGTCGGGGTTCCGATTGGCACGATTGCTGGTCTGTTCAGCTGTGGTCCTGCAGAAACACAAGGCCTGTTGACACCGTTGCTAGCAACAGAGCTACTCAAGACGCTCCGAGAGCGCGAGGCCAGCTGGGCACTCTACTCACGCCGGGCACGAACGACCATCATCGTTTACGATGAGGCAGAACTGGAGCGAGTCTTCGAACACATGCTTAACGCCTGTCGGGTCGTGCTACTTTTGGGAGCGGTCGCCGATGTTGTCCAACGAGACGGTGCGCGCATCACACGAGTACGCTTTGCTACGCGCTTTGGCGCGTGCGATGTCCAGGCGCCGTTCTTTATCGATGCCTCAGGCGATGCTGCGCTAACCTGGCTGGCCGGCGCTGCGTGTCGGGTGAGCGCGCAGCCGATCTATGGTACCCAAATGGCAGTGGTCGGGCCAGTGGCGTTCCCCGCACGGGAAAACCCAGCTGATGTTGCCCGGCGAGCAGAGGAACTGCTGCGGGAGCACGGCCCGCGCTATGGGCTAACGCGCGAAGAGTGCCGAATCTTCCCCCTGCCGCCACGGGGATTGGCTGTACTGAATGCTACGCATCTGCGCACCCCACTTGATCCTCTCGGGTTTTGGCAAGAGGCACGTGCAGCGCGTGTTGAGGTCGAACGAGCGCTCGAGCTCTTGCGGCGAGAATATCCGGCTGTATTTGGAGAAGCACGGGCGCGTCGACTTGGTTTACCAGGAATCCGGCAGACACGGACAATCGTGGGCCGGGCCATGCTTACCCTTGAGGATGTCCAGACAGGGCGATGCTTCCCCGACGCGATTGCTCGGGCGGCCTGGCCGGTTGAGTTGCATGATAGCCAGGCTCACTATCAATGGCAGCCTTTGCCCGATGGGCATTACTACACCATCCCTTACCGCGCGCTCCTTCCGGCCGAACTCGACAACGTGCTCGCTATTGGCCGTTGCATCGATGCTGATCCTTTAGCGCTCTCAAGTGCTCGGGTGATGGGACCATGTGTGGGAATGGGTGTCGCTGCAGCCCATGCTGTTTCGCTCGCATACACCGCTGGCTGCCAACTTCCAGCGATTGACCTAGCGTCCTTACAAACGCATCTTGCTCCAAATCTAGAGGGCATTTATCCCTACGCTTAACTTGCTCTCTGTCTATACCCGCAATGCCGCTACCGTCTCCTCTCTTCTCCATGTTCCTCTTCTCTCGCCGTTACCGTCTGTGGCGCCTTGCTTCCCAGCGAGTGCTTTCTTGCTTTCTGTGCTCAGCTTTCCGAAGATCGTTCGAGGTTGAAGGTGAAACCTGCTGAGACTGAGCACCTGTAGACGCGATGATGCACGGGAGTGAGCGACATGCAGACGACTGCCGAGAGCTGAGAGTGATATGGCATCTACTGGTCTCGTTCACGAAGGGCTCTGGAAGCACGAGAATGCAATGGAGAGCTAAGTGCCGTAATGACATACACCGGCTACGTAATCGTGTGCATGGTGAGGGCAGATGTGCTCTTGTTGTATGGCCATTCCTCCCTTGACAGGGTTGCTCTGCCCGACTAAGGTTGTCTGGTAGCGATATCCCCGCACAACTGAGGGTGGAAGGAGGTATTTCGACTGGCCGTGATCTCCCACCACTATTGAGCAACTAGCATGTCAGAGACTGAGGAGGATCTGCCGTGAAACCTGCTGCTTTCTCCTATTTTGCCCCGCGTGACCTTGATGAAGCGCTCCACCTCCTTGCACACCATGCCCCAGATGCAAAGCCACTCGCCGGTGGGCAGAGCTTGGTGCCAATGATGAATTTTCGTCTTGCCCAGCCACGCGTCCTCATCGATCTCAACCGGGTGGCAGCTCTATCGTTTGTCAACGATGCAAATGGAGTCCTTGTTCTCGGGGCAATGCTACGCCAGGCGGCGGCCGAACGTGATCATCGGCTCAGTGCTGCTGTCCCGCTCCTTGCTGATGCCCTACCACTTGTTGGTCATGAAACAATCCGCCATCGGGGGACAATTGGCGGCACGCTTGCCCATGCAGACCCTGCAGCTGAGATTCCGGCTGTCGCCTTGGCTTTGGGAGCTGAGCTCGTTGTGCGGAGCACGCGTGGAGAGCGCGTCATCTCAGCTGATCAATTTTTCCTTGGTCCATTGATGACTGCTCTTGAGCCAGATGAGATGTTGATTGCAGTACGTATTCCTCGCATGCCGCCGCACACGGGCACGGCATTTCTCGAATTGTCACGCCGGCACGGTGATTTCGCAATTGTTGGCGTTGCTGCCCAAGTGACGCTTGACGAGAGTGAACGGATTGTGCAGGCAGCGCTTGCGCTTTGCGGCGTTGGGCCAACACCAGTACGGGCACGCCAAGCTGAAGCGGCGCTTGCTGGCGCGGAGCCGACCGACGAGCAGTTCCGCGCGGCTGGGGCTCTTGCCGCACAGGAGATCGATCCAGCTTCGGATATCCATGCCTCGGCTGACTACCGTCGACGCATTGCTGCTGTGCTTGTACGGCGTGCATTAAGCCAAGCAGCACAGCGTGCTCAGGGGAGGAGCTAGTGCCATGGCTGATCGACATCATATCACCGTGACAGTCAATGGGACCCCGTATGAAGCGACAGTTGAGTCACGGCTCTTGCTTGCTGATTTTCTGCGCGACCACCTTGGCTATGTTGGCGTTCATGTGGGGTGTGAGCATGGGGTTTGTGGTGCATGCACGGTGTTCCTTGATGGCCAGACAGTGCGGTCATGCTTGCTCTTTGCTGTCCAGGCAGATGGTTGTCAGATTATGACCGTTGAGGGACTTGCGCGCGATAGCAACCTGCACCCCCTCCAAGAAGCATTTCGTGAAAAGCAGGCCATTCAGTGTGGCTTCTGTACGCCTGGTATGCTGCTGCGTGCCTATGAGCTATTGCAGCAAAATCCGCATCCAACACGGGATGAAATCCGGGAAGCGATTGCCGGCAACCTCTGTCGCTGCACTGGTTACCAGTTCATCGTTGAGGCAATCCAAGCGGCTGCTGAACGCCTGGCTGTGACATCGCGATAGGAGGGACCAATGACAGCTCAAGCACCAGCACGAAAGTGGATCGGGCAGAGCATTCCGCGTGTTGAAGACCCACGTCTGCTCGTCGGGCGCGGCGGCTATGTCACTGACCTTGCTCTGCCAGGAATAGTCCATGCAGCGGTGCTGCGCAGCCCGTTGGCGCACGCGCGCATCATCTCAATTGATACGAGCAGGGCGAAGGCATTGCCCGGTGTCCTCGCCGTCGTCACGGGGAAAGACGTTACCGCGTTGACAAACCCGATGCCAGACTTTGGCCCTGACCCCTCGAAGCACACCTGGTGGGTATTGGCAGTCGACAAAGTGCGCTATGTCGGTGAGCCGGTTGCTGCTGTGGTCGCTACCGACCGCTACATCGCTGAAGATGCCTGTGAGCTAATCGATGTTCAGTATGAGCCACTTCCACCAGTGGTTGATCCGATTGCTGCGATGCAGCCAGGAGCGCCGCTTGTGCATGACGCGCTCGGCAGTAATGTGGTGTATCACCGAGTTTTCACCTTTGGTGATGTCGAACGCGATTTTGCTGAAGCGGACATTGTTGTGCGTGATCAACTGCGCTGGCACCGCTCCGGCGCGCAGCCACTTGAGACAGTCGGAGCAGTTGCGCAGTACAATCCCGCCACTGGCATGATGACGATCTACTGCAATTCCGTGACCTTTACCTTCCTGCTCTTTTTGGTTGCCAACACCCTCAAGATTCCATCAAACAAGCTTGATATGGTGCCGTGTCCAGCTGGCGGCAGCTTTGGCTCGAAGTTCTGGGCAGTGCGCGTGCCGATTCTGGCTGGGATGTTGGCGAAGCTGACCGGACGCCCAGTGAAATTCGTTGAAGATCGTCTCGATAACATCATGACCTCTGATCACCATGGCTCCGATCGTATCTATGAGGTCGAAATGGCCGCTATGCGCGATGGAACGCTGCGGAGTTTGCGCATTAATGTCATCGATGACTATGGAGCGTATATCCAATTTGGTGTTGGTACGCATGGCAACTCATTGGCACAAGTCGTTGGACCGTACAAGATCCAAAGCGTCCAATACGAGTTGACTGCCGTTCTGACAAATAAATGTCAGCAAGGGGCGTACCGCGGATTCGGCTCTGAAGTGACCAACTGGGTCGTTGAACGGATGGTCGATCTTGTTGCTCGTGAATTGCGCATGGATCCGGCTGAGATCCGGCGTAAGAACTTTATTCAGCCACACGAGTTCCCCTACACGATTCCGACTGGCAACATGTATGACAGTGGTAACTATGCTGGGGTGTTAGACAAAGCGCTTGCCCTCGCCGATTATGATGGTCTCCGTGCAATGCAGCGCAAGGCTCGTGAAGAGGGGCGCTACGTGGGTATCGGGCTGATTACTGCCCAGGAGCGGAGTGTCTTCAGCGCGACCGAGTTCTGGTTCTGGTTTGACCAGCCAACGGGTATCACCTCCAGCCCGGAGAGTGCAACGGTGCGGGTAGATCCGGCTGGCAGCATCACAGTTACGCTCTATTCCCAAGCTTTCTGGGGGCAGAGTCCGGAGACCGTCGTTGCCCAAGTTGTGGCTGAAGAGTTCGGCGTCGATCCCAGTCAGGTGAGCGTGATCTATGGAAGCTCAGCGCGTGGTTTGCCGGCGACCGGTCCGGGTGGCAGCCGCTTCACCATTATGGTAACGGGAGCGGTACGTGGCGCGGCCCAACGTGTTAAGGATAAGATGCGCAAGATTGCCAGTCATCAGCTTGAAGCTGCTCCGGAAGATCTTGAATTCGTTGATGGCATGATTCGCGTACGCGGTGCGCCAGAGAAAGCCGTCTCACTTCAAGATGTGGCAACACTGGCATACCTTTTCAAGCTCGACTTGCCACCCGATATTGAAGAGAGTGGATTACAAGCCGACTACACGTTTGATCATCCCTACACAACCAAGCCGTCACCTGATCGTAAGAGCCTCGGTGTCTTCTATCCCTTCGTCGGTCACGCCTGTCATATCGCTGCCATTGAGGTGGACGTTGAGACCGGGCAGCATCGCTTCCTAAAGTACGTTGCGGTCCATGATGCTGGCACTGTTGTCAATCCACGCTCACTTGACGGCCAGATCATTGGTGGCGTGGCACAAGGGCTTGGGACAGCAATGTATGAACAGTACGTCTATGGGCCGGATGGCCAACTCTTGACCGGCAGTTATGCTGACTACCTGATTCCCACAGCTATGGAAGTACCATGGGTTGAGATTGACCATCAGGAGACACCGTCGCCGTTTACTCCCTACGGTATCAAGGGTGCTGGCGAAGGTGGTCGAATGATGACGCCAGCGGTTGTCTGTGCAGCTCTGGAGGATGCCCTTGCTCCCTTTGGTGTGCGGATCAATGAGGTGCCGGTCACACCAGAAAAGCTACTACGCTGGATCGATGAAGCCCAAGCGCGACGACAAGCCCGAACCGGTGATTGAACCGAGCGTGGAGGTGAAGCGATGTATCCGTTTATGGCAGAACGGCTGGAACGCGAATTGTACGAGGCGGGCATAGACCTGTTACTTGCTACCAGCCGGCACAATGTTCGCTATCTTACCGGTGGATACTACTTGCCAACCTTTCAGCGCCTTGAGCCAATCGGGCTGTCGCATTACGTGCCGATGCTGGTGATGCCCCGCCGCAATTTTGCCCAGAGCGTTTACATCGGAGTCTCCGTTCCAGATGTCGATGAGGTTCAGGCGCTAGAAGCCTTTGGCCCAATGTGGGTGGAGCAGCGCGTCTGGGTGCCCGAGTTGCGGCGTAGCGTTGCCGGGCTAGTAGCACGCGAGGCAGCGCGGCAGATTCGCGGGTTGGGACTGAGTGGCGGGACAATCGGCGTGGAGAAAGCCTTCTTGCCCCTTGAAGCGTTCGAGGTGCTACGGACAGAGTTGCCGGAAGCGACGTTCGTTGATGCCACGCTTGCCCTTGCTCGGACACGGGCAGTCAAGACGACGCGAGAGCTCGCGCTGATGCGTGAGGTTCATGAGCGGACGGCGCGAGCGATTCGAGCGACGCTTGAGGCTGGGCGTGTAGGAGAGACCTCTCGCGCGGTTGAGCAACGCCTGGAACGGGCGATGGTCGAGGAAGGAGTGCATCGCATCTTTACCTTCGCGGGGATTGGCCCAAGCTATAACCGGTTTCCGCGAGATATACCCTGGGAGCGAGGGCACATCCTGCAAGTGGATACGGTGGCAGAATACGATGGCTACCTGGCGGATTTAGCACGGATGGCCTCACTTGGCGAGGCACCAGCTGTGGCGCAGGAACTCTTTGCTGCTTGCCTGGCGGTGCAGGAGCGGGTACGAGGTTCACTTGGCCCAGGCGTGCGTGGACAGGAGATCCATCGATTAGGCTGGGAAGCGATCCGGTCCTGTCGCTGGGCTGATGGTGGAAACTTCATTGCTCATGGACTTGGGCTCGTCAGTAATGAACTGCCGATCTTCAACGCTGAAGCTGTTGATGCGCTCGAGCCAGGGATGGTGGTGTCGATTGAGGCAGAGTATCGTCATCCCGAGGTAGGGCATGTCAAGCTTGAGGACACAGTCATCGTAACGGCGACGGGATGTGAGGGGATTGGCGACTTCGGGCGCGAGTGGTGCACTGTCGCCGAGTAGCTGAGAGAGCGATTGATGCGGATCCTGATTGTTGGTGGTTCGCTGGGCGGCCTCAATGCGGCAGTCTGGCTGAGCCGAGCTGGTCATGATGTCACGGTCTTTGAGCGGTCTGCTACGCTGCTGGAAGATCGTGGTGCTGGCATTGTCCTGCACCCGGCTACTGTGCGTCCCTTTGGTGGGAGCGATCCTACTGTGCTTCGCATGCTCGGCGTGCCGTTACGACGCGTACAGTATTTGAATGCAGGTGGACGGCTCGTTGCTACACGACCAACGAGCTGGTGGGCGACATCGTATGCCACGCTCTATCGACGTCTCCTCCAACTCATCGACGCTAGCGGTTATCAGCTCGATGCTACCTGTGTTGGTGTGATGCAAGACGAGTACCGGGTGAAGCTGCGTTTTGCCAATGGAACTGAAGCTGAAGGAGATCTCGTCGTGTTTGCTGATGGGGTCTCTTCTTTTGGGCGCACGGTGATTGCTCCGGGGAATACGCCGCAGCATGCTGGGTATATTGCCTGGCGTGGCGTAGTGCCGGTGTGCCGCCTGAGTCCTCAAACACGGAGTTTATTTGAGGAGGCGATCACCTATGTCCTGCTACCCACGAGTCACGTGGTCGCTTACCCAGTGCCTGATCGCGACGGGAGAGTTGAACCAGCGGCGCGACTGCTCAATTGGTTGTGGTATCGCTCTGTGTCTCCCGAGCAACTGGATGACCTGCTACTGGGCCGTGATGGGCGACGCTTTGCACTTTCCGTACCAACTGGCTTCGTGGCCCATGAGCACATTGTGCGTCTGCACGTAGATGCGCAAGCCATGCTTCCACCTCCACTGGCCGAATGTGTTGCCCTGACGGACGAGCCGTTTATCGATGGCATTGCTGATGTCGCAGTACCGCGTATGGTGCGGGGACGATGTTGCCTGCTCGGTGATGCGGCGTTCCGGCCGCGCCCACATGTAGCAGCTGGTACGGCTAAGGCGGCCGAGGACGCCTTCCAACTGGCTCAGTCTCTGCAAGCGCATTCGGTCGGACTAGCGCAGGCCCTTGACGTATGGGAACAGCGCCAGCGACCACTTGGCCAGTCAGTCGTCGAGCGGGCGCGCTGGGCGGGTGCGCTGCTGCAATCGGGGCGCTGGCCACTGGGTGCGCTGCCACCCTTCGGGCTAGCACGCATAAGCGATAGTGCCCTTCCTATCTGATTCTTTGCTTCGCTACCCTTCTCGTCGCAGGTGCTTTCGCTGCTCTGCTGCGTCGGAACTGGTTGCGTTATCGCTTCTTGCCTGGGGGTCCAGTGTGCTCTGCCCGGTACGCGGGATGGATTGGGAATGCCAACACGAGGTGAGGTAGGGACGCCTGACCTGCCTCAGTATGCGCGAGAGGGAAAGGCTCTCGGGTTGAAGAAGCGCGATCAGTTCGTATGCAAGGTGCGCGTTCGCTATCTGTGCAGAAACTCCGGCAGGGCCGATGGTGATACATGGCGCAGTGCTTCGCGGATGTCGTCTTCGAATTGCTGCACGTGCTGTGCCATCGCCTGGCGTGCAGCGGTGACGTCCTGAGCGACAATCGCGGCAGCGATCTGTTCGTGACCGCGTTGCGATGCCTCCATACGCCCCGGCAGACGATCGGTCAGTTCCCAGGCGCGTACCAGCACTTGCCCCAGGGGCCGACGTGCCACAGCGATAAGCTGGTTGTGAGCTGCCTCAACAATCGCCTCATGGAAGGCAGCATCGTGTTGAGCGTACGCCAGCGGATCGTTGAGCGACCGGCGCATTGCCCGTAATGCCTGCTCGAGGACAGAGAGGTCGTCTAGCGTGCGGCGTTGAGCAGCGAGCTCCGCAGCGGTGATGTCAAGCACGGCGCGCAATTCGAGCAGGTCACGCAGCAGTGTCTCGTCTTTGCCGGTTCGAATCCGCTCGAATAACACGGCGGGATCGAGCTGATTCCATTCGCTGGGTAACCGTACCCGTGTGCCAATCCCATGGCGGACTTCGACAAGCCCCTTCTCGGCCAGTGCCCGGACTGCCTCACGAACGAGGGCTCGGCTGACGCCAAGCGTGTGTGCGAGTTCGGTCTCGGTGGGGAAAGTGCTGCCAGGCGGATAATAGCCACCGACAATATGCCGGACGAGGCGGGCAACCACCTGCTCACGCAGATGCGGCAGGCGTGCCAATGGCGGCTGAGCGGTCTGCTGCTCAGTTTGTCGCTTAGAGCGTGTACGCACTGCCCAACCTCCTTCAGTCTCGAGTCCTCTATCAATCAAGGACGTGCGCCGAAACGTCTCTTTCAAGCAGGAGAGCGTTGGCGGGTTGACCCCTGTGCTGTCATGAAGTATATTCCTGTCAGACATCTGACGACTGGCGGTGTGGAGTATAGGCAGGGCAGCGGTGAAGATTACGGCGATTGAGACGCTCCGGCTGGCAGAATACCCGAACCTCTGCTGGGTACTCGTCCATACTGACGAGGGCATTGTCGGGCTGGGGGAAACCTTCTTCGGTGCTGCGGCCGTCAGCGCTTACATCCATGAGACCGCTGCACCTCTGCTGTTGGGGCAGGATCCACGGCAGATTGACCGGCTGCGGCGCGTCCTCAGCCCTTACGTCGGCTATGCTGGCACCGGCGTTGAGATGCGGGGGAACTCCGCGATCGACATTGCGCTCTGGGATATTGTGGGCCAGATGACGGGCCAGCCACTCTACCAGTTGCTCGGCGGACTGACCCGCGAGGCGATCTGGGTCTACAATACCTGCGCTGGTTCCCGTTACATCCGAACTCGGCCAATTCAGCGTTCCGATAACTGGGGACTTACGCCTGAGCCGGTCGGTCCCTATGAAGACCTCGATGCCTTTCTCCACCGAGCCGATGACCTGGCCCGCAGCCTGCTGGAGCAGGGTATCACGGGGATGAAGATCTGGCCGTTCGATCCAGCCGCCGAGGCTAGTTTCGGCCAGCACATCAGTGCTCGTGACCTTGATCAGGCGCTCGAGCCGTTCCGCAAGATCCGAGCTGCTGTCGGCAATCGAATGGAGATCATGGTCGAGTTGCATGGACTGTGGTCGCTCCCGATGGCCAAGCGGATTGCTCAAGCGCTCGAGCCGTTTGCCCCCTTCTGGCTGGAAGACCCGATCCGTCCCGATGACTTGGGGGCGCTGGCCGAACTCGCCCGTGCCACGCGCATCCCGCTGACACTCAGTGAGACACTGGCGACGCGCTGGGGCTTTCGGGAGCTCCTGGAGCGGAGGATTCCGGGAGTGGTCATGTTGGACGTGAGCTGGTGTGGCGGACTCTCGGAGGCACGGCGGATTGCGGCGATGGCCGAGGCCTACCAGCTACCGGTGGCACCTCATGACTGCACTGGGCCGGTCGTCTTCACGGCCTCGGTGCATTTGGCAGTGAGTGTGCCGAATGCGCTGACCCAAGAGGTGGTGCGCGCGTTTTACTGGGGGTGGTACCGCGAACTGGTGACTGAGCTCCCGCCACTGGAGCAGGGGCAGGTGCGTCCGCTGCAGCATCCCGGGCTCGGTACCCGGCTGCGCCCTGAACTATTCGACCGCCCTGACGCCATCCGGCAGTATACTGCCCTGTAAACCAGGCACTGTTATGCCACACCGGGGTGTGTCACCGCGGCTGACGACACAAGCGTTCAGCGTGCAAGGATGGCCATGTGGCATATCCGCGTGCTCGCTTATAAGGGTGGCGTGTTAAAGCCGCAAAGGCTTCTGGGACGGCGATAGGCTCTCGTCGCTGGGGCTGCTGTGTTATCCTGCGCATTGTTCGGGGCGTTGGGGACTGTGCTAGCGGGTAACTTCGTAGATGACGCAGGAAGGAGTACGGTGATGGAGATCCTGCGTGTTGGCTCTCGCCCCTCACGCAAAGGCCCGGCTGAATCGTTTACCGGTAATGTTCGCATTGATCCGGTCTTTGATGCCACGCCACCTGCCCGTGTCCATATCGCGCGGGTGACATTCGAGCCCGGAGCTCGCACTGCCTGGCACACTCACCCGCTTGGCCAAGTGCTCGTCATTCTCGATGGCTGTGGCTGGGTCCAGCGTGAGGGTGGGGCAGTGGAAACGGTGTATCCCGGTGACGTCGTCTGGTTCGCCCCAGGTGAAAAGCACTGGCATGGTGCAACCGCAACGACGGGGATGACGCACCTGGCCATTCAAGAGGATCAGGATGGGCAGACTGTGACCTGGCTTGAGCATGTTCCTGATGACCAGTACTATGGCCATCAGGCCGAGTAGCCGCGCAGATAACGCGGCTCCGCGTGCCAGCCGCTGCGTAGCAAGGTCTCTTTGCTGCTCTCTGTGTGGTAGCCCTGCCAGTCCTCCTCGCCGCTGAAGGCATGGTATGGCAGTCCCTATGCCTTCGCCATCCGGTGCCCGGCGGGCCAATTCGCTAGAAGCGCAAAGAGAAACCAACTGTTTGATCATTCATCGTGCCACGCGAGCTGTGATCCAGGACGTACGTCGACACCACACCGCAAGCCGCCTGCCGTGGCCAGTGTTCCTACAATGATTCCCTTGTCAGAGTGTTGTATGGCGCCGTGCAGATGCTACCTGGTCCTTGGTAATCCTCTCAAGCTCTTGCTGCCAGACGCAGTCAGGATCCCCTACCCAATGCAACTGTCTCTCTACCCGCGGTATGGTGGCAGGAAGAGCCTCTGGCCCTGCCAGCGTCTTAGTTTGCGGGCTGGTAGACCTGCCACCAGGGGAAGACCCACTCCCCCTGAGCCCGTGCTGCCCCATAGCGCCAGGCGACATAGTGCCGCCCTGTGTTGGCAAACTCCACCCGCCACTCTAGCGGGTTCTCCGGCGTGTAGGTCAGGCAGCGGCGCTCAAAGCACTGCACCAGCACCCAGCGCTCCACTCCAGCGACCTTGGCCCGCGTCCAGGAGGGCTCAGTCAAGGGCCAGCCGACCAGCCACAGCCAGGGCCAGGAGTGATCATCACTGAGCGTGAATTCGAGCCCCAACTCTCCTGTCCAATGTGGTATATATGAAAGTCGCCAGACATCGATGACCTCGGCCTGGCTGCGCTGCCACTGGAAGAACTTCCAGAAGACACTGGCAACCGTGTGCTGGGTGGGGGCTCCAATGTCCAGCGTGGTCACGAGGTAACGACCCAGGCTGGGATCAACCCCGACCTTGCCCTGGCTATCGATGGTCTGGACTACCGTCGAGCCTGCGGAAGACGGCTTATACCCTATGAGCCTCCCTAGGGCAGCGTAGGTCACCCCGCCGCCATCGGCATCTCCAGCAACAGGGATAGCCGCAGGTTCCCGCGGGATGAAGGTGGTGTCCCCCACCTGGAGCTGTCCCGTGAGGAGTTCCTTGGCCAGCAATCCCGAGGTGATGGCCCAGGGTGCCTCGTGCCAGCGAGAGGCAAAACGGGCCAGGCTATGCTCCTCCAATTTGGCTGGATAGTCGAGAGTTCGCCAGACTGCAGCATCTTGTGACAAAGGCGAGGCAGAGCCAGTGGTGATCTCTAACCTCCCCTTCTCGAAGTACAGCACATAGCGAGCCCCCAGGAGCTTGGAGGGGTCATCCGCCCTTCGGTAGGGCCAGTTGTTGGGGTAGCCGTAATCAAAATAGTCTTTGATCACTCCCTCCAGGTAGGGCTCAACAAAGAGTTCGTCGGCTGGCGAGGAGGAGGACTCGACGCTGTACCTGCTCAGAAGTGCGCCGAAGAACCAGGAGTTCTCCCTGCGAGCAGCCACTGGCACATCGAAGACCAGTGCGGGGAGCCCCACGGTTATGAGCTGGGCCCTTCCTGGATCAGGTTGCAGCCATCCACACCCGGCGGCGTGGCAGGCTTGAGCGAGTGTCATTCCCAGTCCGATCAGGTCGAGTACCCCCTGGAAGCCTGGGGGCACCGGCTGATTCGGTTGTAGGCTGGCTGGAGGGCTTCCTGGGGCTGGCTGGGCTGCTGCTGGTGGCGGCAGGAGAGCAAGGTTCCCTAGCAGGAAACAGAGGGTAACGAAGCGTGCCAGCCGCTGGATCTGGGGGCGAGCCATCCCACTGCTCCTCTCCTGATGAAGAACCAACTTCCCTTTCAGCAGGAAGTGACGATACCACAGAAGACGTTAGATTGGCAACCAGGGACTGGACACGGCGAGAGTCGTCACAGGGGGGATCTCAGGCATGTGAGATACCAGTTCCGGATACTCCAGGGCTGGGTGTACCTGCAGGCTACCACGCGCATGGGAGCCACGGAAAAGATGGATGCATCGTTGTTGGGTTGCATCTCTGGCGTTGGCTGAGGCATCGGTGCCAGAATGGGTAGTGCCGGGAATGTGACCCGGCTGGCGGTTCTCTGCCACGCTGCTGGGCTGAGCTTGCCTGCAGGAGCAGAGCAGCACTGCATTTTCCAGCAATGATCATGAAGGGTTTGTTCCATGCCGTATCGGATCTTCATCACGGGTTCATCCGACGGCCTCGGCTTATGGGCTGCCCAGCGACTCATCCGGTTCGGCCACCAGGTCGTTCTCCATGCCCGTAACGCTGCACGTGCTCACGAGACAGCAGCCAAAGTACCCCAAGCTGAGCGGGTGCTGGTGGCTGATCTAGCCAAGCTCGACGAAGTGAAGCGACTCGCTGAAGAAGCCAACGCCACTGGCCCTTTTGAGGCAGTGATCCATAATGCTGCAGTCTACCGGGACCCAGGGCCAGAAGTGCTGGCAGTGAATGTCCTTGCGCCCTATGTTCTCACATGCCTGATGCATCGCCCCGCTCGGCTGATCTACATAAGCTCAAGCCTGCACCTCCAGGGGCGGTTCGACCCGGCTGCGTTCGCCGCTGGTGCTGTCAGCTATGCCGACTCGAAGCTCGCTCTCGTGCTTCTGGCTAAGGCCGTCGCCCGCCGGTGGCCTGATGTTGCCGTCAATGCTGTTGACCCTGGGTGGGTGCCAACGAAAATGGGTGGTCCCTATGCTCCAGATGATCCGAAAGACGGTATCAGGACACAGGTCTGGTTAGCGGTCTGTGATGCACCGGGGGCGAAGGTCAGTGGATACCTCTTTCATCGCCTCCAGCCAGCGTGCGTTCACCCGCAGGCCGAGGATATTGCGTTGCAGGATGCGCTTCTCGACCTCTGCGCAACGCTCACCGGCATCCCCTTCCCAACCAGGTAGCCCTAGGCCCACGATGCTTCTGCGTCTTGTTCGGGCATGGGCAGGTGACTGTCGGTGGCGTGCCGATGCGGCGAACGTCCCCCGGGAGCGCACACCGCATCTGTCCTCAAACGTGTGCCTCGGTTATGTCGTAACGTCGGCTTAGCATCTGGCACCATGTGTAGTGCAGCTTGGAGCGGCCGGGCGTTGCCGCGTATCAGGGGCGACAGAACTGACCGGACTGCACCGGCTGGCCAGCAGTACCATGCTGAGTGGCCATTGCCCACCAGTGCTCGTACACTTGCGCTAGGCGCAGGACGGTCGTGCCGTTCCAGTCGCGGCAACGGGCGCGGCACGCATATGATGGAGCAGGACAACGCATGGGATTGGCCCGCGAGAGCCGGACGCTCAAGCACGGTGAGATCTTCATTCTGAGTGACCAGCGCGGTGATGTGCGTCGCTCACTGCCCGGCGCTGGCATGTACTTCCGTGATACCCGCTTTCTCAGTGAGTACTGGTTGCTGCTCAACGGCGCTGAGCCGGAATTGCTTGATTCCTCGGCTGATCTTGTGACCGACGGCATCTTCGTCTTCAGTAACCCGGTCTTCCGTACCGAGGACGGCCACGATGTCGCCCCGCACACGATCACGCTCCAGCGTTGCCGCTCGATTGGTCAAGCGTTACGCGACACGTTTCTCGTTCAGAACTTTAACGCGTTTCCGGTTACGCTCGAACTCACGCTGGTCTTCGCCGCTGACTTCTTGGATATCTTTGAGGTTCGTGGCTGGCCCCGTGAGCGTCCCCGTGGACTGCAGCAGTTGCCGCAGCAGGACGGCTCGATGGTGCACTTGAGTTACCGCGCACCTGATGGCCTTGTCCTGGAAACGGAAATCGCGTTTAGTCAGCCACCTGACATTACTACCGTCGAGCCCGGCAGCGCTGAAGTGCGCCTGGCTGTGCCGCCGCGGCTGCTCTTGCCTGGCCATGATGTTCTCGTGCGGGCGCCGGGTGCGCTACGACCGCCGCGTGTCTTCACAACGTTTCGGCTGGCGTTGCCCGCGCGAGGCACTGCGGAACTGGGTGTGCGGATTACACCACGGCAACTGCTGCAGCACCAGCAACGACGGCGCATTCCGGACGTAGCGGCGACGGCCGAGGCACCGACAAAGGCGACGCTGCCCTTTGCCCAGGTGCAAACCGACCATGAGCTATTCAACCGCGTGCTTGACCGAAGTCTCCGCGACATTGAGGCGTTGATGACGCCCTTCCCCGGTGGGCCGCTCGTCGCCGCCGGCATCCCCTGGTTCGTGGCTCCCTTTGGTCGCGATAGCCTGATCGTCGCCCTGCAACTGCTGCTTTTCACCCCTGAGTTGGCAGCTGATGTGCTCCGCTTTCTGGCCCGCTATCAAGGGAAGCAGGTCAACGCCTGGACAGAAGAGGAGCCCGGCAAAATCCTCCACGAACTGCGCTTCGGCGAGATGACCCGCTTGGGCGAGACGCCGCACACGCCGTACTACGGCACGGTCGATGCGACGCCGCTCTTCATCGTCCTCTTCTGTGAACTGATGGACTGGGTGGGCTCGCCCTCGCTGTTCGAAGAGTTCTGGCCAGCGATCGAGGCTGCGCTCGGCTGGATTACTCGCTATGGCGACCGCGATCATGATGGCTTCGTCGACTATGGGAAGCAGTCGCCTCGGGGACTTGTCCACCAGAACTGGAAGGACAGCGCGAACTCGCTGCAGTTTCCCGACGGTGTGACCGAAGTTGCGATCCCGATCGCCCCGGTCGAGGTTCAGGGTTATGTCTACCAGGCGAAGCGTGGGCTGGCCGCCGTGCTCCAGCGCTATGGTAACGCTGCCCATCACGCGCTGGCTGCCCGCTTACGAGCTGAAGCTGAACAGCTGCGTCAGCGCTTTGAGCAGCGCTTTTGGAGCGAGGCAGACCAGTTCTATGGCCAGGCAATTGACGGCAAAGGGCGGCTGGTCAATGCAATCAGCTCCAATCCCGGGCATTGCCTTTTCAGCGGCATTGTTAGTCCGGAACGAGCGGCCCTGGTAGCACGCCGGCTGCTTGCTTCAGATCTCTATTCCGGCTGGGGTATCCGTACACTCAGCCGTACCATGCCGCACTACAACCCCATGAGCTACCACAATGGCAGCGTCTGGCCCCATGACAACGCACTGGCGATTGCTGGACTGCGACGCTACGGCTTTGATCAAGAGGCCTGTACCGTTATTACCGACCTCTTGAGTGCCGCCGAGCAATTCCCCTCCTATCGCCTGCCAGAGCTGTTCTGCGGTTTTGGCCGCGACGAGACTCCCTGTGCTCTCCCGGTCTCTTACCCGGTCAGCTGCAGTCCGCAGGCTTGGGCTGCTGGGACTATGCCTTTCCTCCTGCGAGTGATGCTCGGTGTTGAGCCACGCGCAGCTGAGCGCCGGCTGGTGCTGCGTCCGGCATTTCCTGACTGGCTGCATGAAGTAGAGGTGCGCGGTATGCGTTTTGCTGGGCGGACGCTCGATCTACGGGTCAGCCGCACTGACCGGCGCTATACGCTGGAGTGGCAGGGCGCTAGCGATGTGCAGGTGTTGATCGCAACAGGAGGCGGCGATGGTTCCTGAACATGGCAACGGCTACCGTGGAGATGGCCTTCATTGGGGGCCACTGCCTCGCTGGCGCTGGGTGTTCTTTGTGCGGTCAGTGCTGTCGGACGTTGGAAACCCTGCTTGCTCTGTGCTGCGGGCGTTCGGTGAGGCACTTGTCGCCGCTGGGCAGGAGGTGCTGTTCCTCGAGGAACGGGGAAATCCGGCGGTCGTGGCATTGCTGCGCCAGCAGGGCGCCCGCGCGCTGACTGCTTTCGCGCACGATCACCCACAGCTGCGCTACCACACGTACGAGCGTCGGTTTGGCGCGGACTTGGTTGAGTGGCTGGGACGAACGCTTGCCACGGCCGACATCGCGGTCGTTGAGCTGGGCGTTGATGCGACGCTTGCTGGCTGGGTCGGTGCCCTCACCCGGCCGCATTTGCAAACCTACCTCCTGGACATTGTCGACTCACCAGAGGCGGCCGTGTGGCGAGCGCGCCTTATCGCTGGGCCAGTGTCGAATACACCAGGAGCACTCGATCCAGCGGCTTTCTCGGCCATCGTCTGTGCTAATGCCTGGGCTCCCGCGTATGTTGCCCGTCTTCCGGAGGAGCAGGTGCTGCGGCTCTCGACTCCAGTCCAAGCGGTGATGCCTGCTGACACCGCGACTGCGCTGGCTCGGCAGCTAGCAACGCTCCTCCTGGCGCGAGTAGCAGCTGCACCGCCGCGACGCGAAGCCTGATGCACTGGTGATTAGGCTGGGCCGTAGCCGATACGGCGGACGATGTTGCTCCAGTCTTCAGCCAGGGCCACGCCACATGCCTGACGTTCCCGGCTACGTTGGAGCAGGAGAGCGAGTTCGTCTTCGGTCAGCGTGAAGGCTTGGCCGCAATCGGGGCAGGTGACGACGAAGACGCAGTCTGCGCGCGTCTCACACCACTCAGTGACGTCGCCATAGACCCCCTTGGCGCAGAGGTGAGCAAGAATCGTCTCAACGACATGGTTGGCATCACCCATGGGGATCTCCTTTGACTGGTCTGGGAACGGTGTAGGACTATTGTCGGAAATCTTCCCCCTTCTGTCAACCCCTCCTGCACTGCTCTGTGTTCACCGAGCTTCCACGTCGTTGCTACTGGCAGGCAGACTGCTGAACGACACTCGCGGTGGAAGCGGTTGCCGCAGCAACGGGCGGCGGAGTAGCATCGCCTGATGATGCGGCGGGATGACTCGATCCTGAAGATGTTATGACGAGGGCGAGCGGGCAGCAGAAAGGGAGAACATGGAGACAGTGGCGGCAACTGGCAGCGGGCTTGTCGTCGCACTGGCTGGCGGCGTTGGTGGCGCAAAGCTCTCTCATGGTCTGGCGTTGAATGGGCTTGAGGAACGCTTGTGTGTCATTGTCAATACCGGCGACGACTTTACGCTTTACGGCCTGCATATCTCTCCTGACCTCGATACCGTGCTCTACACTCTAGCCGGGATCGCCAATCCGCAGACCGGCTGGGGGATCCTGGGCGACACCGACCACACACTGCGGATGATTGGCCGATATGGCCGGGAAACCTGGTTCTGGCTGGGCGACCGTGACCTCGCAACCCACATCCTCCGCACGGAACGCCTCCGCGCAGGCGCTCGGCTGACCGATGTGACGGCTGAGCTTGCCGCTGCGCTCGGAGTGCGCGCCCGTATTCTGCCAATGTGCGATGAGGCTGTCCCGACGATCGTCGAGACGCCTACTGGTTCCCTGCCGTTTCAGGACTACTTCGTACGCCGCCGCCAGAAGGACACTGTGGTAGGTGTACGCTTCGGCGGCATTGAACGGGCCCGACCGACGCCTGAGGTGCTGGCCGCACTCGATGCTGCCGCGGTGGTTGTGCTCTGCCCGTCGAACCCCATCGTAAGTATCGGGCCGATCGTGGCCGTGCCGGGCCTACGCGAACGCTTGCGAGCACTCCATGTCCCAATCGTCGCAGTAAGCCCGATCGTCGCGGGCCAGGCGCTCAAGGGCCCGGCAGATCGCATGCTGGCGACCCTCGGTCATGAGGTCTCACCTCGGGGCGTTGCCCGACTCTACGCCGATTTCCTCGATGGTATTGTCATCGACAACCAGGATGCAGCGCTCGCACCAGTAATCGAGGAGCTTGGCATAGCGGTGTATGTGACTGATACAGTGATGCGCTCCGAGGCCGATCGGCAACGGCTGGCGGCTGAGACACTGGCGTTTGCCGAACGGCTGGGTAAGCGTGTGGAGCAGGGTTGACAATGCCTGCTCTGGCCATTGTGCCGGTGCAGCACCTGAACCGAGCCAAGAGCCGGCTTGCTCCGGCATTCGATCCGGCTGCCCGGCAAGCGCTTGTCCAGATGTTGCTTGCGCACGTTGTGACGGTATTGCAGGCCACGCCGGGCGTCGGCACAGTCGTTGTCGTCACGCCTGACCAAACGGTTCTTGCGCTAGCAGAACAATACGGGACGCGTGGATTATGGCAGGCGGCTGGTGGATTGAATGAGGCAGTACAGCAAGGACAGGCGCTGGCCCAGGCTGAGGGATGGGGGACACTGCTGGTCGTGCTCGGCGACCTACCGCACTTGACCGTTGCCAACGTCACAGCCCTGCTTGCCTTAGCTGATGCCGCGACAGCAGTACTGGCCCCAGATCGCCACGGGCAAGGCACGAACCTGCTCGCGTGGCCAGCAGCAAAACCGCTCGATCCCCAGTTCGGACCAGGGAGTCGCTGGAGGCATCGGCGTGTGGCTGCTCAGGCTGGGTTATGCATTCGAGAATATTGGGCGTGGGGTACGGCTGCTGACTGCGATACACCGGATGATGCGGCACAGCTGGGGCTACTGCCAACAACGGCTGTTGCTTGGGACGAGTGACGAGCGCTGACCACTGGGAATAGGGCGATAGCGCGGAACGTTGCACACTAACGCGGCTAAATGGCCCCGGTGACCGACAGGATGGGAGGGACGGCAATGACGGACAAGGATCGGGTGACGCGCTGGGGCGTGGTGCTGGTGGCGCTCGGCGCCTCGCTCTGGGCAGTGGATGCGCCGATCCGCAAGCCACTGACCAACGAACTGCCAGCAACCGCGATCGTGCTCTGTGAGCACCTTTTCCTTGCCCTCTATGCGTTGCCGGTTGTCTGGATGGCGCGCCGCATCTTCGCCCAGTTGAGTGGACGCGGCTGGCTGGCACTGCTGGCCATCGGCTGGGGTGGCTCAGGACTTGCCACCGTGCTCTTCACCGAGGCGTTCAAGATCGGCAACCCAACGACGGTTATCCTGCTGCAGAAGCTGCAGCCGTTGATCGCTGTGGCATTAGCCGGGTTGCTCCTCCGTGAACGATTGCCCCGGCTGTACTGGCCCTGCTTCGCTGTCGCGCTTGTTGGTGCTTACCTTGTCTCCTTTGGCACCCTCGAGCCGTTCTGGCAGTTACCGCGCGATCGCCTGCTGACAGCAGCGCTGGCGATCGGTGCGGCAACACTGTGGGGCGCAGCGACTGTCTTTGGCCGCTACTTGCTAACGATCGCTGATCTGGACTTCCCGACGCTGACGGCTGGGCGCTTCCTCTCAGCGTTGCCATTCCTCGCAGTACTCGCTGTATTCGACGGCGCGTTTGTACCAGCGGTTCGCACTGGCTTGGGACATGAACCACTACGTCTCTTCTTCCTCGCGCTTGTGCCTGGCCTGGCTGGCATGCTCATCTACTATGCTGGGTTGAGTCGTACCCGCGCGTCCTACGCTACGCTCGCCGAGCTGGCCTACCCAGCTGCAGCTGTTATCGTGAACTGGATCTTCCTCGGGGCACGCATTAACGGCACGCAGCTTGTCGGCTTCGTCATCCTCTGGCTGGCGATCACGGCGTTGACCGGCATCCCGGCGCCGCAGCCAGCTGAAGCTGAGCCGCGCGCTGCCGCCTCATGAATCTGCCGATGGAACGCGCGCGGGCACTGCACCTGCCAGGTGAACGGGCGCTCGACCTACCGGAGCTAATCCGTGGGCGGCGCTCCGTGCGCCGAATGCGGAGCGACCCGATACCACCTGAGGTCGTCGAGGCGGTGCTGGAAGCTGCAGCCTGGGCTCCTTCGCCTCACGGCACGCAGCCGTGGCGATTCGTCGTGATTACCGAGCCGGCACGCAAGGAGCAGCTCGCCCAAGCCATGGCTGACACCTGGGTCAGGCAGCTCGCCCTCGATGGCGAGGCCCCCGAGCGGATCGCCCAGCGTGTCGCCGGCTCGCAGCGTCGGCTGCGCGAGGCACCGGTGTTGCTGCTCTTCTGCCTCTTCCTTGGCGACCTCGATCGTTACCCCGATTCCGAGCGGCAGGCTGCTGAAGAGATTATGGCGATCCAGAGCCTCGGAGCGGCGGTGCAAAATGCCCTCCTGATGTCCTATCGCCTTGGTCTTGACACCGGATGGATGTGTGCGCCACTCTTTTGCCCAGCAACCGTCAGACAGGTGCTCGGCTTGCCGGAGGAGCTTATCCCCCATGCGCTCGTGACGCTTGGCTATGCTGCTGCTGATCCCCAACGCCGGCCACGTCGTCCGCTTGCCGAGCTGATTGTCCGCTGGGAGTAGCGGTGCATCGCCAAGGAGCCCACTGATGCAACGGCGATGGCTTTGGATCGTTGTTCTGCTCGTACTGTTAATGGCCTGTACTGCCCCGACGAAGACGCCTAATGTGCAGCCGGCAGCGACGACGAGCCCCACGTCACCACCGCGCTCAGCTGCGACATTGGCGGCAACTCCGACCGCTTGGCTTGCAACGCAGCCTACCCAATCTGCTCAGCCCTCGGTGATGGCCACACCGGCGTCAACGTCGAGCGGCCCGGTGCTTGACGGCCCGTATCCCGTCACCGAGGTGGTTGATGGCGACACCATCAAAGTGAGCCTCAACGGTCGTATCGTCAGCATCCGGTTGATCGGTATGGATGCACCGGAACTACGTGATCCTCGGAAGCCGGTGCAGTGCTACGCTGCTGAGGCTGCGCGATTCACTCAGGACATGATTGCTCGGGCTGACAACCGCGTGTTGCTTGAACGTGATGTCAGCGAGACTGATCAGTACGGCCGGCTCTTGCGCTACGTCTGGCTTGACCAGCCAGATGGGCGACGGATGCTGAATTATGAACTCGTCGCACAAGGCTATGCCCAAGTGCTCACCATCCCGCCTGATGTCAAGTACGCTGAATGGTTTCGCCAGGCACAGGTACAGGCCCAAGCCCAGCGGCGTGGGCTGTGGGGCGCATGCCCGGCCTTCGGCGCGCCAGCAGCGACCCCAACGCCGATGGCCTCGTCAGCTTCGCCCGCCACAACGGCTGCAGCAAGCGGCGTCGTCTTCGTGAGTGTTACTGGCGGTCCGCCAGGCAGTACAGCCTCGGTTGTTGTCCAGACTCGGCCGGGTGCGCACTGTACGATCCAGTATCGAACACCGGCGGGCACAGCCAGCCAGGCTCAGGGACTCGTTCCGCGTGACGCTGGTGCTGATGGCCGAGTGAGTTGGTCATGGAAGATCGGTACAAGCACCCGCCCAGGGACCGGCACAGTTACCGTGACCTGCGACGGCGTTTCGGCCAGTCACCCTATCACCATTGGCTAGGCTGGCCTTCCACACTGCCTGTATCACGGCCGTACGGCGTCATTGGCTGCTGCGTCTGTTCAGCTATGCCAACCAGCAGGCTTGACCAACCTGTGCAAGGTCCCTAGCCTAGCCACTAGGAGCATTGTCATCACTCGCGTATCATGCGTGCACGCGAAAGGAGCATCGTCGATGGTCGAGCCAGCTACTGCCCACGTGACAGCCACGCCGCCTGCCGAGCCTGTTGATGCCGCCGATGCCTATGTCGCTGCGCTCCTTGCCCAGGGCGTCAGCCACCTCTTCCTTAATCCCGGCACTGACACTTTCCCTGTCCAAGAAGCGATCGCCCGACGCCAGGCACTCGGCCTACCCGCGCCGACCGTCGTCCTCTGCCCATTCGAAGTCGTAGCCTTAGCCGCAGCTCACGGCTTCTATGCAGCGAGCGGCCGCCCCCAGGCTGTGCTCGTCCACGTTGACGTCGGCACGCAGAATCTCGGCGCGATGCTCCATAATGCTCAGCGCGGACGCGCCGCCGTCTTCATCAGCGCCGGCCGTGCTCCTTACACAACTGACCCAACCATTCGCGGTACCCGTGATACATACATCCACTGGCTTCAGGAGCAGCGAGATCAGCACGGTATTGTCCGCAATTATGTTAAATGGGAGTACGAGGTCCGTCGTCCTGACCAGCTTGGCGAAGCGATTGCCCGTGCCTTCCAAGTTGCCTGCTCTGACCCTCCTGGACCGGTCTACCTGACGCTCCCCCGTGAGGTGCTGATGGCGCCAGATGTCGGCCAGCAGCCGCAGCCCAACCGTTTTGCCCCAGCTCGTCTCGGGGCAGGCGACCCGGCTGCGCTGGAGCGCATTGCCGACTGGCTCGTCCAGGCTGAGCGACCGCTTGTGCTGACGTCAGCGGTTGGGCGGACGTCGGCGGGCTGGAACGGCCTGTTACAGCTGGCTGATCTGCTCGCTCTCCCGGTCATCGAGTGGCGCAGCCGGGCGAACTTCCCGTCGACGCATCCGCTTCACCTTGGCTACAACTACGGGCTGGAAACCGGTCTGGAGGAAGCCGATCTCGTGCTTGTGCTCGACCACGACGTGCCGTACATTCCGACGCGCCGTCACCCCCACCCCGACGCCCGCGTCGTTGCGCTTGGCCTTGATCCTGTCAACGTCACAATCCCGCTCTGGAGCTTCCCGGTCGATCTCGTGGTGCCCTGTGATACGGCCCAGGCGCTGCCGCTGCTGGCTGAGATGGTAGCCGAGCGTTTGCGTCCGGCTGACCACGAACGGCTCGCGAAGCGGCGCGCAGCATGTGCAGCTCAGCACGCGGCCTTGCGTGCCCAGTGGGAGAAGGATGCTCGGGCGCAGGCGAACATGCAGCCAATTGGCGTCAGCTGGCTTGGTACGTGCCTTGAGCAGCTGCGCCAGGAGCATCCCGACCTGATTGTCGTCGACGAGGCTGTCACGAGCCAGGTGCCGCTCTACTGCCAGATGCAGGTTGAGCGACCGGGCAGCTGGTTCCAGAGTGGTGGCTCAGGCCTGGGCTGGGGACTAGGCGCGGCTCTCGGTGTGAAGCTCGCGCTGCCTGATCGCCCGGTTATGGCGCTTGTCGGTGACGGCTCGTTCCTCTTCGGCGCGCCTGAGGCAATGCTCTGGACAGCGAGCCAGGTTGGTGCACCGGTGCTCGTTGTCATCTGCAACAACGCCTGTTACAACGCGACGCTCCAGCCGCTGCGAGCAGCCTACCCCACTGGCTTCGCGGTGCAAACTGGCCAGTATCCGGGTATCACACTCACGCCGCCTCCCGACTTTGCCAAACTTGCCGAGGCTGCTGGCGCCTACGGCGAGCGCGTCGAGGATCCAGCTATGCTGTTGCCAGCGCTGCGACGTGGGATCGAGCGGGCACTGTCCGGCCAATCAGCCGTGCTCGACGTCATTCTTGCTCGTCCATAGCTCCCTGCATTGCCCTCTTCGGAAGAACGAAGAGGGAGTCGCCACGACTCCCTCTTCATCCTATGGCCTTCTCTGTTTTTATGCTTTGTGCAGATTAGGAATCTCTCAAACGGCTTGGGGTGTACCGCGTCCAATAGCCTTTACGGTCGTCCACACCCAGCAGGAAGGCCAGGGTGGACGCGCATCTGAGTAGTGCCTACGCTGTGCTGGGGGCGCATACCGCTATGCGCCCCCAGGCTGCGTCGTACGCCTTCGTCGGCATGTTCCCCACGCGCTACACTCTGCGCTGTACCTCCCGCTGGATGCAGGCATGAGTGGGCAGGGTGACGCTACTCGGTCGCAGGTGCTGATGCTGCCGGCGTCGCCTCCGTGACAGGCGCATCAGGCCGGAAGGTACGCAGGTGACCGCGCCAGCGCTGCGCCTCTTTGTAAATACAGCGGTTCATGACTACCGCAAGTCCTGCCTCGGCTGCGATTCGCGCTGCCTCTGGGCTCACGACTCCCTCCTGCAACCATAGCACGCGCGCTCCATGTGCCACAGCGTCGCGTGCAACTTCCGGCGCGTGCTCGCTCGCACGGAAGACGACGACCACATCCACGGGTTCGGGAATGGCCGTCACCCGGGGGTAGGCCCGTTCACCCAGGGTCTGCTGGATGTTCGGATTGACCGGGATGATGCGGTAACCCAGCCGCTGTAACTTGCGGGCGACACGCGCACTCGGTCGGGTGGGGTCGTCCGAGAGGCCGACAATGGCCAGCACCTGCGGACGCACGCCACGTTCGTCGGCCACGAACGTGTTGGCGCAGACCGTGCGGATGACGTGCTCGTCGTTGAGCGCGATGGTACGACCGTTGCCCACTGCAGTTGCTGGCTGCAGCTCCGGCGATGGCGTCGGCTGCCGCGCTGGGCTGCTGTGATGAGCAACTGGGGCAGTCTCCGCTGCGGAAAGACCGGTGGCGATCCGCAGAGCGCGGTCGAGATCGGCCTTGAGGTCATCGATGTGCTCAATGCCAACGGCCAAGCGGATGAGGTCGTCGCCCACGCCGGCGGCCACACGCTGCTCAGCTGTAAGCTGGCGGTGGGTCGTGCTGGCCGGGTGGATGATAAGCGACTTGGCATCGCCCACGTTAGCCAGGTGCGACCAGAGCGCAACGTTGTCGATAACGCGGATGCCGGCCTCCATGCCTCCCTTGACGCCGAAGACGACGACAGCCCCGTAATGCTCGGGCCGCAGGTACTTCTTGGCCAGTGCGTGCGAGGGGTGATCAGGCAGGCCAGGGTACGCTACCCAGGCAACAGCCGGATGCGCCTGGAGCCAGCGGGCCAACTCAAGAGCATTCTCACAGTGCCGGTCCATCCGCACATGCAGTGTCTCGACACCGAGGAGCAGCAGGAAGGCATTAAAGGGGCTCATGCAGGCGCCGATGTCACGCATCATGTGTGAGCGTAGCTTGGTAACGAAGGCGAGGCTGCCGAAGTCTTTCCAGTAGGAAATGCCATGGTAGCCAGGATCAGGGTCAACGAGGCGGGGGAACTTGCCGTTCCCCCAGTCGAAGCGGCCAGCGTCGACGACAATGCCACCGATCGCAACACCGTGACCGCCAATCCACTTCGTTGTGGAGTGAATCACAATGTCTGCACCCCACTCAATTGGCCGGCAGAGATAGGGTGTGGCGAAGGTGTTATCGACGATCAGCGGAATGCCATGCTCGTGAGCAATGCGCGCCACCGCTTCGATGTCGAGTACGTCCAGCCTCGGGTTGCCGATCGTTTCGGCGTAGACGCAACGGGTGCGGTCGGTAATGGCCCGGCGGACGTTCTCGGGATCAGCGGCGTCAACGAAGCGGACGGTGATGCCGAAATCGGCCAAGGTGTTCGCGAAGAGGTTGACGGTGCCGCCGTAGAGGCTTGTGCTCGCGACGACCTCGTCACCGGCACGAGTGATGTTGAGCACGGCGAGAGTTGTGGCAGCTTGGCCGCTGGCGGTTGCCACGGCCGCAACACCGCCCTCGAGGTAGGCGATGCGCTTTTCGAAGACTTCGACGGTCGGGTTGCTAATGCGGGTGTAGATGTGCCCGGGCTCGTCGAGGTTGAAGAGCTGTGAAGCATGGTCAGCATCGGTGAAGACGAACGAGGTCGTCTGGTAGATCGGGACAGCGCGTGCACCGGTAGCAGGATCTGGCGCTTGGCCAGCGTGCACGGCTAGCGTTTCAATGGCGTATTCGCGGAAGGGGTCGCGTTCCGTTGCCAAGGGGGTAGCCTCCTCTCGTGTCAGTGAATCCGCTTCTCCTGCCCGGCCCATTCCCGCTCGCGCAGGACGAACTTCTGAATTTTACCCGTCGACGTCTTGGGCAGACTGTCGACCAGCTCTACCCGCTTCGGGCACTTGAAGTGTGCCAAGCGCTCGCGGCAGAAGGCGATCAGTTCCTCCGGCGTGACCTGAGCACCAGGCTTGAGAACCACAAAGGCAGCAGGCACTTCGCCCCACTTGTCGTCCGGGACGCCAATGACGGCGCACTCAAGTACCGCTGGATGCTGGTAGAAGACGCGTTCAACCTCGATCGTCGAAATGTTCTCGCCGCCACTGATGATGATGTCTTTCTTGCGGTCACGCAGCTCGATGTAGCCATCGGGGTGAACGACGCCAATGTCGCCAGAATGGAACCAACCACCGGCGAAAGCCTTGGCCGTGGCCTCTTCGTCGCGGTAGTAGCCTTTCATGACGTTGTTCCCGCGCATAACGACTTCGCCGAGCGTCTGGCCATCGGCCGGCACGTCGCGCATCTGCTCGTCGACAACGCGGATCTCAGGAGCATGGATGTAGCCCACACCCTGGCGCGCCTTGAGCCGGGCCCGCTCGGCCAGTGGCAGCGTATCCCACTCGCTGTGCCATTCACAGACGGTGTGCGGGCCATAGGTTTCAGTCAGGCCGTAGACATGGATGATCGTACCACCCATCTCCTCGATCTGCTGGATGGTCGTGGGGGCGGGTGGTGCTGCGGCGGTGAGCACCGTCACCGGGTGGGGGAAGCGATAGGTGGGATGCGGACGATCGGTGAGCAGCATGATGAGCACAGTCGGCGCGCCGCAAAAGTGGGTGACGTGCTCCTGTTCGATCAGCTGGAAGATGCGCGCAGGCTCAACCTTCGGAATCACGACGTGGGTCGCGCCAATGCCCGTGACAGCATAGGGGAAGTACCAGCCGTTGCAATGGAACATTGGTAAAGTCCACAGGTAGGCGCTTTCAGGCGCGAGGCGAGCCTCGATGATCTCGCCAAGCGCGTTGAGGTAGGCGCCGCGATGGGTTACCATAACGCCCTTGGGGCGCCCAGTTGTGCCGCTAGTGTAGTTGATGCTGAGAACGTCTTCCTCATCTGTCAGGGGATAGACGAGCGGCTCGGGCGATCCCTCCTCAAGGAGGGCTTCATAGGCGACGTCCGCCACGGCTGGCGGCTGCGGAGCCGGTCCGCCGTGACGGCTATCGATATCGGTCCAGATGACGAGGCGGAGATCTGGCAGCGCGGCACGGATCGGGGTGACCAGCTCGGCGAGCGCAGCATCGAGCAGCAGCGCTCGCGCGCCAGCATGTTCGAGAATGAAGCGGACTTCGTCACTCGAGAGGCGCACGTTGATCGGCACCAGGATACCGCCGAGGTAGGGCACAGCAAAGTGGGCTTCGAGTGCCTCCAGGCTGTTACGGCAGAGCACTGCTATCCGGTCACCCGGCGCGAGTCCCCGGGCGCGAAGCGCGCTTGCCAGGCGGTAGACTCGTTCACCGAACTCGCGGTATGTCAGCCGCCGAGTCCCATCGACCACGCCGAGCTTGTCAGGGAACACGTGGAGCGTTCGCTCGAGCAAGAGGAGCGGGGTCAAAAGCGAGCGGTAGGGCGGTAAACCTTCCCACTGCGGCCGAGCCCAGAGTTGCTGGAACAACGGGCGTGTTGTGAGTGTCATCGGTAACCTCCCATCGCGTCATTGCCGAGGGCGGGGCGGCGTTGCCCCGCCCCAGTGTTACCCTTCGAGCGCCAGCTCCTGATCGGCCACGGTGTCGGCGCTGGTGACACCCGTCGGCCGCAGGGCCACAGCACCGAGTGCGCCAACCACCGCCAGGAACGCGAGGTAAACACCAACACTGTACACCGTACCAACGTGTGCTGTCAGCCAGTTGGCGATGAGTGGTGAGATACCGCCGCCGAAGATAGCACCAATGTTGTAGGCCAGCCCGGCACCGCTGTACCGCACTTGCGGCAGGAACGCCTCGGCCAGGAAGGCTGCTAGCGGACCGTACATGATGCCGAAGATGGCAAAGCCGCCGACCATCGCTAGACCGATCAGCCACGGGTCGCGTGTGTGAACCAGCGCAAATGCTGGCAGCGCCCACACCAGGAGCGCGACTGTGCCAAGCAGGTAAGGCGTGCGCCGGCCGATGCGGTCAGCAAGGTACCCGGAGAAGAGCGTCGCCACCGCTGCCGCGATCCCACCGAGAATGGTGGCATTGACGAGGATGGTGCGTGGCACCTTAAGGATCGATGACCCGTAGCCGAGCAGGAAGACGTTGAAGACATAGAACGTGCCGTTGGGAGCGATGTTGAGGAGTGAGGCGATCGCCAGCTCGCGTGGCTGCAGTCGCAACACCGCCGCCACTGGCGCTCGCGTGACCTGCCGCCGCTCAAGCACCTCGCGGAAGACCGGCGTCTCCAACACGCTCAGTCGGGCATAGAGCCCGATCACCACCAGGGCCAGGCTCACCAGGAACGGCACGCGCCATCCCCAGCTGAGAAAGGCCGTGCCACTAGCCGCTAATCCTAGTGATGCAACTGTCGAGGAAAGCACCAACCCGAACGGCGAGCCAAGTTGCGGCAGACTGCCGAACAGTCCCCGCCGCTCCTGCTTCGACCACTCGACCGAGAGCAGTACTGCGCCAGCCCACTCTCCGCCCGCTGAGAAACCCTGCAGGAAGCGCAGCACAACGAGTCCAAGGGGAGCAAGTGTACCAAGTGTCGCGTAGGTGGGTATCAAGCCAACGAGCGCCGTGGCCAGCCCCATCGTCAAGAGCGTGATGATCAGCGTCGTCTTGCGGCCAATGCGGTCGCCGTAGTGGCCGAAGAAGACGCTACCAAGTGGTCGGGCCACAAAGCCAATCGCGTATGTCAGGAACGTTTGCATCAGCCCCACGTACGGATCGGACTTTGGGAAGAAGAGCTTCGGGAACACCAGTGCCCCGACTGTGCCGTAGGCGAAGAAGTCGTACCACTCAATCGTTGTGCCGATCATGCTCGCAATGGCCGCACGCCGGCGATACGCACTGAGCCCACTTGCCGATTCGATCGCTTGTGTCATTGTCCTCCCCTTTCTGCTTGGTTGTTGCAATGTATGGCCATGCCTCCTATGCTTCAGCGTCCCATTGCCCATGGGGACTTGCCCATGGTCATGCTGCGTGCTGCTATGCATATCGAGGACTGCCAGAATACCCGTCGCACTCTCGACCGGTGAACCGCATTTGAGCGCGGATGGCGGAGGGACATGGCACGGGCAGTGCACGCTAGCTGCGGGGAGAACACTCACAGATACGGGGCCAGTGGGCGAAGACCCCGACCATTGACCGGCACGGAGGTACCGGCCAGACTCGTGGTTGGCTCCTGGGAGCGTTATGGTGTCGGCGCTGTGTCATCGTTGGCAACCATCTCGCGTAATGCGTTGCCCCCACTATCGGGGAATGCTTGTAGCACAAAGGGGCGGCAGCGTCAAGGGGAAACGTGCGGCTGTGCGCCAACAGTGATACCGCGAGGCAGGCCACGTCCGCCGTCTACACGGACTCTGCCTGCCCCGTTGCCTACGCTTGTGTAACTGCCTGCGCCGATCTATGATCGGCTACTCCGCCGCTGGCCCAGTTGCCCGCTCACCAGTCGCTGGCACCACTGGCACCTGTACCAAATGCCGCAGTTCGCGGAAGCGCACATCTGGACGGTGCACCAGCGCATGGTAAGAGCCAAAGCGCGCCTCGGCCGTCGCGTCATCGATTAGATCGAGCGGATCATAGTGGTCGTCGCCATCGCGGGGAAAGAGCCGGCGAATTTGATAGGTCGTGGTGCGCTCAGCCGGGATGCGGCCGATGTCACGGATCAGGCGACGCATCTCACGGGGCTTGAGCCGTTGGCCGTATTGTGCCCCTGCTGCCGTCGAGATCGACTCATTGATCAAGGTGCCCATGAAGTCGTTGCAGCCAGCGTTGAGGCAAACTTGAGCGAATTTTGGCCCTTCCTTCACCCATGAAACTTGCAGGTTGGGAATCCAGTTGTTGAGCATGATCCGCGAAACGGCATACATCTTGAGCACTTCGGCACCTGTCGCACCTGGGCGGATTCCTGGGACAAGCTGCTTGCGGTACATCGGCGCCTCCTCAGCCACGAAGGAGAGCGGCACGAACTCGGTGAAGCCGCCGGTCTGGCGCTGGATGTCGCGGATGAGTGCCAGGTGAGCCGCCTTGTGGCGGTTCGTCTCGACATGTCCATACATGATCGTCGCGGTCGTCGGGATGCCGAGCTGGTGGGCCGTGGTGATGACGTCCACCCACTGCGCGACAGTAATACGCCCGGGCGAGATGCGCCGCCGTACGTCGTCGTCGAGGATCTCCGCTGACGTGCCGGGCAACGAGCCAACACCTGCATCCTTGAGCGCCTGCAAGTAGTCGGCGACCGAGCAGCGGGCTCGGGTTGCGCCATACCAGACCTCTTCCGGGGAGAAACCGTGGATATGGATGTCCGGCAGAGCGCGCTTGATTGCCTTCGTCAGCTCAATGTAGTAGTCGCCGCGCATCTTCGGCGGCAGACCAGCCTGGATGCAAACCTCCGTCGCTCCGAGTTCCCAGGCTTCTTGTGCACGTCGAACGACCTCGTCGATCGGCAAGAAGTAGGCCTCCTCCTCGCGGTGCCCGCGTGAGAAGGCGCAGAAGCCACAGCGCTTGATACAGACATTGGTAAAGTTGATGTTGCGGTTGATGACGTACGTCACGACGTCGCCGACGCGCCGACGGCGCAACTCGTCGGCCACGAGTATGAGAGCATTCAGCTCAAGTCCCTCGGCAGCGAAAAGACGCTCGCCCTCCTCTACCGTGATGTCCTCGCCGCTGAGAGCGCGGTCGAGGATACGCGCCACGGTGCGGTCGAGTTGGTCAAGCAATCGCCCCCAGAGCCCGTCGAGCGCAAGCCAGCGTTGCTGTGCCATCGGTAGGTGTTCCACCGTATCCCCCTTTCGCCTAAGCTGATAGATCAGCAGGCTGGTGCAACGCCTCGCCCTCAGCCGAGCGCCGCACCAAACCCTCAGCATCGACCAGTGCCGCGACCCGGTCACGCAGTGCCGGCGGAATCCACCGCTCGCCTTGTCGCACATATTCCGGGTAGAGAGCAAGCCGCTCACGCAGGGTAAAGCCTTCCGCCTGGCAGACAGCCGCCAGCTCAGCGACCTTCGGCCAGGGCGCCTCCGGGTTAATCCAGTCGCGAGTTACCGGCGAGATGCCGCCCCAATCATTGAGGCCAGCGTGGAGATACCAGCGGTAGTCGGTCGGTGCCAGATTCGGGGGCGCCTGGATATTGCCGGTTGGCAACAACAGCCGGGCCACTGCCAGCGTGCGCAGCATCTCCTCAAGCGACGGCTCTGGCCACTCTCCCATTGGTGTCCCAGGCTTTGCCCGGAAGTTCTGGATAATCACTTCCTGAATATGGCCACCCTGTTCGTGCAGTGAGCGAATGACGCAGAGCGCATCAACCCGCTCCTCCGGTGTCTCGCCGATGCCGATTAGGATGCCGGTAGTGAAAGCCACATGCTGCCGCCCCGCCGCGGCGATCGTCTCAATGCGTCGCCGTGGCACCTTGTCAGGACAACGGTGATGCGGCATGCCTGGCCGCAGCAGTCGGTTCGACGCTGATTCGAGCATGATGCCCATTGAGAGGTTCACCGGCCGCAGCAGCGCGATCTCGTCCTCGCTCATCTGCCCTGGGTTGGTGTGGGGTAAGAGCCCTGTCTCTTCGATCACGCGTTGGCACATCGCTGCCACGTAATCCAGCGTCGTCGCATAGCCCTGTTGCTGCAGCCAGCGGCGATAGGCGGGATACTTACGCTCCGGCTTGTCCCCAAGCGAGAAGAGCGCTTCTTTGCAGCCCTGGCGCTGGCCAGCTCGTGCCACCGCCAGTACTTCATCCGGCGTCATCGTGTGCGCGTCCGGATCGCCGGGTCGCTTCACAAAGGTGCAATAGGCACACGCATCACGACAGAGGTTCGTCAATGGAATAAAGACCTTGCGCGAGTACGTGACAACTCGCCCCTTGTGCCGATCACGGAGCTCGCTAGCCACCTCAAGCAACGCCAGCAAATCGGGGCCGGTGGCTCGGGCGAGCGGATACGCTTGCTCACGTGACAACGGTTCACCGGCGCGCGCCCGTGCCAGCGCCTCGCGTATCGCCAGCGTGACTGCGTGCATGCCTGCTCCTTTCGTTCACCCCTTAGGCTACCCAAGCAGAACCAAGAACGCGAGAGCCTGCCCAACCATTCCCGTCAGCACTTGCTGACCGGCCATCCTTTGCCATACTATCCGCCCAGAGGACAGACGACTGCAGACGAGGAGGACACCGTGGCCGACGAATCGACCAAGATCGTGCTGAGCGAGCGTGAGTTGCCGACCCACTGGTATAACCTCGCGGCCGACCTGCCGACCCTGCCACCCCCACCACTGCATCCCGGAACCGGCCAGCCCGTTGGGCCAGACGACCTTGCTCCGCTCTTCCCAATGGCGCTCATCGAGCAAGAAGTCAGCCGCGAACGCTGGATTCCCATCCCCGAACCGATCCGTGACATCTACCGCCTCTGGCGGCCGACGCCGCTCTACCGCGCTCGCCGGCTCGAGCAGATGCTTGGTACCCCCGCTCGCATCTACTACAAGTATGAGGGCGTCAGTCCAGCTGGTAGTCACAAACCGAACACAGCTGTGGCCCAGGCCTATTACAACAAACAAGAGGGCGTCAAACGGCTGACAACCGAGACGGGCGCCGGTCAGTGGGGCAGCGCGCTTGCGATGGCCTGTGCATTCTTTGGCCTTGAGCTCAAAGTCTACATGGTCCGCGCCAGCTATGAACAGAAGCCCTACCGGCGCATTTTGATGGAAACATGGGGTGCAACGTGCGTCGCCAGCCCCAGTCCCGACACTGAAGCCGGGCGGCGCGTGCTGGCCGAGCATCCTGACTCGCCTGGTAGCCTTGGCATCGCTATCTCCGAAGCGGTCGAGGACGCGGCCACTCGATCAGACACCAAATACTCGCTCGGCAGCGTGCTCAACCACGTCCTCCTCCACCAGACAGTCATCGGCCTGGAGGCACTGCAACAGTTTGCCCAGGTCGGCGATTACCCGGATGTCATCTTCGGCTGCGTCGGCGGTGGCTCCAACTTTGCCGGCCTCACCTTCCCCTTCGTCCGCGAGAAGTTGCAGGGCAAGCCGCTCCGCATTGTCGCCGTTGAGCCCGCCGCCTGCCCCTCGCTCACTCGCGGCGTCTACACCTTTGACTTCGGTGACACCGGCCGTATGACTCCACTGCTCAAGATGCACACGCTGGGACACACCTTCGTGCCTGCAGCAATTCATGCCGGCGGCCTGCGCTACCACGGCATGGCACCGCTCGTCAGCCTGCTTTACGATCAGGGAATCATCGAAGCGATTGCCCTACCACAGAACGCCGTGTTCGAGGGTGCCGTTCGCTTTGCCCGCGCTGAGGGTATTGTCCCGGCGCCAGAGTCGGCCCATGCCGTGCGGGCTGCCATCGACGAAGCCTTGCGATGTAAAGAGACAGGGGAGGAAAAGGTCATCTTGATTGGCTTGAGCGGGCACGGGCACTTTGACCTCGCGGCCTACGAAGCCTACCTGCGCGGCCAACTCGTCGACTATGAGCACCCAGAGGAGGCTATCCAACAAGCGTTGGCGGACTTGCCTCGTGTGGGCGTCTAGCTGTGCGTTGGCCACTGCGGTTGGCCTGGCGGTTCGCTCTGTTGGGCTAATCGCACATGCATACAGGGCAGTGGTCTACCGTTTGGCCTCGTAATTCGATTTGGCTCTGCCCTCGGCCTCGGCAATGAGGGCGCGGGCACGGGCAAAGACGGTGTCAAACATTGCCTCTGTCAAGAGGCCGGTCTGCGTATTTCGCTGGCTCGGGTGATAGCTGGCGAGGAGCACCGGCGCGGGCGGGAGTCCGGGCGGACTCGTGCGCCAACGATACTCACCGCCGTGCTGGAAGCGAAGTCGACGTTCGGGCCTCTCGTCGTCATTCGCCACAGCCACCGGCCAGTCGTAGCCTCGTGCCCGCATCACCCGTAGTGTCGTCTCGAAGGCAACTGCACCGAGGCAGAGTAGTACGCGAACCCGGGGCAACAGCGCGAGTTCGCGTGCCAGGTAGCCGCTGCAGGCCGCAAGCTCGTCCGGCGTCGGCCGGTTATTCGGCGGCACGCAGTGGCAGACAGCCGTGATGTAGGCGTCGAACAACTGCAGGCCATCGTCACGGTGGAGGCTCGTCGGCTGGTTCGCGAAGCCAGCCCGGTAGAGTGCACGGTAGAGCCAGTTGCCTGAGGCATCACCGGTGAACGGCCGGCCAGTGCGATTGCCGCCGTGCGCAGCTGGCGCCAGGCCGATGATGACCAGCCGTGCATTGGGGTCACCAAAGCTCGGCACCGGCCGTCCCCAGTATTCCTGGTCACGGAACGCACGCCGTTTGGTGCGCGCAACCTCCTCACGGTAGGCAACCAACCGAGGGCACCGCTGGCATGCGACAATCTCGGCCTGCACTGCCGCCAACGCTGCAGTATGATCGTCAAGGTCTGCCGTGCTCACCATTCCCCATCCCTTGCTGCGCGTTAGAGCGTGATCACCTGATCTGGTGGGTTGGCAGCAAGCGCAGCGTAGAGATCTGGGAAGCAGCCGATTCGCACGCCATCGACGACTCCCACTGGTTCGCAGTGTCCTGGCTCTACCCGCCCTCGCCCCGTTGCTGGGTCGCACCAGACCGGCTCTCCTCGGGCCAGCCCGCGCTCCAGCGCACACAGATCACAGAGCATGAGCAGGATGCCCTTTTCAGCTGCTACGCGGGCGAGCCGTTCACCAATCGGGTTACCACGCTGGAGCACAAGCGTGTTGTCATCAAAGAAGAACATGCCCACTACCTCAGCGCCGTGCGTGCCTGCCTCAAGCTGCGGCAGAATCATCTGCCCCAACTTGTAGCTCGCCGATCGCGGCGTCGCAAAGATATACGCGACTTTCACAGCGTGATCCTTCCTGTTCTCGTTATTGCCCAACCAGTAAGCGCAGCCATCGCCCACGCTTCGGGGAGAACAATGCAGCCAGGATAAACCCAAGCGAGGCCACGAGCACAATCGCGCCGCCAGACGGCACGTTCGCGTAGTAGCTCAGATAAAATCCCACCAGCGCATCAACCCCGCCGAGCAATGCGCCAAGCCCAAGCATCGCCGGAAAACGATCGACGAGCAGATAGGCCGTCGCGCTTGGTGTCACCAGCATTGCGACGACAAGCACGACCCCCACTGCCTGCACCGAAACGACGACGGTGAGCGCGAGCAGCACCATCAGCAGCGTCTGGAGTACGCCAACCGGCAGACCAGCTGCCTCCGCTACAATTGGATCAAAGGCGGTGAACAATAATTCCTTGTACAGTAAGCTGACCAGTAGTAAGACGGCAAGACCAAGTGCCACGATGATCAAGAGGTCGCGCGGGCGTACCGCAAGCACATCGCCGAAGATGTAGCTGAAGAGGTCAACCGTGTAGCTCTTGATTCCCACGCTCATCAGCACGATGCCCAACGCAAACACGCCACTGAACAGGATGCCGATCGCTGTATCACTGCGCACGCCAACGCGTCGCGTGAGTACGCTGATCCCGAGCGCCGTCAGGACAGCTGCTGCTACTGCCCCAAGGTAGAAGCCGAAGCCAGCGAGCAGCGCGACGACGACTCCAGTAAAGGAGACATGGGCGAGGGCATCCCCGATAAATGCTAGCCCTTTGAGCACAACAAACGTGCCGATGACAGCACAGACGATGCCCACAAGCACGGCAGCGGTGAGCCCCCGGACAAGGAAGCCATAATGCAGCGGAGCAACGACGGCATTAACAAGGCTGGCCATCATCGATCTCTCCTTCAACGACGAGTACCCGATCGCCGTGGCGTACGAGTAGGAGGTGGGACTCGAAGGTCTCGTTCAGTCGAGCCTCGGTGAACACTTCCGCTGGTGGACCAAACGCGATAAGCCGACGGTTGAGGAGCAGCACATGCGAGAACCGCTGAGCCACACAGCTTAGATCGTGCAGTGACACCAGGATGGTTTTCCCCTCGGCAGCAAGTTCCTCCAACAGGGCAAAAACGAAGTGCTGAGTCGGCGCGTCGACACCGCTCACCGGCTCGTCGAGCAGCAGGACTGATGGTTCTTGGACAATGGCCCGAGCTAAGAAAACCCGCTGACGTTGTCCCCCAGACAACTCGCCGATCGGCCGCCGCTGCGCCGCGAGCATGCCGACGCGCTCGAGTGCCCAGGCGACCCGATCGCGGTCGATCGGCCCCGGACGCCGGAAGAGCCCGAGCCGTGGGTAACGGCCCATCATCACGACGTCCCACACCGTCACGGGGAACGACCAGTCGACATCCTCGACTTGTGGGAGATAGGCTAGTGCTGGCTGCGGACGTGCCGGCTGGCCATCAATCAGTACTTGCCCACTCCATGGACGCAACACTCCAGCGATGGTACGGAGGAGTGTCGACTTCCCACCACCGTTCGGCCCAATGACACCGACCAATGCGCCTTTCGGCACCGCGAAGTGGAGTCCCTGCAAAACGGGCTGGCTTCGATAACCGACCGTCAGGTTTTGGACAAGGATGAATGGTGTATCTCTCTGCACGATGGTACTCCTTGCATGCTCTTGGAGCAGGCGTGCGTATGCCGGTCATGCCCTTCCTGCGCCCACTCCGTATCATGGCTGCGGCCATGGCGCACGCCCGAATTCCCACAGCCGCGCTGGTCATCCAGCACCAAGTCCTTCAACAATATGTTGGACATTCAGGCGCATCATGCCGAGGTAGTCCTGCTCGTCTGGTGGTGTATCACTGTACAACTCGAGCACCTTGACGCCTGCTTCCTGCGCGATCGTCTGCGCAAGGCGTGGGTTGAACTGCGGCTCAGTATAGATCGCCGGGACATGCTGTGCCTTGATCTCATCCACCAGGCGCGCGAGCTCCTGGGGCGATGGTTCATGGCCAGGGCTCGGCTCAAGCACCCCCACCAGCTGCAGGCCATAGTGCCGGGCGAAGTAGGGGAATGCATCGTGGAAGGTGACAAGCTTGCGGCGCTCCGGCGGAATCGAGGCAATTTGGGCTTTCGCTTGCCGGTCGAAGTCACGGATGGCCGTGATCGTACGCTCAGCATTGGCCTGATAGGCTCCAGCGTGTGCGGGATCGACTTGACTGAGCCCCTGCGCGATCCGTTGGACGTAGACAATGGCATTGTCTGGATCAAGCCAGAGATGTGGGTTGCCCTCGGTTTCACCAGACTCAGACGTCTCACCAGGCTCGGGCGTTGCCTGGATGGTCGACAGCCCTTCAGCAAGTGTAATCACTGGTGTCCCCGGCGCGGCAGACTGGATCAGCCGCATGAAGGAGGCCTCAAGCCCCAAGCCATTGATGAAGATGATCCGGGCAGCAGCAACAATCTTGGCTTGCCCCGGTGTCGGCTGGTAGGTGTGCGGGTCGCTGCCTGGTGGCACGAGGGATGTCACCTGCACCCACTGTCCGCCGACGGATTGGACAAGCGAGGTCAAGACCGGGATGCTCACGACCACGGGAAGCGCCGATGCCGACGGTGCAGCTGCGCTCGCGGCCGCCGTTGCAGCAGTGCTGGTCAGGGACGGTGCCGCAGCTGGTGCCTGCTGGCACGCAACAACTCCTGTCAATAGCCAACTGAGTATCACCAGCCAGATAATGCCTCGCCCGCGTCGTAATCGCCCCTGCCGCATCTGTTGCCTCCCCTACCCCGTAGGGCACCCCATGCGCCAACTGCGCTTCATGATACACAGTCTCAAGTAGCAAGGCAAGGCGACTGCTGGCTGAACGGCATTGCTCACTGAGAACGGCTACCGCGCCGCAGGGCCTCGTGTGCCAGGCGCCTGACTCCCGGCACCCTAACGTGTGCGCGTATCATCGGCCCCGGCTATTGGTCGCATCACATCGTGCTGGCCTGCGGGAGACAACACTGAAGACGACCGGTCGAGTGTTACGATCACCAACGGCCTGGCACGATGGCGCGATCAGGCGTATGCCTTGTATGTGAGCCAGTGCTTGCTAATGGCAACGCTGCTGTTCAAGCGCCAGGACGGTATCTACCGCCGTGGCGCGCAAGCGCCAAGGCACGGGCCTTCACGTGCCGATGTTGCTTATGTTAAGTGGTGCTCCTGCTGGCACCGGGCACAGAGACCAAAGAGTTCCAGCCAATGACCATCGACACGAAAGTGCGTTTGTGCCACAACAGCTGCCCCGAGCGCGTCAACATTACAGCCGGAGAATTCAGCTACCGTCCCGCACTGCACGCAGACGATATGATGCCGATGTTCCGTGCCGCGTAAGAGATAACGGTGCACCCCAGATGGATGATGAACGCGGGCTAATACACCGATCGCGACGAGCCGATCGATCGTCCGGAAGACGGTTGCTCGGCCGACCGGTCGATTGGCTGCTTGCAGTGCATGGTAGAGTTCCTCAGCTGAAAATGGCCGTCCGAGTGCGACGATCGCCTGCACGACCTGACGCCGCGGCTCAGTTAGGCGCAAACCCTCGGCCTGCAAGCGGGCAAAGATAGTCTGCTCCGACATCCGCACCACACTCCCGAGCGGCAAGTATAGCCCGGCACCACTTGTCGGGATCGCACTGACCTGCCATCATCAGCGCAACAGAGCAGGGAACGAAGTTTGAAGGGAGTGGTGGGTGTGGGTAGCCAGGCTATCGAACTCGGCAAGCCGGTCGTCAGTCGTGATGGCAAACGCATTGGCAGCGTCGATCGGCTCGTTCTCGATGCTGATACCCGTGAGGTAACTGCGGTCATTGTCCACCAGGGTCTACTACTCACCCGTGACAGGATTGTTGAACGGGCATTGATTGAACAGATCGACGAGGATGGTACCGTCCATCTGAGCCTGACAGCGGAAGAGGCTGATCAGTTGCCGATCTTCATTGAAGCCGAATTCCAACGACTAACACCAGAGGAGGCCCGTGAACTCCCGTATGTCCTCCCCGGCACAGCGGGGACAGCAGCCTTATTGTGGGCGAAGCCTGTGCCAGGGGGAGCTGTCCCTGAAGTTGGTATCCCTATTCCAGTGCCAGAGCCAGAAGCCACTCCGCCGAGCCCAGCGGTTACAGTCGAGCGGAACTTACCACCAGATGCCTTAGTCATTGACCGAGGAACAGCGGTACGGACGCATGATGGCAAGGTCGTGGGAGACGTTGAGGAAGTTGTCTTGAACGACGATGGAGAAGTCGCTGCGGTGCTCGTCCGGGTTGGCTGGCTAGGGCGGCGTCGTCTGCGAATCCCACGCGAATGGATTGCCAGCGTGACCGAGGAAACAATCACGCTCTCAGTCGATCGGGCAGCGCTCGAACAGGCCCGGGAGACGGATGAAGAGGCATAAGTGTTAACAACTGCGTTGACAACGCGCCGATGACGCAGAAATATTGATGCAAGAGCCGTTAATCGCATCATGCCGATTCGGCTCTTCCACTTGACAACGGTTTATCGCGTGTACAGAATGAAGCAGCGTATCCGGATTCGGGTGTGTCGTGGTGTGTAGTTCTGAGGAGGGGTGTATGAAAACGACGCGCTTACCAGCTGGGTTAGCCTGGCTGCTTGCGGTGGTCTGGCTCGTGGCCGCGTGTGGTGGCGGTGCAACGCCGACGCCGACGACAGCGCCGGCTGCCCAGCCCAGCCCGACGAAGGCTGCTGCAGCCTCGCCAACGGCCGCCACTTCGGCTGCCACAGCTACGACCGGGCAGGCAGCGAGCCCGACGGCAGCGGCTACGGCACAAGGGACAGCGCAAGCGGGGGGACAGACGCTGCAAGGGCTGATCCAGTCGCTCCGCAGTGCGACGCCGAAGTCTACTAGCCAAGCCCCGCAGGATCCGCTGGGAGTCGTCACCATCAAGCCCGGTGATCCGATTACGATTGCCTATGCCCTGGTAGTCGCAGGCCCTGACGCAACGCTAGGCGAAGACTCGAAGCGTGGTGTTGAGATTGCCATCGATGATCTCGGTGGGAAACTGCTCGGGCATCCGATTCAGCTCACCGGTGAAGACACTGGCTGCAGTGCTGAAGGTGGTCAGGCGGCCGCATCGAAGCTTGCCTCGAACGCTCAGATTGTCGCCATTGTCGGTACATCGTGCTCCTCGGAAGCCCGTGTGCTTGCCCCGGTGATCGATCAGGCCGGCATGGTTATGGTCTCACCCTCGAACACCGCACCAGACCTGACTGATCCAGCAAAGCACGTCGGCGGGTATCTCCGCACTGCCCATAACGACAAGGTGCAAGGTGCCGTCGCAGCGCAGTTTGCCTGGAACTATCTGAAAGTTAAGAAGGCCGCAACGATCCATGACGGCAGCATCTACGCCGAGCAGCTTGCCAATGTGTTTGCTGACGAATTTAAGAAGCTCGGGGGGCAGATCGTAGCGCAAGAAGCAGTTGGCCCTCAAGATACCGATATGCGACCGGTGTTGACGCGGATTGCAACGCAGCAGCCGGAGCTCATTTACTACCCGATCTTTACGCAGGCTGGTGCATTCATCACTCAGCAAGCGAAGCAGGTGCAAGGGCTCGAAAACACCAAGCTCATGGGCGCTGATGGGCTCTTCTCGGCTGACTTCCTCAAGGCAGCTGGCGATGCTGCTGTTGGCATGTATTTGAGCAGCCCCGATTTTAGTGCCTTTAGCTCCAACTATCAGGATTTCCTGTCGAAGTATCAGAAGAAATACAACCAAAAGCCAACTGCTGCGTTCCACGCCCATGCCTATGACGCAGCGATGATGATCTTCAACGCGATTGCGAAGGTGGCGGTACAAGGCCCGGACGGGACGCTCTACATTCCGCGCAAGGCGCTGCGGGATGCGCTCTACGCGACCAAGAACTTCCCAGGGCTGACTGGTAATCTGACCTGTAACCAGTACGGTGACTGCGCCGACCCCCACATCGCGATCTATCAGATTACCAGCACCAACGCAGCGGGTTGGCCTGACTCGGCCACGAAGAAGGTTTATCCGCAGTCGTAGTGCAGGGCGCTTATCGGCCGGCTGGGGAAATCCCAGCCGGCCTTGCTTATTGCACTGCGGCAATGCAATTTGTCACCGAGGCACAGGGCAGTGTTAGAATCGCCGCCAGACAGGACAGCGTAGCGGAGCTCGATGCCGAGGGGAGATGGGTGTGATGCGGCAGAAACGCGGATGGCTGTGGTTTGTCATGATGCTGTCGCTTGTGCTCGTCGCCTGTGGGCAACAAGCGACGCCGACGACAGCGCCGGCTGCCCAGCCCAGCCCGACGAAGGCTGCTGCAGCCTCGCCAACGGCCGCCACTTCGGCTGCCACAGCTACGACCGGGCAGGCAGCGAGCCCGACGGCAGCGGCTACGGCACAAGGGACAGCGCAAGCGGGGGGACAGACGCTGCAAGGGCTGATCCAGTCGCTCCGCAGTGCGACGCCGAAGTCTACTAGCCAAGCCCCACAGGATCCCCTGGGGGTGGTGAAGATCGCATCAGGGCAGCCGATCGTCCTAGCCTACGCCCTGACTCTCTCTGGACCAGATTCCGCTCAGGGTATTGACCAGAAGCGCGGCGTTGAGATTGCCGTCGATGACATTGGTGGGCAACTTCTCGGCCATTCCATCCAACTGGTCGGCGAAGACGACGGCTGTAGCCCCGACGGCGGACAATCGGCCGGCTCTAAGCTTGCCGCAAACCCACAGATCGTGGCCATTGTTGGAACCTCGTGCTCATCGGCCGCCCGCGTTGCGGCTCCGATCATCGACCGCGCTGGCATGGTCATGGTCTCGCCTTACAACACCGCACCTGACTTGACTGACCCCGCCAAGCACGTCGCGGGGTACTTGCGCACTGCGTGGAACGACAAGGTACAGGGCAAGCTCGCGGCTGAATTTGCCTGGAACGTGCTCAAGGTCAAGACCGCGGCAACAGTGCATGATGGCACCCTCTATCCACAGCAGCTAGCGAGCGTCTTCGCTCAGGAGTTCCAAAAGCTTGGCGGACAGGTCGTTGACCAAGAAGCAATCAATCCGGACGACACCGACATGCGGCCAATGCTCACGCGCATAGCTTCGCACAAGCCAGAGCTGATCTACGCGCCGGTTTACGCTAAAGCTGGCGGCTTTATTGCGCGACAGCTCAAAGAAGTTTCCGGGCTCGAGAATACGAAGCTCATGGGAGCTGATGCGCTCTTTACAACCGACTTCGTCCAATCGGCAGGCGATGCCGTTGTTGGCGTCTATGTCAGCGGTCCGGATCTCTCCTCGTTCGGCTCGGCGTACCAGCAGTTCGTGCAGAAGTATCAGCAGAAGTACGGTGAGAAACCGATTGGCGGTTTCCACGGGCAGGCCTATGACGCAGCGATGATGATCTTCAACGCGATTGCGAAGGTGGCGGTGCAGGGCTCGGACGGGACGCTCTACATTCCGCGCAAGGCGCTGCGGGATGCGCTCTACGCGACCAAGAATTTCCCAGGGCTGACTGGTAATCTGACCTGTGATCAGAATGGCGACTGTGCTGACCCACATATCGCGGTTCGCCAATTCACGAGCACGAACACGAGCAACTGGCCAGATTCGGCAACCAAGAAGGTCTACCCGTCATGAGGTAGCTGAGCCTGCCAATACGGGACGAACACATGGGAGGTATCGGTGGCAACGACGACACAACAGGCAGCAGTCACGCGCAACCGGCATGTTGATGCGAGCCAGGTCATTGCCTGGGTCATCGGTGTTCTCCTTGTCATCCTGGTAGTCGTTGGCTCCTATCGCACGCTGATGCTAGGCCGCTACACCCCGGCTCAGTGGCGCGACTTCATCACATTTGGCATTGCGCAAGGCAGCATCTACGCCTTGATCGCCTTGGGCTATACCATGGTGTACGGCGTCCTGCAGATGATTAACTTTGCTCACGGCGAAGTCTTCACCGGTGGGGCTTTCGCTTCTTACTTCTTCGTCAACGCGCTTGCCCAATCGGGTTTCCTGAAGGCCCACCCGTTTCTGACGCTTATCGCTGGCATCCTCGTCGCTGCGGTCACGTCGATGACGATTGCGGTGCTGGTTGAGCGGATTGCCTATCGTCCCTTGCGCTTTGCCCCGCGACTTGTGCCCTTGATTACAGCTGTTGGGGCGTCGTTCTTCCTCCAGTACACCTACCGGGGGTTTTTTGGCTCAGGTGTGAAGGCCTTCCCAACGTTTCCGGTCTTGCGTGGCACCCTCTTTGGTATCCAGCGTACGCTCATTGTCGCGTTTATCGGAGCACTCCTGACCTTGCTGATCTTGTTGGTCTTCCTGCGCTATACCCGCACCGGATTGGCGATTCGCGCCGTTGCGGAAGACCTCGAGGCAGCGGCTCTGATGGGTGTCAACGTCGATCGAACGATTGCCAGCACGTTTGCTGTTGGCGGGGCGATGGCTGGCGTTGCCAGTGTCCTCTACGCTTTACTCTTCCCGCAAGTTCAGTTCTTCATGGGGTTCCTGCCAGGAATTAAGGCGTTTACGTCGGCTGTCCTTGGCGGTATCGGCAACTTGCCAGGGGCGGCGCTCGGCGGGCTTGTCTTAGGCATTGTTGAGTCAGTCGGTCCAAGCTTGATCCTTGACGGGCTGGGTATTCCAGCGGCTCACCAGCTCAAAGACGCGATTGCCTTCAGCATTCTCGTCTTGATTTTGATCTTCCGGCCGACTGGCCTGCTTGGCGAGCGGGTCGCCAGCCGGGTCTAAGCCGGGAACAGAGGGAGTAGAGTCATGGCAGCAGCACGCCGCACACTGTTCTTCGGCCTGATCGCTACGGTTGTGCTCTGGCATTTAAGCCTCGTGGGAATGATTCAGGCGTTTGCCCAGCGTGCGCTGGTTGGGCGCACTGTTACAGTGAGCATGGTGCTGATTCTCGGCACGATGTTCCTGATGGGCTACCTGGCCTCCCGGGTGCTGGTTAGCCCACTCGTTCGCCTCGTCGTTGCCACTGGTGTGGGCGGGATCGCAGGCATTGGCACTGCACTCCTCGCGCTCCTGATCACCCATGTCCAAATCGGCCCAATCTTCATCGCCGCAACACCGCAGCTAGCCAACACGCTGACGTTTCAGCGCGGGCCAACCGCTGCTGGCATCCTGGCTGATCTGGTTGGGGGGCTGGCGGCTGGATTGCTTGGTGGGGCGCTGACGCTCTTGCCTGCCGCAGCTCGCCGCATGGTGACGAGCTCGCTTGCTATCGTCTTACTCCTCGGACTCCTTCGCGACGTGATTGTTGCGATCTTGCCCCCAAGCATCGGGCAGGCAATCTACGGCGCTGTCGGTCTCTCACTCACCGGCGCCATCGGCTTGTTTATTCTCTTCCTTGTGCTCTTTGGTATCCGCGAAGGCATCCGGCAGCGGACATCGCGTACCACCGCGCAGTCACGCGGATTCACACGGGTGCAGCGTACCGTGGCGCTTGTTGTCCTCTTGCTTTTCCTGGTAACGTTTCCCCTCTGGGCAAAGCTCTTCCTGAGCAACGTTGCCGACTTTGTTGGACTCTACATTCTCATGGGGCTTGGCCTCAATCTCGTGCTCGGCTTCGCTGGCTTGCTTGACCTTGGCTACGTCGCTTTCTTCGCCGTCGGTGCCTACACCATGGGTGTCCTGACCTCGCCTGACCTTGGCCGCTTCTCGTTTACCTTCTGGGAAGCGCTGCCCTTTGCCATGATCTTCGCCGTGCTCGCTGGCATCCTCATCGGTCTACCTGTCTTGCGGATGCGCGGCGACTACCTTGCGATCACGACGCTGGGCTTTGGTGAAATTGTCCGCTTGCTCTTCCTCTCTGACTGGCTGAAGCCTTATGTTGGTGGCGCCCAAGGCATCACGCGTATTGCCCGGCCATCACTCGGCCTCTTTCATTTCACTCAGCCTCAGCACTTCTACTACCTCATCCTTATCGGCTGTGCCATCGCGTGGTTCCTGTCAGTTCGGCTCCGCGACTCACGTATTGGGCGCGCTTGGCTAGCGATTCGTGAGGATGAGGTCGTTGCTCAAGCGATGGGTATTAACCGTGTGACGGCCAAGCTCCTTGCATTCGGCATTGGCGCCTCCTTCGGTGGGTTAAGCGGCGCGCTGTTCGCATCGCTCGTCGGTTCAGTGGTGCCAGCGAGCTTCCAGCTGCTCGTCTCAGTGAATGTCGTAGCGTTGCTGATCATTGGTGGCATGGGCAGTTTGCCGGGCGTTGTCGTCGGCGCGCTTGCTCTTGTCGGGCTGCCCGAGATGTTGCGCGAGTTCCAGGAATATCGTCTCCTGGTTTATGGGGCGGTTCTCATCCTGATGATGCTCTTCCGCCCAGCTGGGCTCTGGCCTGAGCAAGTGCGGGTGCGCGAGCTTCGGGAGGCTGAAGAAGCCGCCCGGGCACAGACGGCCGCAGAAGTGGTAGGAGTTGCGTCCGATGGCAGCGACTGAGCCAGTCCTCAGCATTCGCCAGCTGACCAAGCGCTTCGGTGGCCTGGTCGCTGTGCGCAACATTGACCTCACCGTTGCCCCGCAAGCGATTCACAGCGTCATCGGCCCCAACGGCGCGGGGAAGACCACGCTCTTTAACTGCATCACTGGCTTTCTCCGGCCAGAAGAGGGCGGCGTCTGGTTCTTGGGCCAGCGCATTGATGGCCTCCGCCCCGACCAGATCGCTCGTCTTGGCATTGCCCGAACGTATCAGACAATCCGGCTGTTCCGTTATTTGACTGCGCTTGACAATGTGCTGATCGGTATGCATCCGCACATTCACTACAGTGCGTTCGCTGCCATCTTCCACACGCGTGCTTATCGCGAGGCAGAGGCCGCGGCGTTGCGCGAAGCGCGTGAACTCCTTGCCTTCGTCGGGCTGCGTGGCCGTGAAGCTGTCGTTGCCAGTAACCTGCCTTATGGCGACCAGCGACGGCTCGAAATCGCTCGTGCGCTTGCACTCCGGCCCAAGCTACTTCTTCTTGACGAACCGACGGCCGGCATGAACCCAAACGAGACCGCGGAGATGGCAAAGCTGATTCGCCGCTTGCGCGATGAACGAGGAATGACCATCCTGTTGATTGAGCACGATATGAAGTTTGTCATGGACCTGTCGGATCTCGTGACGGTGCTGGACTTCGGCGAGAAAATCGCTGAAGGGCCTCCAGCACTGGTGCAGCGTGATCCACGGGTGATTGAGGCGTATCTTGGGCGCGGCGCAGCCTCCGGGCTCAGCGCTCCGTCTGCGCCGCTTTCGAACGATGGAGCAGGCGATGCCACTGCTCACGCTTGATAATGTCCATGTCTATTACGGCTTAATTCACGCGTTGAAGGGGATTTCGCTGACAGTTGAGGCGGGCGAAATCGTCACGCTCCTCGGCGCAAATGGTGCCGGTAAGACAACGACACTTCGGGCAATCTCCGGCCTGCAGCGGCCGCGAGCCGGACGAATTGTGCTCGACGGCCACGACCTCACGGCGCTCCGCCCACACGAAGTCGTCGCGCTTGGCGTCGGCCACGTGCCGGAAGGTCGCCGCATTTTCCCGCGCCTGAGTGTTGAGGAGAATCTCGCACTCGGCGCCTTCACCGTGCGAGACCGGGCGACGATCGAGCAGCGGCGGGACGAAGTCTTTACCCTGTTTCCTCGTCTTGCCGAACGGCGGCACCAGCCCGGTGGCACGCTCTCCGGCGGTGAGCAGCAGATGCTAGCCATCGGCCGTGCCCTGATGCTCAAGCCGCGCATTCTTCTGCTCGACGAGCCGTCGATGGGGCTCGCGCCAGTGGTTGTCGAGAATATCTTCGATGTGTTGCAGCAACTGAATGCCCAGGGGACGACGATCTTACTTGTCGAGCAGAACGCGCGGATGGCGCTGGAGATTGCTCATCGCGGCTATGTCCTGGAGACCGGCCAAATTGTCCTGAGTGGTCCGGCTGCTGAGCTGGCCAGTGATCCCAAAGTCCAGGCGGCATACCTGGGGGCACGCGAATAAGCTCAATCTATACCTCACTGCGCGCGCTCCGCGCGAAGTGGACGCCAGCGAAGCGGGCGACGGCACGTGCAATATCGGCTGCTGGTGCAAGGTGCGGATTGCGCACGCCTGATGAGATCGAGAACTGGTAGGCGAGCGCGCTCAGCGGCACCGGACAGTCTAGGTCAGCCCCAAGGCGCAACACCCGCTCGAGATCGTGACGCAAGCGTGCCAGTGATTCCTGCTCAGGTGCTGGCGTTTGCCCGAGGAGGTAAAGGACGCTCTCATGCCATAGCGGCCAGCCGCCAGTGCTCGCACGCACCACGTCCGCAAGCGCGTCCAGATCTGCGCCAGCGCGCGTAGCGAGGGCTAAGGCTTCGCCGAATACGACGAGCGAGACACCCGTGAGGAGCTGGGTAAGCAGCTTTACCAGTTTTCCCATCCCCGGATCACCGACGCGGTAAATCGACTTCGCAAACACCTGCAAGAGCGGCAACGTGCGCTCGAAGACTTCCGGCGTTGCCCCGACCATCGCCGTCAACTCTCCACGCAGTGCGCTCGCTGGTGCACCACTGACCGGAGCGTCGACCAAGGCGACACCACGGAGCGCCGCATCGACGGCCAGCTGTTGCATCGTCATCGGCGTTGCACTGGTCAAATCGATCACCATCGCACCGGGACGCAGCCGGTCAAGCGCGCCTTCTGGCCCACTGAAGAGTTCGAAGAGCGCGGTGTCGCCGTCCAGCAACGTCAGCAAGATATCGACCTCTTCAGCGACGAGCAGCGGCGTCGGCAGGGCAATCGCACCCAGGGTCTCGAGCGCCTCCACAACTTCACGGCGATGGTCGGCAACGAGCACCTCATAGCCGTGGGCGAGCAGCCGCTGCACGATGGCGCGCCCGAGCGGGTCAAGCCCGATAAAACCGAGTCGCAGTGTCTCCTCTGCCATGCCCACCCCCTTCATGCCTCTGGCTCTGAGAAGATCATGCCCGAAGCAAGCGGCCTGCGCTAGGAGCGGGTAGGCGCCACACGTTCAGCACGGATGATTAAACGCTGGTCATACCGGCCCGTCTCCGGATTATAGTTTCCGGCACAGGTGATGAGCGTCACTGTTTCCTGTGGTGTAGCTCCAAGAATTTGATCAACCGGCGCGTTGTGCTCGTCAACGACCCAACGCGCACTGACGCGATAGTGCACGAGCCGGCCATCGACGAGTTGCAAGGTCACTGGAGCGCCCAGTGGCAGCTTCCAGAGGTTCCAAAAGACCGCTGGACCAACACCAGCATAATCGACGTGACCCGCTAAGACGATGTTGCCGCCGCTGTCTGGCAGCGCACTGAAGGCATACCAGGCAACGACGCTTGGACCACTGGGGGCTTCCATCTCGCGCTGCGGCGTGAGCGAGCGTGTCTCGACCGGCGCGTTGACGCCGATATCCGGAATGAGCACACGGGCAATGGGCACGCCGCGGTTGGGTGTCGGCGAGGGGGGTACGGTTGGTTGCGAAGGGGTTGGAGTTGGCAAGCGCACGCTCACAGCTGCTGGCCGCGGTGTCGGCGTTTGGGCAGGCGAGAGGACATGGGCAAGATGGGCGCCGCCGTAGCCGGCGAACATGCCAACGAGCCAGGCGAAGACGCTGCCAAGCGCAAGCTGCGCGAGCCAGCTCCGGGCCATGCCTCGCTCCGTGCTGCAGCTAGCGCACCCGACGTCGTGGTGCCACCGTCACGGCGACCGCACCAAGGAAACTTGCGCCCCCTAGCCCGATGAGTCCGAAGCCAAGCTGTACTTGGGCAGGATTGCCCAGTACTTGACCGGTACTCGGCAGCGTAATCGTCGGCGTAGGCTGTGGCTGAGTCCCAGTTGCTACTCCACTCGTCGGCGTTGGCGTGATGCCGCTCGGGGGAGCAACGATAATGCCAGGAATTGGTGTCACGGTGAGAACAGTTGGCGTTGGTGTCACGCTTGGCGTCGGCATTACAGTCGCCGTTGGGGTCGCAGTCGACGTGCTCTGCGGTGTCGCGGTCGGTGTTGTTGTCGGCACTGCTGGTGTTACAGTGCTTGTTGGGGTACTCACCGGCGTCCCCGTCGCAGTTGGCGTTGGCGTTAGGCCCAGCGCGGCGAATTCAATCGCGCCAATGTCACAACCTTTGCCTTGCGGCCGCACCTGGTGCAGTTGGTCGTCCTTGGGGCAGGACTTGGACGCCGCATCGATCGCTGGGCTACTGGCGGCGAGGAGGTAATACCGCTGCTCGCCTTGACTCAACTGGCCGCCGAGCTGTGGATCTGTCCCGGGAAGATCGCCTTTGCCGTTCAGCTGGCAACTTCCGTCATCATCGAGGTTGCCGCCTTTTGAGGACATAGCGCCGCCGCAGGACTGCGGGGTGTTATCAGCCAGGAGAACACCACCGCCGAAGATTGTCGTACCGCCGACCGCGGTATAGACTGCCCCGCCAGCTGGCGCTTGGTTAGCTGCAAGCGTGCTGAAAGCGAGGGTTGCGGTGCCGCCTGGCTCGACGAAGATGCCGCCACCGCCAGGAGTTGTGCCGCGGTTGGCACCGATGGTGCTGTTGACGATGGTCAGCGTCCCTCGGGCGTCGGCCCCACCGCCAGCCGCGCCAGCTTGATTGCCCCACAGCGTGCTGTGGTCAAGCTGGGCTACTGCATTCGGCTCGATCACGATACCCCCACCGGCGCCATTGCGCACGACGTTGCTATCCACTGCGCTATCGCTGAGCATGAGCGATGCCTGATCAGCGAGGTAGATGCCCCCACCGAGGTCGTTTGCTACATTGCTTGTAATGCGGCTATGGCTCTGGACAACAGCTTTACTGTTGGTATCCCCACCCAACCAGAGCCCGCCGCCCTGCGACATAGCCGTATTGCCCTGTACAAGCGCGCGGCCGAGCGAAAGTGTGCCAGCGCTCCAGATGCCACCGCCATATCCGGCCGTATTACCGGTCACGCTCACGCCAGCAGGGTTATTACTCACTTGTGAGCCGTCAATGATCAGCGTACCACCTGCTTGGTTGGCGATGCCGCCGCCGTGGCCAGCCCCTGTCGCTTTGTTCGCCACCACCTGCGACCCAGCCAGCAACTGCAATGCCGCACCCTGCAGAACAAGCGCCCCGCCACCGTCGCCGCTGGTCGCGCTGTTGCCGTTCAGCGTCACTGCATAAAGCTTGACTGGTTTGGCCGACGTGCTGCCATTCACCGCAACGGCGAGACCGCCGCCAGCACTTGCTTGATTCTGCTGGATGGTTGCCGTGTAGAACTCGGCCTGCTGGAGGCTCTGCCCCAACCACACCCCACCGCCTTGCTCATCGGCTTGGTTGCCTTGTATGGTCATCTGTGCAAGGAAGGCTTGTCCACCCTCGAGTGCCAGGCCGCCGCCATTGCCGTATGCCGTATTGTTCGTTACGGCAAAAGCTGGGCCACTGCTATGGACTTCTCCGCCTGTGCTGAGCAATCCGCCACCATCGCCGCCCAGTGCTTGGTTGGCGGTGAGGGTCAGCTGGGCAATCCAGAGCACACCGCTATTCGCAATGCCTCCGCCGGACTGCGCGCTATTCGCTGACACAATGACCGGCTGAGCATCGCCGATGGTGAGCGTCCCCGTGTTGGCAAGTGCACCGCCACTGCCGTTCGGGGCCTGCCCGCCTGTCAGGACGACGTCGTTGAGCTTCAGTGTCCCAGCATTACGCACCAAACCGCCATTGGCGTCAGCCGTACCTCTGCTGCCCGGTGCACTGCCGTTCTGCAGTGTTACGCCTTGCAGGACGACAATTGCACCAGTTTGTACATCGAGGATGCGATCGCCTGGCGTATTCCCCCACTGGATAGTGGTTTTGCCAGATCCTGCGCCGAGGATTGCCAGCGTGCCACCCTGCTTGGTGACGTCGAGGTCGCCAGTTGCGTTCGTGTCGTCGCCCGCACCTGGAGCATCGAGGAGATAGGTACCAGCCCCAAGCTGGATCGTGACATCTCCCGGCGTCGTGTTGGCAGCCGAGATCGCCGCACGGATCGTGGGGTAGCTGGTTGCACCGGTCGGGGTTGGTGTTACAGCGCCAGCGGCTGGCACAGTTGGCGGGACGTAGAACACGACGCCCGTGCTGGTTGTCTGTCCACTCGCTTGACCGGTATAGACTAAGAATGCCCCGCTCCCGCTCAAGATGAGTGCCAGCACAACCAAGCCTGCTCGCAGCCAGCTTCGCCCGCTGCCCATTGCCCCTCCCTCGGCACCACTGTTCACCTTGTCCCCAGCCACTTTGGCCGTCGTTGTCCGCAACGTGATTTAGCGTCTGAGATTCACCAGTTCCTGCAACATCTCGTCCGATGTTGTGATGGTGCGCGCGTTGGCCTGGAAGCCGCGTTGGGCCAGGATCATGTTGGTGAATTCCTGTGCCAGGTCGACGTTACTCATCTCAAGGTAGCCGCTTGCGATTAACCCGCGTCCATTCGTTCCCGGCGCACCAGCATTCGCTGTACCGGAGTTCGGTGTTTCGGCGAAGAGGTTTTGGCCAACCTTGCTCAAGCCAGCTGGGTTGGCAAACGTAGCAAGGCCGATCTGGGCAATTTGCTGCTGGTTGCCGTTCGCGTCAACACCGACGATGTTCCCCTGCTGGTCAATGGTGAACGAGACGATCGTGTTTGGGATGTTGATCGTATTGCCACTTGCATCCAACACGTGCATACCTGTGGCCGGATTTACCAGATCACCATTGGCATCAGTCCCGAATGCTCCATCGCGAGTGTAGAACTTATTGCCGGAAGCATCCTGCACGATGAAAAAGCCATCCCCTTGGATCGCAAGATCGGTCGGCTTCCCGGTCATCTGCAGTGCGCCCTGTGTCTGGATGGTGTCGATCGCCGCGATTGATGCGCCCAGTCCAATCTGCTCGGGGTTAATGCCGCCGAGGTTATTGCCGGGTGCACCCGCGCCGTGGATCAGCTGATAGAGCACGTCGGTAAAACGAACACGGCCTTCCTTGAACCCGGTAGTGTTGACATTGGCAATATTGTTGCCGATCACGTCCATCCACGTCTGGTGAGCCCGTAGGCCAGAAATTGCTGAGAAGAGCGATCGCATCATGGGGGTCTACCTCCTTTTCCTCTTGCACTCCACACACGCATTACGACGACGGCGCTGCCCCATTTGTGTTCGTCGTTGATGATGTCCCGCTCGTTATGCCCGCCGCGCCTGTGTTCTCGGTGGACGAGCTGGGCTGGTCGGCGCTTGCTGGAGCAGTGTCGGCAACGCTTGCGACGTCATCCAACGGCAGGTCTTTGTCACCGATATGCAACACTGCTTTGCCGTCCTTGAGCGTGACACGCTCGACGGTGCCCACGACCTGTTCGCCGGTGTCGGGCACTGTGCCGGTGACATACTTGCCGACGAGTCCCACTGCTGACAGCTGGATCAGCGTCTCGAGTGTCTGGTTCACTTGTTGCATCTGCTCAAGAGCATTGAGCTGGGCAAGCTGGGCAATAAAGTCGCGGTCTTGCATTGGATTTAACGGATCTTGGTTCCGCAACTCGGCGACGAGCAACATCAGAAAAGCCTGCTTATCGAGCATTGTCGTTGGCGAGCGCACCGTTGTCGCCGGTTGCCCGGCGCTGCTGCTCGTGCTTGTCGCTGCCGTGCCGCTTACACTCATGTTCCCACCCCCTTCATGCCCAATAGTCGACGGTTCGTGGAGTCTCATCGCGTGTTGGCGGTTCAGGCAGCAGTGGTTGGCTGGATTCGTCCGGAAACCTCTGCTGCCAGCTCGCTCTCGTATTCCAGGGTGAGGCATCGTGCTGCCGCTGGCTGGAGGCATCCGACCAGCTGTTCCAACTGCTCGCTCCCGACGGCGTGCCATTGGTGTCGGCCGTTAGTGATGGCGCGACCTCAATGCGATGCACAGTGAAGCCGTGCACCACCAGCGATTGACGCAAATCGTCGAGACCACGGATCAGTGCATCCCGGACCGCATCGTGGGGAGTTGCGAACGAGATGCGCAGCACACCCGCTGACTCGCTCAAGCGCACATCGATGACACCGAGCGATGGTGGCTCGAGGCGTACCCGCACGACGCGAAGCCCGCTTGCCAGCGCACGCTGCACCTGCTCAAATGCCTGGGTAACGGCCTGATCGACAGGCTGCGCTTGGGATAGGTTGCCAGTAGCGCCGATCGAGTGATGGCTGGTCAGTCCATGCGACTGTCCTGGAGTGAGTACTGCGAGGGGGGCGGCCGCGTCATGCACAGCTGTGACAGCACCTTGAAGCGCATTTGCATGGTCTGCTTCCGCCGTCGCATGCATGCCGTCACTCCCACGATGATCGACCAGAGCAACGACGGCATTCAGCGAATGCGCTTGGGCCGACGGCTGTCCCTGCGCTTGTCCAGTTGCAGCGGTAACAGCATGGTGTTCGGGAGCATTGGGAGCCAGCTGGGCCACTAATGTCGCCGTCGGGTGCGACGGCTCGGCTGTTGCCATCCCAGGCGCGGGCATAGCCACAGCAACCGCCCCACGCGACACCTCATCCTGCGTCCCATTCACGAGGGGTATCGGCCCAGGATGACCTGCACTCGTCGCTACCCCTGCTGTATTCGCTTGCGGCAACTCTGCGAGGGTATACCCGGGTGGCGTTACCGTAGCTTGAAGAGGGCCAGTATGGTTGGTTACTGGAGCCGCACTTGGCTGACCCGACGACAGTACACGCACCACAGCGGGTTGCTGTATGCTCGGTTGCCCGCGCGTGCTTGCGATCTCAGCAGGCTCCTGTATTTGTGGCAACGGTGCTGCCGTTGCTAGGGGAGCTGTGGCCGAGGCCAGCGCAGCCGAATTGTTCGCATGCGCTACGACTGTTGCGGAGGCGTTGAGCATGTCTTGGCTTGCTACGTCAGATGCTGGGGGCGGTTCAGCACTTGGAGACGTCGCCGGTAGGGTTAGCGGGAACAGCCCGGCCAGTGCTGCCAACGAGGCTGCGTGCTGACCCTGCGGCATGTGCGATGACACCGACGCGTCGTCATGTTTGGCTGGTGTGGAGTTGCCAGCAGGTGACTCAGCTCCCAAGTGCCCTGCGGTGAGGGCAACCAACTGTGGCGCCTGAGATGGCCGCGCGAACAAAGCGAGGAGCACAGCAAAGAGTGAGGCAGTGTTCGATATTCCCTCACCAGCGCTCCCCTGTCGCGACGTCATCGCAGAGGGTGCTGGCGAAGAGACCAATCCTGCACGCTCGACCATGGTCTAGCTCCGTCCTTCACTGGCAATCAGACGCAGCATTGCCAGCCGCCGGGCCAATGCTTCCGAGACGGCCTCGTAGCGCACAGTTGTCTCCGCGAGCAGCCCCATTTCCCGTTCGACATCGACGTTGTTGCCGTCACTACGCACTTGCGTGCCCGTTTCTTCCACAACGACTGGCTGCACCTGTGAGGGATCGACACCACCCGCGAGCAGATGTCGCGCGTTGGTGCGAGCGAGCGGCAACTCGCCTGGGTTCAATGCCAGTGCACGCTGAAGTACGTCTTCGAACCGCACGGCTGACGCCTGGAATCCGGGCGTTTCGGCATTGGCAACGTTGCTTGCTGCCACTTCCTGGCGCAGTGACAAGGCATCGAGGGTACGCGTTAGGATCGGGATTGGATCGACTGTGAATGGTCCTGCCATGATCAGCCTCCTTGTTGCCATGCTCGATAGATCGCCAGCACCCGAGCAACGTAGGCCTGAGTCTCGGCTATATTTGGCACGCCTCCTGCTGCGTCGACAGCTGCCGGCCCGGCGTTGTAAGCCGCGAGTGCGAGGGCGAGGTTGCCCTGGTAGCGTGCGAGCAACGATTGCAACAGCCGTGCTCCACCATCGATGTTCTGCGCTGGGTCAAAGGGGTCGGTAACGCCGAGCGCCGCAGCGGTGCTGTCCATGAGCTGCATGAGCCCCTTAGCACCCGCCGATGACACCGCCAAGGGACTGAAGCCCGACTCAACCTGAATCACGGCTGCGAGCAACGCAGGATCGAGGCCATAGCGCTGGGCACTTTGCGCGATCAGATTGGCATAGGGGATAGCGGCAAGACGCGCGTTTGCTGCAGTTACCGACGTCGTGGTCGGCACCGGCGTGGCTTGGAGATACGGCAATGGATCGATCGGCTGACCGTTGCGCCGAATCTCGTAGTGCAAGTGCGGGCCAGTGGATGCGCCGGAGTTACCGGACTGGGCAATAACATCGCCCTTATGCACTACCTGACCTGGCTGGACGAGAGCTGCCTGGAGATGGGCATAGAGCGTCGTTGTTCCATCAGGATGACAAATCTCAACGCGCAGTCCATAGCCCCCCGCCGGACCAACAGCACTGACAACACCATCGGCGGTTGCCTGTACCGGCGTTCCAACAGGGACGGCGAGGTCGATGCCGGTATGCACCTGCTCGCCTGGCAGGAGATTGCGGGGGCCGAACGTCGAGGTGATTTGGCCATGTACCGGCCAGCTCCCACGCAGTTGTTGTTCAGTGGTTGTCCCGCTTGCCGCCGTTGTCCCGCTGCCGACAGCCATGCCGGTTGCCGGGACGACACCGCGTGCCGCGAGTAGGGCCCAGAATTGCGCTGCGCTGCCAGTGCTTGGTCCGAGTTGGGGAGAACGGATGCCAAAGCCTGGCGGGAGTGTGGCGAGCAGATCAGGCGAGAGTACAATGCCACTGCTCATACGCCCTCCTCAGGGTTGATCTGTGCGCGATAGCGTTGCAGCGCGGCCTCGTCCAGTTGTTGCAACTCACGCTGCTGCATGTGACGATGGAGCAGGTGTGACCAACGGTCATAGAGCCGTTCGATTTTGCGCTCTTCTTTGCGCTCCGTGAGGAGGCGATCGCGCGCTTGTGCTTCTTCTACCTGAGCAACGGCCAAGTGATCCTGGGCACGCTCAGTCTGTTCATTCAGCCAGCGGAGATAGACAGCACTAGCGTCGAGCAGGGCTGGCTCGATCACCTGTCCACCAGTGCGTTCAACATTGCGCCCGAGCAGATATCGCGTCTGATCGAGACGCTCAAGCTGAGCCTCCCAGCTAAGTACCAGATGCGTTGCTGCAGCCAGTTGCTGTTGCGCTTCCGTTGTGCGCTGGCGCCGATAATCAAGCAGGCGCAGGAGCCGCTGGAGCCGCTGCCGGTTAACCGGCGTCATCGTTGTCCTCCCTCTCCTGGCACGTGATGAAGCACCTGATCAAGCTGTGCGAGCGTTTCGGCAAGCGTTGCAGTCTCATCTGGCCGTTGTTGGAGAAATGCTCGGACCTGGGGCATCAGCTGCAACACGCGGTCAAGTGCGGGATTTGAGCCGGGCGTGTAGGCGCCGATCTCGACGAGATCTCGTGCGTTTTCATATGTTGCCAGCACTTCGCGCAGTTCAGTTGCCAGTGCGTAGTGCTGTCGATCGACGATCTGCGTCATGACACGGCTGACGCTTGCGAGCACGTCGATCGAGGGGAAGTGGCCGCGATCGGCAAGTTGCCGGGAGAGGACAATATGGCCGTCGAGAATCGCCCGCACAGCGTCGGTCACCGGTTCGGTAAGATCGTCGCCCTCGACGAGCACCGTGTAGAAGGCGGTGATGCTACCGTGCTCACTGTTGCCAGCGCGTTCAAGCAGACGGGGCAAGAGCGCAAACACTGAGGGGGGATAGCCACGTGTCGTCGGCGGCTCGCCGGCTGCAAGGCCAATCTCCCGTTGCGCCATGGCAAGGCGGGTTACCGAATCCATCAACAGAACAACCCGTAAGCCTTGGTCGCGGAAATACTCGGCGATGTGTGTGGCAGTCCAGGCAGCTTTGAGACGCAGCAACGCCGGCTGATCCGACGTCGACACAACGACGACAGCGTGCTCGAGTCCTGCCGGACCAAGATTCTGTTCAATGAACTCCTGTACCTCGCGCCCCCGCTCGCCGATGAGCGCAATGACACGAACGTCGCAGTCGGCGTTGCGGCTGATCATGCCAAGCAAAGTACTCTTGCCAACGCCTGAGCCCGCGAAGATACCGAGTCGCTGGCCATAGCCGCAGGTGATGGCGGCATCGATCGCTCGCACACCGGTTGCCATGACTTGCCGCACTGGCTGACGACGCAGCGGATGCGGTGGCGCACCGTTGAGCCTCGCGCGCGCTCGCGTGGTAAGGGGTCCGCGACCATCGATCGGCCGCCCAAGGCCATCGATAACGCGGCCGAGCAACTCCCGGCCGACTGGAATGGTCAACGACTCTGGCGCCGGCACAACCCGACTGCCATGCCGCACACCTCGCAATTCAGCGAGCGGGATGAGAATGACTCGTTCGTTGTGAAAGCCGACGACTTCCGCGGCCAACCGTCCCTCCTCGGCCAAGGAGGGGAAAATGTGGCACAAGTCGCCGATCTCGAGATCGAGCCCAGTCGCTTCGACCGTTAGACCAATGCCACGCACCACTCGTCCGGCACGACTGATTGGGTCGAGCGTGCGCAGCCGAGTAAGCAAGGTGTCAATTGGACAATCGTTAGGGTACTGCGTCATCGCTGTCGACCTCTTCAAGCAATGCCTGCCGGATCGTCTCAAGCTGCGTGCGAATCCGTGCGTCGACAAAGCCAGTCTGGGTGCCCAACACACAGCTTCCGGGATCGACATGGGCGTCTGGGATGATTTCGATGGGCGGCTGTTCGCCCCAGATTTCTCGTATCCATGGCGTGATCGCAGCGACATCGCTCGGATGGACAAAGAGCTGAGTTAATGGCACCCGCGGTGCGCGTGCGACGGCTGCTTCCACCAGCCGTTGCAGGATAGTCGGATCATGCCGAATTTCGCGGCGGATAACGGCTTCGGCGATCGCGAGCGCGAGATGGACGAGCTCGTGCTGACAGGCGCGCCGCAACTCGTCTTCACGAAGGCATGCCCGTTCGACAATCGTGCGAAATCGGCCAATGGTCTGCTCAATCTCCGCTGTGAGTTGCTGCGCAGCTTCCTGGCTGGCTAGTGCGCGTGCTTGCGCGAGCAGGGCATCCCATGCAGCTTGCCGCTCCTGCTCAGCTGCAGCACGAATCGCCGCGGCTTCTTGGTGTGCTTGCGCGATGATTGCGGCAGCAGTCTCGTGAGCCTGCTGCAGCAGGCTCACTGCCGCGGCCTGATCGTGGGCCGAGGGCTGCGGCTGTACGATGTAGGCCTGCGCTTCTGGGCGCCAGTGTTTCAGCACACGCTTAGCCAAGGAGCCGCTCCTCCCCGCGCGCAATGACAATTTCCTCGGCCTCTTCGAGCCGACGCACAATGCTAACGATGCGTTGCTGCGCCTCTTCGACAGCGCGAATTCGCACTGGGCCCAAGTAGCTGATCTCTTCGCGGAGCAACTCAGCTGCCCGGGCTGACATATTGCTGAAGATGTGCTCCTTGAGGTCGTCGCGCGCAGCTTTGAGTGCCATCGCCAGATCGCGCATATCGACTTCACGCAGCACGCGCTGGAGTGAGCGGTCATCGAGCAGGATGAGGTCGTCGAAGGTGAACATGAGCTTGCGTACTTCTTCGGCGAGCTCAGGATCGGTTTCCGTCAGGCGTTCCAGAATGTGTTTCTCCGTGCTACGGTCAACAGTGCTGAGGATAGCGACAAGATGGCTGGTGCCGCCGACACTGCGGGTATCTTGCGTGATCAGCGAAGAGAGACGGCGGCGCATGATCTCTTCAACCCGGTTGATAATTTCCGGTGGGGTGCGATCCATTGTGGCAATCCGTCGCGCAACCTCGGCTTGCAGGTCCTCGCCGAGGTTGGTAAGTACCGCGGCAGCTTGTACCGGAGGCAGGTGGGAAAGGATCAGGGCAATCGTCTGTGGATGCTCATTTTGCAAGAACATGGCCATTTGCCGCGGATCAGACTTGCGCAAGAACTCGAATGGTGCAGGTGGGTGCATGGTCACCACGCGCTCGAGCAGCGCCATGGCCCGCTCTGGCCCTAGCGCCTTCGCTAACAGCTCACGGGCGTAGTCGACGCCGCCGGTTGCAACGTAGCGGTGGGCTAAGGCTAACTCATGCGCCTCATGAATGACCGCGTTGACTTCTTCGTCTGTGAGGCGTTCCATGCTCGCGACTTTGACGGTGAGAGCCTCGATCTCGTGCTCACGTAAGTGCTGCAGCACTTTGGCAGAGAGATCCGGCCCAAGCGCGACGAGCAGCGCTGCTGCCTTCGCTGGACCATTGAGTGTCTGCCGCGAACGCTGACTCACCGACATTGCCCTACTCCTCAGTCATCCAATGGCGGATGAGCTGGGCAACAGCAGCCGGATCTCGCCGTGCCAGTTCCTGCAATTCGCGGAAGGCCTGTGGCGGGCCTTCTGGTTGCGGCAGTTCAGCTGCCGCTTCGGCGGCATTGCCGCGGATTGGCGCAGTCGGTGCACTGGGCAGGAGTGGCTCAGTTGCGACCGCATACTGCGGTACTGGCGGCAATGCTTGGGCACGCTGGCTGGCAAGGACGCGCCAGGCGATCAGGAGTGCGACCAGTGGGATGAGGACGATCGCACCGTACTTCGCGATGCCGAGCGCACGACTCAACAGTGAGGGCTTCTCTACGGTCGCCTGGCCTGACTGTGCATTCACAAACGGCACCACGCTGACCGTGACAACATCGCCGCGCTCAGGCACGATACCTGCAGCTGCCGCGACCATATCGCGCACTTGCTGTGCTACCGTTGGGTCGACAGCCGCGCCGTTGAGTGCGACTGCAACAGACAGCCGCTGGAGTTGCCCCGGTGCTTGGATGATGTGCTCAACCTGACGAGAAAGCTCATAGTTTGTTGTCTGTTCATGCAGTTCACTGTGCTGCTGCGTCTGGCCGTTCGCTCCCTGCTGATACGACTGCACATTGCTATCCACGCCAGGTACGCCGGCGGCGTTGCTGGTTGTCCCGTCGGTACTCTGTACCCGCTCCTGCTGGCTCCGTACCTGGGGCTGCGTGCCGTTCGGCGAGTAAATCTCGCTGTCAACCTGACGCTGATCCCAGTTCATCGTCGCATGGACCTGCACGGCAGCATTGTTCGGCCCAACGACGCGTGCAACCATCGCCTGAAGCTGAGTGGCAAGAGCTGCCTCGTATGCACGTTGCTGCTTGAGGTGTTCGTCCATGCTACCAGCTGTTGAGCTGGCCTGACCGCCGTCCCAGATAGGATTGCCCGAGTCATCAACGACCGTAAGGTGACTCGGATCAAGTCCGGGAACCGCACTTGCCACAAGGTGGACAATGCCCTGCACCTGATCGTCGTTGAGGCGGCGTCCGGGTTTGAGCTGGAGCACGACTGCCGCACTCGTCGGCTGCTGTTGATCGGTGTAGAGCGTTTGCTCAGGCAGGACGATATGTACTCGGGCACTTTGGACAGCATCGAGTCGGCCAATCGTTCGCTCGAGCTCACCTTCAATCGCTCGCTGATAGTTGACACGCTGGGCAAAGTCGGTCATGCCAAACGAGGATTTATCGAACAGTTCGAATCCGAGGGTCCCGCCTTTCGGCAGCCCGGCCGTGGCAAGCGCGAGGCGGACATCAGCAACCTGATCGGACGGTACACTGACCGTCGTGCCATCAGCACTAAGCTGATAGGGGATATTGTGCTGGCGCAGGTAGTTGACGATTGCTGCGGCATCGTCGCTGGAGAGGCCAGTGTACACGGGCACGTAGCGCTGCGGTGGCTGGATCAGCATGAGCAAGGCGACGGCGAAGATCGCCGTCAGGATAATGCCGATAATTGCCACCCGTAGGTTGGGGGAGAGTCGTTCCCACTGGCCCCGCAATGCCCGAATTTGGGCGACGAGCCGATCGACCACTGCTCCGCGCCCCTTTCGTCCTGACCTAGACGCTCATGCCCATGATTTCGCGGTAGGCATCGAGCGCGCGGTTGCGCACTTGCATCGCCAGCTCTAGGCCAATTGAGGCAGTTTCGAGCGCAACCATGACATCGTGCACGTCAACCGGCTGGCCAGCCGCGAGCGCGAGTGAGAGTTGATCAGCCTGCGTGATAGAGCCGTTAAGCTGATCGAGTGCCTGGCCAAGGAGTTGCGTGAACGAGGCTGCCGGTTGGGTTACGGTACTTGTGGTACCGACGCCTGCAACAGGCAGGAAATTGGCAGTAATGGGTGCGATTGGAGTGATGCTCATCCTTGCCCTTCTCTCTAGGCTCGGCCAATGGACAGAGCGCGCAGTGCTGTGGCCTTCAGCGCATTGAACACGGTCACGTTCGCCTCATACGCGCGCGTTGCCGCGAGTAGATCGGTCATCTCGGTAACAACGTCGATGTCCGGATAACGCACGTAGCCGTTCTGGTCGGCATCGGGGTTTGTGGGATCGTAGACCTGTTTAACAGCATTGGGATCCTGCCGAATACCGACGACCATCACGCCACGCGCCGCGCTCGGTGCCGGCGTAGCCGCAGCCAGCTGAGTGCTAAGCAACGTAGCGAACGGCTGCGTCGGCGCTGGTTCGGCCATGAAGACGACTTGTCGGCGCAAGTAGGGTCCGCCCTGAGGCGTACGCGTCGTATCGACATTAGCAATGTTGCTGGTGATTACATCCATTCGCAGACGTTCGGCAGTGAGCCCAGACAGGCTGGCATGCATTGCATCGAAGATTCCCATCCAGCTTCCCTCCCTCGCATCCGCATTGCCGAATGGGCGCCTCGCGCTTCTAACCGTAAGGCAGAAGCAGCTCAGCAAGCTATCGCCTGGCAGTGGCAAGCTCACTCAGGAGGAAAGTCCCAGCAGAACAGTACTTTGTACTCCTGCGGGTTAGGCAGCGGATTCGACGCGCTGGGCACGGACGACGATGCGGCGGTGATATTGTCCATCTGGCAGGCAGGTGATGAGGGTGAGTTGCTCCTGTGGTGTCTGACGGAGTATCGTTCGGTCATCTTCTGGCACGATTGTGACATCAATGACGCGGTAGGTGAAGACGCCGTCGGCACTGCGGACAATAACGAGGTCGCCCGGGCGCACATCGCCAAGCCGCGCAAACAGGCCGGGGCCGGTTCGCGTGTCAACATGGCCGGAAATGGCAATATTGCCTGGCTCACCAGGGTTTGCCGTGCCGAGCAGATGACCAAGCGCGTGCTCTGGTACTGGCCAATACCACTGACCGTGGTCGACCGTAGAGGCGACCGAAGTGACCGGTGCGTCGAGTCCAAGGCGTGGGATTTGCAATTCGTTGGGTGGGGCAGTGCGCAGGCGTGCAACGAGCGCTGTCGGAATGGCACCCTTGCGGGTCGCCGTTGCGACTGCCCGGGGGGTTGGTGTTGGCGTTGGGGATGATCGTGGACTTGGGGTTGCTGTCGGGAGAGCTTGAGCCGCGGCGTTCTCTCTGCCGACTGTAATGGTGATGTGGACGGGAAATTGGCAGGCCGAGATTAGCAGAGTGGCAAAGCAGAGCATGACAAAGATGCCCAGCGGCCACGTGTTAGATCGATTGGTCGAACAGCCTCGCCCGCACTGCATGGCTCGTCGCACGGTAATACCCATCGGCTAGCCGCTGAGCCTGCGCAAGCGAGGCCAGCTCCGCCTGTAGTCGCTCACACACGGCAAGCACACGCTCGCGCAGCGCGGCATCCTCCTCGCGCGCTTCTTGCAGGGCCTGGCCAAGTGCTTCACGCTCGGCCGGAGTCAATGCTCTGGGGTCAAGATTGGCAATATCGGCCAGCAATGCACCACGCTCACGCAGCACGGCTTGGCAGCCTTGCCAGTCGCCGATTGTGGCGCATGCGCGCAATCGTGCTGTGAACGAACGGAGTCGGCAGGCCAGGGTGAGTGGCCACGTTGTGTCAGGCACCATCGTGGTCATCCCCTAGCGCGCACCGGCGAGAACCGGCGCCTCGCCCCTGGCAATGGCTTCCCAGGCACTCAGCAGTTCCTCAAGCAGACAGCGAACTTCGTCCACAATGCGCGCATCTTTGCGTACGTTTGCCTCGATCAGCCGGCGCTGCATATAGTCATAGAGACGTCCAAGGTTGACGGCGATCTCTCCAGCGTCAAGATTGAGGCTTCCCATCAGCTCGGCGATGATCGCTTGGGCACGGAGGAGACGATCATGAGCTTGCGGCACATCATGCTGGTGGATCGCCTGCTCGGCTTCGGTAAGGAAGCGGATAGCGCCGCGATAGAGCAAGACGACGAGATCAACTGGTGAGGCCGTTTCGACACCGACCTGGCGGTACCGCGCATAGGCGTAGGACATCGGACGCCCCCTTCCCTCTTACGAGCCTGATGCATTCGACGATGACGCTGCTTGGCCAGCGCCGAGGAAGCTTGGAATCTGCATCCCGAGCTGGGCACTCTGCTGCATCATCTCAGCGAGCAGGGCTTCAAGCTGGGCAAATTGCTGGATCAACTGCTCACGCCGCTGGTTCAGCCGGTCTTGATAGACGAGAATCTGGTCGTTGATGTCGCGTAATTGCTGCTGATACGAGTCGCCCCGGGTGGCAATCATGCCGCTTGGGCCGACGGTACTCTGCAGGTATTGGGCAAGGCTGCTGAACACGCCAGACTGGTAGTTGACGGTGATCTGTGACTGTGCACCCGTGAAGCTGCTGGCAGCAGTGACAATCATGCCGGGGATGAGTGTGCTGCTCGTGGCGCCTGGGGCAAGGGTCTCGGTGCGTGTCGAACGCAACGTATTGGAGGCATCATAGAACTGCGCGGTGAAATGTCCAGCGCCATCGGACGTGATCACGTAGTGGCCGCTTGCAGTGATGCCGGTCGGTGAGCCATAGGCGTTCGCAATGTCACCGGGTGTTGACAGTGTCGCGCGTGACGTCGCGCCAAAGAGTTCAAAGACCGCGTTTGGATTCGTCGCGAGCGCGGCGCGGAGCTTGCTTTCGTCAAGCTGGAGCTGGTTCGTTGTACCGACAGCCGAGCCGACGGGACCGAAGCTAATGCCGATATCAGCAAGTGACTTGAATGGCCCGCTCACGTTGGTCGCGGGGGAGGTGACGAGCCGACGCAAGGTTGCCTCGAGCATGAGTGCTCCGCTGTCGCCGAGTAGCGGGCCGGCCTGTTTGGTGTCGGCATTGTAGGCAGTCTGCTGATCAAGGTAGGACAGCACGCTGTTGAATTGATCAACAAACTGCTTGACTGCGGCGACAGCATTGTCAGCGTTTGGGGCAATGCTGAAAGTGTAGGGTGTACTGGTGGTGCGCGTGAGGGTGAGCGAAACGCCCGGGATCGCATCGTTGATGGTATTACTCGTGCTGTACTGCCATGTTGTACCGCCGTCAAGGCTATAGACGGCGTTCTGGCCCAGTTGCTGGGCTGACGGGTTAATGTTTAGGGCAGCCAGCAGGTTACCGGTATCGCTGAGGCTGATCTGCTGGCTCCCGGTGGTGCGGCTGGTCAACGTTAGCCGGTCAGTCTGTGTGTCATAGCTGGCGATCACATTCGCTGTTGAAGCGTTAATCTTGTTGATAATCGTGCCCAATGTATCAGAAGTGGGATCATACGCGATCTGGACGCCGTTGATCGTTAGTGTGCCTGGACTCGTGATGGGTGTAGCAAAGCTAGCCTGGGCAAGCGGCAGATCTGTGCGAACGGCGACCAGGCTACGGGTGCCGGTGATGGTATCGCCGCTGCGTGGTGCAGCAAGAAGGCTCGTAGCGCTCAAAAAGTTCGATGTGTCGCCCCCTGAACCGAGCTGAATTGGTCCGCCTGGCGTCGTAGCCGTCAACGCTAAGCGGCTTCGGCCATCGACAGTGACGAGCGAGGCGGTGACCCCCGCACCGCTGCTATTGATTCGGTTAATGACATCGTTCAGGGTATCAGTATTGGGATTGACACTGATGCTGACACCATTAATCGTAAACGTGCCAGCGGTGACAGCCGTGCGGAAGGCATCGTTTTTGAGCAATGCTGTTGGGTCGATGTCAGCGGCCATTGGCCCGCTGCTACGGGCAACCGTGCTCGTCGCCAGTTGGTTGATAAGAATACTGTAGGTGCCTGGGGTAGCAGACGGACCGGCGGTGGCAGTGAATGGCGGCGTGCTGTCACTTGGCTGTACGGTATAACCGATGACCGTAGCACGCTGAAGCAGGGATTGGGTCGTGGAAAGGAGACTATTGAGCCGGTTGCCAAGCTCTTGCCAAATGCTCTGTTGGGTCTGAATCTGCGACTGCTGTTGCTGGAGTTGAGTAATTGGCTGCTGATAGGACGTTAAGAGCGCATTGATGATTGATGTTGTATCCAGACCCGAGCTAATACCGTCAAAGCGTATCGTGCTGCTCACTCCGCCGATCCTTTCCTGCCATCGCCGTGCACAATCTAAAGCATGCCGAGTTCACGCAGGAATGCTTCGGCACGTCCTGGCGGAATTTCCCGAATGACCTCGCCAGTTCGCCGGTCAACAACTTGCACGACGTAGTTACCGATCCCGCGACTGACGTAGTAACGGACGTAGACGTCGCTTGGCATCCGGCGCACCGCCTGAGGGTCAAGGCTGAGGTCGAGCGTATGCGGTGGCCCATGGCGTGGCGGCTCGACTGGCGAGGGCTGGCGCGACGGCTGATTATTCGTCGATGTCGCCTGTTGGACTGCCTGTCCAGGCTGACCTCCCTCAGCAGCACCTGTCGCCCCAATTGGTGGAATTGCGTCAACCGGCGGTACCATCGATGCCCTTCCCTCAGACCATGTGACGAATGCTGCGTAACTACCCTTCCTCCACCAACTATCGGCACACTGGGCAGAAAGTTAAGGGCTGGTCACTTCGGCCAAGCCCTGGGGCCGTCACATTGGTCAGCCACTCGCAAGCGCAACAAGGCGGTTGACCTGATGTCCGTTAAGAGCGACTTCATCCGCTGGGTGAGAGACATATGGGTTGGTTTGCTGCAACGCCGCGGCTGACGTCGTCTGGAAGTAGCGCACTGCTTCTTGAAGCGCTTCAGCGATTGCTGTCAGATGCTCGGCTTCGATGCCGATATTCTGCAGCTGCATCGTCATTTCCTCAGCTGCAGCCGAAACTTGCTCGGTAGCACTTGCATTCTGTTCGACGAGATGCGTCACCTCTTGCATGCTGCTGCTCATTCGGTTGACGGTTGAAGCCAGGGCCAAGGCTGCGGCGCCGTTCTCTTCAGCGATTGCTGCGGTTTCCTCCAGCGCTGCGCGCAACTCTTGGCTCTGCCGGGCAATAGTGCGCGCTGCCTCAAGTGTCTGCTGGCTCTGCTGGGCAACGTGCTGCGCGGCTGTACTGAGTGTTGTGAAGACTGCACGCAATCCCGCTGCTTGCTCCGCAGCATGGGTGACTTGCTCGGCACTGGTATCCATGACATCAATCACCCGCTGCACCATTGACTGTATGCCGCTAATCAGTCCAGCAATCTCCTTGGCAGCCTCGGAGGAGCGTTCGGCGAGCTTGCGCACTTCTTCCGCCACCACTGCAAACCCTTTGCCGGCTTCGCCAGCCCGTGCCGCCTCGATGGCAGCGTTGAGTGCCAGCAGGTTCGTCTGCTCGGTCAAGTCCTCGATGGTCTGCACGATCTTGCCGATCTGCCGCGACCGCTCGCCAAGCTCGGCAACCGTTTTGGCTGCCTCTTCAACACGCTCGCGCACGACGACGACATCCCGAACGGTCTGCTCGACTGTTTCTTGCCCTTGCTGTGCATGCTCGGCGTTTGCCCGCGAGGCAGTGAGGCCATGCTGGGCAGCGGCTTCGATGGCCTGGTTGCCTTGGGCAAGCAGCTGCGAGAGCTCGACTGCTCGCTGCAACGAGCGTCCTTGCTCCTGGGCCGCGCGTGCTACCGCGTTGACGGTTTCAGCAACCTGCTCGACTGCTTCGGCGACCTCGCGTGCTCGTGCCGCTTGGGTTGCTGATCCATGCGCAACAGTTTGCGTGGCGTCGGCAACTTGACGCACTGCCATATCGGCCTCGGCAACATGTTGCCGTACCTGGAGTCCAGCCTGAGCTACACTCTCGCTTAAGGCTGCAACTCGTCCCAAGGCATCGCGCAGGGCACTGGTTAACGCGAGCAAGCTTTGACCAAGCAGATCGTCGTCGCCTAGTGTTGTGACCTGGCGCGTGAGGTCGCCTTGACCGACTGCATGGGCATGTTCAGCAACCTCGCTGATGCGCTGTGCCATAGCCTTGAACTGGTCAACCAGCCGACCGATCGCGTCATGGGCCTGGTAGCGTGGCAACTGGACTGCGGTAACCTGCCCTGCGGTAATCTGTGCGGCGGCACTTGCGAGGCTTTCCAGCGGCCGCAGTACGGTCCGCGTTACCAGCCAACCAACACCGAGCCCAATAAGCAACGCCATCACTGTGATGATCCACATGAGGAAGGAACGGTGGGTGCTGAGCGCTGTGATTTCTTGGCTTTGGCGGTCGATTGTCGGGCTGTAGACCGTGTCCTCAAGCTGATTGAGTGCCTCACGCATCGCGCTGAAGTGCGAGCGCACGTCAGGCAAGAGCGAGCGTGCCTGGTCGGTAGTTGTCTGTGTGCCTTGGGCACTCAATTCCGCAACACGGTTAGCCAGTGAGAGCCAGACTGCCTGCTCCTGCTCATAGGTCTGCCAGAGCGCCGCTTCCTGAGGCGCATTGATGGCATGGGCACGGAACTGTTGCCAGCGGTCGCCCGTCTGCTGTGCGTTCTCCCGGAAGTCGTTGAGTTGGGCCGTACGTTCTTTGTCGGAAATCGCAAGCAAGCTGGCTTCGAGGGCATATTGCGCTTGGTAGGCGTCGCGGTCAATGTTGAGCAAGAGTTCGATGGCTGGCACCTCTCGCTTCAGCATCTGTTGGTTCCGGCTCGCGATTTCCCGGAGGCTAAGTGTGCCAACCAGAATGCCAAGCGCCCCAACGAGTAGGACGATCACGACACTGGCTTGGATTCGTCGAGCCAAGGGAAGCGTGCGCTTCATTCCCATCCTCTCCCCATCGTCTGTCCGTTACGCCACACGGGCTGGGCCTGCTACGCTCGCTTCAGCACGTCGGCCGAGACATGCCCCAGCGAGCTTCTCCAGTTCGAGCACTTGGAGCAGGCAATCGGGCAATGGAGCTACAGCCGGAATATAGTCGGCAAGCGCACCAAGGTTGCCGTTCGGCTCACGCAAGGCGCTGACCGGAATGCGAATCGTGCCGCGAATGCTCTCGCCGCGTAACACCATCGGCCCAAGGCTTGTCAATGTGACAACATCGACGCTCTGCTCTTCAGCGCGGGCTGGCCGCTGCAGCACGCCGCCAAGGTCAAAGACCGGGACGATCTCACCACGAATGTTCGCCAAACCGATGTACCCGGCTGAGTCCAGGGGTACAGGGGTGACGGCATCAAGCGCCGTGATCTCCCGCACGCTCTCAATCGGGATGCCGTAAACCTCGTTGCCAAGGTTAACTGCCAGCACATGAATGCTTGCTTCCTCGTCATGCACGGACATTGCGTCGTCATTTGCTGTTTCGTCAACGACGAGGTGACGGAAGGCATCGAGCAACTCGCTCTGCTCGAGCTCGTCAAACTTTGCGTAGACTGCATTGGCCCCAGCAGCACGCAAGCGGTTGGCAAGTTCACCACTCGCATCTTGCTCGCTGAGATACTGTGAGAGCACGACAATCGGCACATCTGGGCGAGCAGCGGTCTCGCCAGCCCGAACAGCGCGAATGAGGTCCAAGCCTGATTGACCAGGCAACATGTAGTCCGTGATGAGCAAGGCCAGTGAAGGAATGCGTCCTAAGGCACTGAGGGCTGCTTCGGCACTCTCAACAGCCGTCACGCGGTAGCCGGCGCGTGTCAACACTGCTTCAAGCGCGTCACGATAGAACGCGCTATCCTCGACGATCAAGGCATGCTGGCCGTGCACTGAACGACCGCTTTCGGCCATCGCGAAGAGCCGCTCGAGTTGGCTATGAATGATCGTCGGGACATCGACGAGCAGATAGACCGCATCAGGTAGGTTCAGAAGTCCTGCGACCCCATGTCGGTCGGACGGCTCTGGTAACACGCCGACCCGGCCAATGCGGACAACAGCAGCTGCGACAAAGCCACAAAGGAAGTCATCAGCCTTCAACAGCACGGCGACGCCACCTTTGTCGAAGCCCCCAGGGCCAAAGCCAAGCGCCTGGTCGAGATCAACTAAGGGGATGAGCTGCCCATCCTGTCGCAGATAGACACGCTCGTTAAAGACGGCGAGCTCGGCTGGTGTAAAGCGGACAATGCGTGACACGAGGCGCACCGGCAGGGCATAGCGTGGCAGTCCATAGCCCTGGAGCAACACGAGCCGCTCACCGATGTCATCGTCGGCTGTGGCCTGGTTGGTCAGCGGCAGTGCCTGCTCACTGCGCAAGCGCTCCATTGCTAGTCCGGCCTCGGCAAGCATACGCTCAGGCTCGAGAATCAGGACAATTTCGCCGGTGCCGAGCGTCGCTAATCCGCTCACGCTTTCGACGCCGCGCAGCACATTGCCAACTGGCTTCACGATGAGCTCTTCAAAACGGGAGATGCCGTCGCAAAGGAGGCCGGCAACTGCGTCCTGGCCACGCAGGACGAGGACGTATTGCTTGTCGCGGCGGCGGATTGTCGCGCCGTTGCGGACTGGCCAACGGTTGAGCGTGAAGAGTGGCACGAGCTGGTCGCGTAGACGAAAGACTTCTTGCTCGCCATAGCGTTCGATATGCGCTTGGTCAATCAGCACGATCTCTTGGACAACATTGTAGGGGATGCCGAGGAGGTACCCGCGAGCCGTGAAGACCAGCGTATTAACGACTGAGACCGAGGTGGGCACCGTCAGCCGCACGGTCGTGCCTTGGCCGGGCGTCGAGCTGATGGTCAGATTGCCACCAAGCTCTTGCATACGCACTGCAACGACATCGAGGCCAACGCCGCGACCGGACAGTTCCGTTGCTTGGTCACGCGTCGAAAATCCAGGGCGGAGTAGCAGGCTCGTCAGCTCAGCCTCGCCGAGTGCCGCTGCCTCCCGGGCACTGATGAAGCCGCGCTCGACTGCCTTAGCGCGTACTGCCTCAAAGTCGATCCCTTTGCCGTCATCGCTGACTTCAATAACGAGGTGCGAGCCTTCACGGCTGGCACGCACAGTGATGCGCCCTTTTGACGGCTTGCCGAACGCGACGCGCCGCTCTGGCGACTCGATGCCGTGGTCGACGGCATTGCGGAGCAAGTGGACGAGTGGGTCACGGAGTTCTTGGAGAATCCGCCGGTCAACTTCAAGCCGTCCGCCCTCGAGCTCTAGCTCAACGCTTTTACCGGTAAGCCGAGCGGCATCACGCACGACACGTGGCAGTTGGGCGAAGAGGTGCGAAATTGGCTGTAGGCGTGTCAGTGCTGCAATGTCTTGCAGTTCCGATACCATAACACTGAGCTTTTTCGATGCGCCGATGAGTTCGCCGTCCTGGATGTTGGCAGCAAGCGCGGTAATCCGGTTGCGCGTAACCAGCATTTCCTCGGCGAGTCGCCCAAGCCGGTCGAGCACGTGCACCGGGACCCGCACAGTGGTGCTGTGTAGCTCGGTCTCGACGATACGGCCGTCTTGTTCCTCTGGCTGGGTGCCCGTACTACTTGCCGTCTGCTCGGGTGATGTCGCCTCAGTGCTTGGTTGCGATGTGGCAGGCTCTCGCTCGCTTGGTTGTGTCTGTGCAGCGCTGTGCAAGCGCACGACAAGGCTGGTGCCGTCCGGGAGCGGCTCGTCCTTCGCTAAGCTCGCGAGCGCGGCCCGGAGCCAGGCCGCGACGTCGAGGAGCACATCGATATGCTCGGTCTGGAGTGGCGCGCCTTTACGCAACACATCGGCAAGATGTTCAGCTGCATGGACGAGTTCAACGAACGACTCGAGTCCAAGGTAGCCGGCGCTACCCTTCGTCGAGTGCAGGTGACGGAAGATTTCGTTTAAGAGGCGCTCGCGCTCATGCTCAGTGTCGGCGCGCTCGAGCTCAACGAGGAGTGGCTCGAGTGACTCGACGCGCTCACGTGTTTCTTCGAGGAACAGTTCGAGCAACTCGCGGTCTTCGCCCATCGCGCCCCTCCCTCGGCGTTAGCGCTTGCGTAGACCGTTGGAGGCAAGCTGCCCGCGCACGCCGTCTGCTGCCACCAACTCGCGACCAGCCTTGCCAGTTCCGTTCACTCTCGCGCCGTTCTGCCGTAACCCCGCTGATACTGTACCCGCCCAGCTGGTGATGTCGCGCGCTGCTGCTTCGTCCTCGCGCAGGCGGAACTGGGCGACGGTCGCTTCGAGATGCTGGGCGAGATCCATGAGTTGCTGCGCTGCTGCAGCGACTTCCGACACCTGTGTTGCCATCTCTTCGGTTGCCGCTGAGACTTCTTCAGCGGCGGCTGCGTTTTGCTCAGCCACTGCCGTGACTGACTGGATCGCCTTGCGCACTTGCTCAGCGGTAGCAGTAAGCTCGGTGGCTGAGGCGCTATTCTCCTCGGCGATTGCGGCCGTGTCGTCCATCGCGGCTCGCAGCTCGTTGCTTCGCCGCGCGATGTCCTCAAGTGCACGCAGGAGTGTGCTGTTCCGTTCGGCAATCTGCTGGGCGGACTGCTGAATCTCGCCAAAGACATCACCGAGCGTGCGGGCTTGGCCACTGAGTTGGCCGACACTGGTGGCACTTTCCTCCATGGCGACAATGGCGCTTTCGGCGACGTGCTGCACGCTCGCGATCATCTGAGCAATCTCTTGTGTTGCCTCGGAGGAGCGTTCGGCGAGCTTGCGCACTTCTTCCGCCACCACTGCAAACCCTTTGCCGGCTTCGCCAGCCCGTGCCGCCTCGATGGCAGCGTTGAGTGCCAGCAGGTTCGTCTGCTCGGTCAAGTCCTCGATGGTCTGCACGATCTTGCCGATCTGCCGCGACCGCTCGCCAAGTTCGGCCATCCGCTGGGCTGCCGCCTCGACCTGTGCCTGGACATTCTGGAGCGCTTCGACAGCGCGCGCGACTGTCTCGCTCCCGCTTTGGGCCTGGCCAGCGTTCTGCTCAGCCCGCTCAGCGGTTTGGCGAGCAAGTTGCTCAACCTCACGATTGCGCTCGGCCATCGCCTGTGTCAGCTCAGCTGCCCGCTGCAGGGCTCGACCCTGTTCCTGGGCGGCTCGGGCAACGGCTTCAATGGTCTGCACCATCTCGTCAACAGCGGTCGAGGCGCTCGTGACCTGTTCGGCTTGCCGCGATGAGCCCTGGGCGACGTCTTGAATCGTCTGGGCGACCTCCTGGGTCGCACTACTCATCTGTCCCGCAAGACTCACCGTGCCTTCGCTGGACTGGCTGATCGTTACCGCTGCCTGACGAACGCTTGCTGCGAGCCGGTTGAGGCCATCGATTGCTTGTCCAAACGCATCGCCGATGCGCTGGAGACGCTCGAGCATATGGTTGAACGACTCAGCAGCGCGCCCAAGCTCGTCATGGCTGCTGACCGCGATCGGTTGCGCCGCGACTGCAAACTGCACAGTCAAGTCGCCTTCCGCGAGCCGGGTTAGGGATTCTTCCAGCGCGGCCAGCTCGTGAGTAGCGAGCGTTTCGCTGGCGTCTGCAATCTGCCGTGCTGCTCGAACGATTGGCCGTGCGAGCGCGACGCCCAGGACAAGGCCGACGACACTGACGAGCAGGCCAACACCGACGATTAACCAGGTCGTTCGCATCGTCACCTGGTTCACAGTTTGAGCGCGCTGTGTCGCGATATTGCCAAGCAACTGTCGTGCATCGGCCAGGGCTTTCATCACATCAGCGAAGCGTTGCGCTCCCTGAGTCTGGGCAAGTTGCAGCGCGGTCGTCGAATCAAACCGCCGGCTGGCATCGAGTATCTGGTTGCGGACTGTGAGGTACTGCTGCCAGGCCTGGGTAATACGATCGCGTGCTTGTTGCGCATTGCCGCCTGGCACAGCAGCCTGCCAGTCAGAAAGTTGCTTGGCGATGTCCTGGTCAAGCTGGTTTAACTGAGCGTCGAGTTGCGTCTTGGTATCACGATCGTTGGCGACGGCGTGTTGGAGCGCGTAGACCCGAACGGTCATCATGTCGTCAGCAATGGCGCCGAGATACTGGAGGCTCGGCATGCTCCGATTGGAGATGTCATTGTCCGCTTGGTCGATCTCGCGGACACCGAGCCAGCTTACGCCGCCAACGATCCACAAGGCAGCAACGAGCCCGATCACAAGGCCGAAGAGCTTCTGTTGCAAGGTCAGGCGACGGTTCATTCCTCCTGCCCTCCTTCACCGCACCCTTTTCTGTCAGGAGCTTTCGGCAACTCCCGTGTCAGTCTCTATCCCCTCTTGGCCCTACTGGATCAACGCACACGTCCCCGCACAACCTGTGACCAATGGCCTATGGCGTCTTGCGACACGAAGCGCCCCGGTGCATCACCGGGGCGCTTCCGTCGTCAAGAAGCTGTTGATCACTTCGCCCAACGCCAGAGGCCGGTGGTGAGCAACCAGTCCGTCTTCTGTTTCTCTTTGCCGTCGGGCATGCCCCAGAGCGTCTGGACAGCCAAGGCTTCGGGAAGGACAAAGAGCCAGACTGCCTGCTTCTCATGCTGAGGCGGTTGGCCTTTGACAGGACGAACTGGTCGCTCGCTATAGCCGAAGCCAGCTTGGAGCACGACATAGGGCGCCGCGGCGAGTTCTGGCGGGAACGTTGCTGGGGTGGCTGCCTGGACATCGTCCAGCAGGATCACGAGTGAGCGCTCCAGCTTACTTCGCCAGGCCCGTGCAAGGACGCCGCAGGTGACGACATTGCAGACCTCGTGATAGGCAAGCAGGTCGTTGGTTTCAGCCTCGCTGAGCACGAGCGCGCCGTCTTTGGCTGGCTCGGGGACGCTCCGCGTTGCCGGTGGCCGGCGCAGGCCAATCGCGCCCCAGTCAAGCGCTTCAGCAAGCGGCTGAAACAAAAAGGCTGTCGTTTCATCCTGCTCGAATGTCACACGAAAGCGCGCGATGGCCCAGGTTGAGCGTGCTGGGAAGCCACGCGGATCCCAGCGCGCGGCGATGAGCGAATCCGGCAAGAAATCGACGCTGACACCAAGCAGCGTTGCCAGGTTCTCGGCGACAATCGGCATGAGATGATGTTCCCAGAGCACCAGTCGAAACCGCTGCGGTGTTTTGGGATTGCGGATCAGTGGAGCCGCGGCTGATGGTGCAGTGCCCGCAATTTTTGCCGTCATCTTTGGCCTCCTTACGCCTCCTTCGCTGCGAAGCCAACGGCAAGCACGGGCTCGTCGGGCAAGCCAAGCCGCACCAGCACCGCTGCTCCGTTCACCAGACTCGCGCCGACGTTGAGGCTGCGCGCTCCGCCAACGAAGACTGGCAAGCCGAGGCTCAACCGCAGGCCAGCGCCGTGCAGTCGTTCCTGCATTCGTCCAGCAACGATGTTGGCCAACTCGCGGATCGCATCTTGCAGTAACTCATCGTCTTCTGAGCTTGGCCGCTCGCCAACCAGCACTTCCGTGACGGCGGCCAATGCCGTGAATTCACCTCCCACCCAGGCAACGCCTTGAAATTCGCTACCGTCAGCGTCTGCGAGAGAGACAAGGGCGATGCCCACTGGGGGATTTGCCCACGGTAGTGGCGCTTCTCCAATGACCTCGACAGGGATCCCGCACAATGGCTCGATGCTCAGAACTGCAGCTTCACCGACAAATGTGCGGAGTTGGCCGCTGGTGACGAGCGCTTCAACCACAGCGTTGCGCATGAGTAAGCTCCCCACGTTACGCTCGGCTAGTCAGGAGCAATTCGAGTGTGACTGCCAGTGCATCTGCTGTCACTGGCTTCGTCAGCAGCGTATCGACACCAGCATCCTTAGCCCGCAGCATCTGTTCATCAGTGCTCTGGCTGGTAATCATGACAATCGGCGTTCGGCCAGTGCCAGCTTCGCGCTCGCGCTCACGCGCCGCCCGGACAAACTCCAGGCCGTCCATACCCGGCATATTCCAGTCAACGATGACGAGATCGAACGCGCCTGGTGCAAATGCTGCCAGCGCTTCTTCACCGTTGCCTGCCTCAGTGACGTGCGCCTCATAGCCGGCTTGTCGGAGCGAGCGCACGTGCATGACGCGCATCATTTTGGAATCATCAACAATCAGTACCCGCATGCCCCGCTTTCCTTCCCTAGCCCAACGGGCGTGTCGCCCGTGCAAGCGTCTGGCTCTGGTGCAGCCAGCGCACCACCTCACTGGGGATATCGGCAGCGGGAAGGATCTTCCTTACCCCTTGGCGTGCAATTGCGGCCTCAATCATCCCCGAGACGACCGCTTCCGACGGTTCTTGGGCGACGGTATAGGCACCCGCAGCCGCAAGCTCGGCCATACCATCTCCTCCATCGTCGCCCATACCGGTCAGGATCACGGCCATCGTCTTCGTTGCAAGCCCTGAGCGCGCGACGGAGCGAAAGGCTTTCGTGACGTTGGGCACGTAGATGTCCTCAGGTCCAGGTGGGACAACACGCAAGCGCCCGCCGCGCTCAATGAGCACGTTCTGATGCCCAGGAGCAACGTAGATCGTGTCAGCCTGGAGTACGTCGCCCGTTTGTGCCTCGCGGGCAGCATAGGTCGAGAGGCGACCAAGCCGTTCGGCAAAGCTGCGGGTAAACCCGGCTGGCATATGCTGCACAATGACGATTGCCAAGCCAAGACCCCCTGGCAATTGCCGTACGATCTCGCTAACGACCGCTGGCCCACCGGTTGATGAGCCGATCACGAGCAAGCGTGACCAGGGCCGCTGCATACCAAGCCAGCCAGTTCCCGGCTTCCGCTCGCTGCTACTGGCACCTACGTTTGCCCCTGTCCGGCTTAGCTCCTCACGGCCAGCGTTGGCTAGCTCGATCAGCCGGCTGATGATTTCACTACCGTGTGATTGCACGGTGCCGAGGCGTGCCTGCGGCATGACGAGCGTGGCCACGCGTCGTGCGCTGAGGCCAGTTCCTGAGCGTGGGGTTGCTGTAAGTACCAGCGTTGGTACCCGTCGAACAGTGCTCGCAAGGTACGCTGTAAGTACGCTGTCGTCGTTTAATGCGTCGAGCACAAGTACGTCGGCTTGGTTAACGAGGGGCTCTGCGTCTTCCCACGAGCGTGCTTCGCCAAGCAGCACGATGCCGGGCGCATCGCCAAGGACAGTGCGCAATCCCAGGCGCACGATTGGCGAGCGACTCACAACCAGTACCCGAAGTTGTTGGCTGCGTACACGGGCAGGCGGTGAGGAGGACGGCAAGACTGTGGAAGAAGGGACACGACGCCGACGATAGAGCGTCACGCCCTGCCAGGGCTGCCGCTCGAGTTCTGGTGGCACATCGTCGAGTGTCTCGGCTGAACCGATGATGAAGAGCCCGCCCGGTATCAGGACATCGGCGAGACGACGTACCACCGCACGCCGATGCTCAGGCGTGAGGTACATCAGCATATTGCGGCAGAAGATGGCATGGAACGGACCAGCTGGCGCGCGATCGACCAAGTTGCACTGCTCGAAGCGCACATGCTGGCGAATGGTTGCACGTACCTGCCAGTCGTCGCCGACTGGTTCGATGGCGTCACGCGCCCGGGCCATGCCCTGGTCGCGAAACGACCACGTTCGGTAACGGCCAGCCTTCGCCTTCTCAAGTGCTGTGCGATCGATGTCGACTCCGATAACCTCGAAGGGGATGCCGGCTGAACGGAGCACGGCACTGGCAACGATTGCCAGCGAGTAGGCCTCCTCGCCGGTTGCACAGCCTGCTGACAACAGCCGCACTGGGCGGCTCTGACGCGCAAGGTCGGGCAGGTGCGCGGCCAACGCGTCGAAGTGCTTCGGTTCGCGGAAGAAGTACGTCTCGTTAATGGTCAACGCCTCAGCGAGCGGCACGAGCTCATGGTCAGGTGCGTGGAGAAGAGCCTGGACATAGGAATCGACATCGGCAAAGCCAGCTCGTCGCGCCTGCTGCTGAACAACACGGCCAAGCCGCTGCCAGAGGAGATCGGTCGGGTGGAAGCCGAGGAATGAAAACAATCGTTCGCCGAGTTGTCGAACGACTGGACTATACTGCTCACCTCGCTCCATTACGTCCCCCTCCCTTGAGAGGTTGTCGACACGCTGGGCCACCAGCATGAGCCGGCGACTTACTGCCATCCGATGAGAGCAAGCGCCTGGGAAGATGGCGGGAAGATGTTGGGAAGATCGGTGGGCTACGGTCGTGTCGTCAGGCAGTTGCTGGGGTGTTGCCCTATGGAAACGGAGGGAGACCCATGACCACCATGCAGCCCACGGGGATTCCCGAAACAGCCCGGGCGGCGCTGCGCCGCCGGGTGCAGGGCACCGTCATCGCGCCAGGTGACCCCGCCTACGACCAGGCCCGTCGGGTCTGGAACGGCCTGATCGATAAGCATCCCGCCCTTATCCTCCGCTGCCAGCACGTCGCCGATGTCCAGGCGGGCATCGCCTTCGCCCGCGAGTGGCAGCTTCCCCTGGCGGTCCGTGGCGGTGGCCACAACGTCGCTGGCTTCGGCACCTGCGACGACGGCCTCGTGCTCGATCTGGCGCCGCTCAGGCGGTGTGTCGTCGAGCCAGCGGCGCGGCTGGCCCATGCGGAGCCTGGCCTGACTTGGCGCGCGTTTGACCAGGCCACGACCGCACATGGCCTGGCCACGCCCGGCGGTCTCGTCTCGAGCACGGGGATTGCCGGCTTCACGCTCGGTGGTGGGCTGGGCTGGCTCTCCCGGCTCTATGGGCTGGCCTGCGACAACCTGGTGGCGGCCCAGGTGGTGACCGCGGACGGGACGGTGGTGGAGACCGATGCCACGCAGGAGCCGGAGTTGCTGTGGGGGTTGCGGGGCGGGGGTGGCAACTTCGGGGTGGTCACGCGCTTCACCTACCGCCTGCACCCGCTGGGTCCGCTCTACGGGGGGCTGGTGGCCTATCCGGCCGAGGCGGCGCCGGCAGTGCTCCAGGCGTGCCAGATGATCATGGACCATGCCCCTGATGCGCTCTCGCTGCTCATCCTCTTTGGCGATGCTCCGGAGGGGGGCCCGCCCATCATCGGGGTGGCTGTCTGCCATGTGGGGCCGGCGGAGGAAGCCGAGCAGTTGCTTGCCCCGCTGCGCGGGTTGGGCACGCCGCTCCTGCGTCAGCTCGGCCCGATCCCGTATGGGGCGCTGCAGACCATGTTCGATCCCCTCAATCCCCCGGGGTTGTACCACTACTGGCGTTCTGGCTTCCTGCCTCACCTCGACGCGGTGGTTCAGGAGATCGTGGTGCACTATGGCACGCATCGTCCGACACCGCTGTCGATGATCCACGTGCATCACCTTGGGGGTGCAATTGCGCGCGTCGATCCAGGGGCGAGCGCGTTTGCGCACCGGGCTGATCCCTACCTCTACAACATCTTGGCGATCTGGACGGATCCGGCGGCGGAGGAGCGCTGTCTGGACTGGCTGCGCCGCTGCTCCGAGGCGCTGCAAGCTCACGAACGCGGCACCTACGTCAACTTCATGAGTGGAGACGGGGGTGAGCGGGTGCGGCTGGCCTATGGGCCGCACTACGAGCGGCTGGTTGCCCTCAAGCGGCGGTATGATCCCACGAACCTCTTCCGGCTCAACCAGAACATCCGCCCCTAGCGTGAGCAGGGTACCTGGATGTGCGCGATATCGTGGCGGTGCGCAGCCAAGTACCAAGGAGGTGTATGAGTAGATAATCCAAATCTTTATTCACTCGTCTGCACTATGACAAGAACCGTGTTGAAGCTACCGGCGAGAAGTGGGACGGATTGTATGCAGATATGGACAAGCGATCCAGAACTGAAAGGAGCCAACCGTTGACGGAGGGAGCGTTACCACATCTGCTTTCCCTGAGCACTTGATCTGAGTGATGCCCCAAGGAAGGGAGAAGAGCAATGGGTCCAAGCATGAAGCTTGTCTCGATCGTTACGCTTGTCGTTGGGATGTTTGCAGGGATGACCGTGAGTGTGGACGCAGCCGCTGGTTCAGCCTGTGTCAATCCTAGTGGCGCTGGCGGCTGTTTTACCTCGATTCAGACAGCGATCAATGCCGTAGTTGCCGGCGGTGTCGTGACGGTGGAGCCGGGAACGTACCATGAAATGGTCACAATCACCAAGCCAGTGATCCTGAAAGGAGCTGGGGCGTCAGTAACCATTCTCGACGCAACAGGACTGACCAACGGAATCAAGGTTGTGGGAGTGACAGGACCAACGCTGATTTCCGGATTCACAGTCGAGAATGCCAATCAGGAGGGCATTCTGCTCGAATCCTCCGCACGCATCACCGTGGTAGATAATATCGTGCAGAACAATGACCGCCAACTCAATCCCCAGATGCTCACGTGCGACGGTGCGTTGCCCATGGAGCAGTTCGACTGTGGAGAGGGAATCCATCTGCTCGGGACAGCAGCATCGCTGATTGCACGCAACATCGTTCAGCATAATGCCGGCGGTATCTTGCTCAGTGATGACGGTGGCGCACCGTTGAACCCAATGGACTTTGGCCCGACCCACGATAATGTCATCATGGACAACATCGTGCAAGATAATCCCTACGACTGTGGCATTACCTTAGCCTCACACTACTTCCACCTTGGAGCCTCAGTCGATCCAGCGCACGGTGGGGTTTACCACAATCAGATCCTCCGCAACTATGCACTGCGTAACGGCGTGCTGAGCGAAGGTGCAGGCATTGGACTCTTCGCTGGCCCGCCCAGTGGAGCTACCTACAATAACACAATTGCTTACAACGTTGCGAATGGAAACGGCCTACCGGGCATTGCGCTCCATAGCCATACTCCGTTCCAGAACCTCAACGGCAATGTCATCGTACAGAACGCGCTTAACAGTAACGGCCCCGACAGCGATGCCGCTACTGGTCACCCAGCCGGTATTGTGCTCTTTAGCGATACGGCCCAAGGCGCTGCTCCAGTGACGAATGTGACCGTAGCGAGCAACACCATTGCGAACGAGTATTACGGCATTTTTGCCACTGGTGTGACACACATCGCTGGTCTCCCCAGCAATGTGTTCAACAACGTGACGGTACCGGTCTACTGGCCGCACTGAGGCTACCCCGTGATGGTAGCACAGGGAAAAGGCTGTGCGGAAGATACGACTGGGACACGTCACGCAGGAGATAGTGGAGCTGAGTGGGTGCAGTGGCTGGTTCGAGGGCCGCCAGTCATGGCCCCTCAGCTGCATCCAGTTCTGGAACGCGCAGATGCGCAGGAAGGAGGATGGGTGTAGCAGCCACCAGCCCCCATCCGCACGCTGGGCCAGCTGGGGGCGCATCCAACACGCATCGCCCAGTTGGCCCAGGACAGGCTCCTGCGTGAGTATGCAAGCGCTCTCCGGGAGCAAAGACGCCAATGACAAAACCGAACGCAATCCCCTTTGCATTATCGGTGATCTGGAGTCGATAACGGACTGCATCACTTGTGAATGAAGGAGCATGACTATGCGGCGGATTGGTGGCACACTGCTTGTCAGTGTGCTCTTCCTGGTGAGCCTCAGCGCCTGTCGGAACAGTTCGTCGGCAACATCGTTGCGTACGCTGACAATTACAGCCGATGAATACCACTTTCATGATGTTCCAGCCCAGCTTGAAGGGGGCATTGTCAAGGTCGAAATGGTTAATCATGGACAAGAGCCGCACCAAATGCAGGTGGTACGGCTTAAGGATGGGGTGAGCTACGATCAGGTACAGCAGGCGCTCAAGCAGTCGCCCGAAGCCATCTTCCCGCTTGTCGAATTTGTTGGCGGTGCAGGCGTTGCCGATCCAGGTGGTACGTCGGCAGCTATTCTCAACCTACAGCCTGGCCAGTATCTGTTGATTTGCTTCATTCCGAGTCCTGACGGCGTGCCACACCTTGCCAAAGGCATGATCGCCCAACTGCAGGTGACTGCTCCCAAGACGACGTCGAGTGAACCAAAGGCGTCGGCGCAGATTACCATGTCCGACTTTGCCTATCAGTTGCCATCGACGCTGACACCTGGGGAACTCGTCAAAATCGCGAACACGGGATCGGAACCACACGAACTAGCAATCATGAAGCTCGCCCCCGGGAAGACCGTTGACGACCTCCTGCAGTGGGAGCACAGCCATCAGGGGCCACCTCCTGCCACAGACGTTGGCGGCATGCAAGCACTCGACCCGGGTAAAGTCGGCTGGCTGCAACTGCCTACCGACAAGGGGACGTATGTCTTTCTCTGCAACGTGCCTGACCCGAAGCGTGGCAAGGCACACTATGATCTTGGTATGGTCATCCAAGTAGTCCTGCAATAGACGCATTGCCGGCGTTGAAGGTCATATCGCCCCGGTGCTGCGTTGGCGTAGTACCGGGGCGGTCTGCTGGCAGCGTAGTGGCCTTGACAGCGTAGCACTACGACTCCTATAGTGAAGGTGCCTTCCCTGACCAGTGCCATCCATGACGCTGGCCAGTCAAGGTAAGCTAACGTCTTTACCACGGCTGAGGTGGACGACGTGCCTGACCGGCCCTCCTCGCACGACGTTTCTCCTCCCGGAATAGAGCCTGCGGCAGCTGCATCGAAGAAGCTGGCAGGGCAGGCTGCATTATCTATCTATCTGCTTGGCACGTTCCAAGTACTCGTGAACGAGCGCATGGTACCAGCATCGGCTTGGCATGGGCGGAAAGCGGCCGAGCTCGTGAAGGTGCTTGCGCTTGAACCAGGACATCGGCTTCATCGCGAGCAGGTTATGGAATTGCTTTGGCCTGAGCACGACCCCGACCTCGCAGCCAATGCCTTCTACAAGGCGCTCCACCATGCTCGCCGGGTGCTCGAACCAGGACTCGCTCAAGGGAGAGAGTCCTCGTTCTTACACCTACAGGGTGAGCTCGTGGTGTTGACAGCACCGGGAGTACTCTGGGTCGACGCCGAAGCGTTTGAGCGAGCCGCTGCTGAGGCACGGCAACGTCGCACGATTCCGGCGTATGAGGCTGCGCTTGCGCTCTACCGGGGTGACCTGTTACCGGAAGATCGCTATCTGGAGTGGGTCGAGCGGTGGCGTGACCGACTCCGCGAGACAGCACTCACCTTGGAAATGGAACTCGCCGAACTCCAGGAACAGCAGGGTGATGTCCAGCTCGCGATCGCCCTGCTACGGGAGGTCATTGCCGCCGATCCGCTCCGGGAGGCCGCGCATGCCCATCTTATGCGGCTCTACGCACAAACGGGACAGCGTAGCCAGGCTATTCGCCAATACCGGGAACTGGTGCGAACGTTGCGTGCAGAGCTTGACGTTGAGCCGGCACCGGAGACACAAGCGCTCTATCACGCGATCAGTGACGGGCGGATCCCCGTCGCCATTAAGCCACCGGGACGACGTCAAACCCACCTCCCCGTCCCAACGACCAGTTTCATTGGCCGTGCACAGGAACTGACTGACCTCCGGGCGCTGGTTCGTGAGCATCGGCTTGTCACGCTCACGGGCCCTGGTGGATGTGGTAAGAGTCGCCTCGCCCTGGAACTTGCAAGTCGCACTGCTGATTTGTTCTCTGACGGGGCATGCTACGTTGAGCTTTCACCCATCATCGACGGTGCACTCGTCGTGACTGCAGTCGCGCACGCGTTGGGCATTCCCGCCCAAGCCCAACGTTCGCTGCTCGACGCCCTCCTCGATGAGCTGGCTCCTCGCTCACTCCTCCTCGTGCTCGATAACTGCGAGCACGTACTCACCGCCTGCATTGAGCTCATACGCAACCTGCTCGCACGTGCACCAAGGCTCCATATTCTGCTCACTAGCCGGGAGGCGCTGCGCATTCCGGGTGAAGTGATCTGGCCAGTCCCTCCACTCAGTCTGCCAGCTGATGACACGCCACTGACCCCAGACGCCTTACGCCGTTCAGAAGCTGTGCAACTCTTTTTAGCTCGCGCTCAGGAGAGCTACCCAGCATTCCGCCTTACCGAACGGAACAGCGCGGCTGTCCAACGGATCTGCCGCGTGCTCGCTGGCCTACCGCTCGCACTTGAGTTGGCCGCTGCCTGGATCGGGCCGTTGACAGCCGAAGAACTAGCCCAGCGGTTGGAAGCGAACCTGTTTGCCCTGGAAAGTCGTCAGCGAGACCTGCCTGAGCGCCAGCGCTCGCTCCGCGCGATGCTTGACTGGAGCTATCAGCGCCTTGAACCAGCAGCACAACAACTCTTCCGTCGGCTTGCCGTCTTTGCTGATGGATTCACCGTTGGCGCAGCAAGTGCCGTCTGTGCGGGCGACGCCGTCGTACCCGAGCGTGTCGTCGCCTTGCTCGGACGCCTGCTTGATGTTTCGCTGCTGACCGTCGAGCAACGGGAGGAAGAAGCGTGGTATCGCTTGCTTGAGCCAGTACGTTGGGAGGCCGCGACGTGGCTCGCCGCTCACGAGGAGATTGAGCCGACGCATCGGCGCCACGCTACCTACGCTGTCGCCCTCGTTGAACAGGCCGACCATGGATTGCGGGGGCCGGAAGCGCCGCGCTGGATGCGGATCTTGCGTCGCGAGTATAACAACCTCCGTCTAGCCCTTAGTTGGAGCCTGACCGCTCAAGAGATCTTGCTTGCTGGCCGCCTGGCGAGTGGACTTGCCTATTTCTGGGAAATCACGGGCCAGTTTGAAGAGGGACACCGCTGGCTGGAGCGCGTACTCGCTCACGCTCCTACGCTCCCCGCCACGCTACGGTATCAACTACAACTCGGGTTCAGCTGGATCTTGGCGCGTCAGGGTGTCTATCACCAGGCCGAATCGGTCGCCCGTGCGGTCTTGAACGATCCAGAAGCAACCGAACACCCGCGAGCGTACGCCCAAACGGCTCTCGGCCGGATCGCTATCGACTGCGGGCAATATGCCGACGCGGTGGAATACTTATCGGCCAGTGTCGCGAGAGCGCGGGTATCTGATGACTCTTGGCTCCTCTTGCGGAGCCTGCACCTCCTGGGAGTTGCATTCCTCTACCGGAGTCAATTTGCATCTGCCGACGCCTGTTTCGCAGAAGTCGTGACGCTTGGCCAACAGACCGGTGCCCTTGACCCGCTGGCGGTTGCCTGGGATGGCTGGGGCCTCGTTGCCTGGCAACAGGGCAAGCATGCACTCGCTGCCACGCGCTTAGCCGAGAGTCTGCGGTGCGCTCAGGCACTGGGATACCAGGTCTACGAAGGGTTGTCGCTGGCGAATCTCGGTGTCGTCCTGGCTGATCAGGGCGACTGGGCCCATGCTCTGCCGACGCTCCGTGAAGCGCTTGGCTATTTCGTACGCAGCGGCAACCTCTACAACATCGGGCTCTACTTAATCCCATATGGGATCGTCCTCGCCAATTTAGGGAACCTTGCAACAGGGGTGTCCTGTATCAGCGCTGGCTTCCATGGGCTCGCAGCGATCGGGAGTCACCCACCAGCCTATGTCCGCCAGCGAATCGAGCGGGATCTGCAGGCAATCCGGGCCCAACTCGCCCCTGACGTCTTCGAGGCACAGTGGGAAGCCGGGCGAAGCATGCCACTCCTTCGCGCTGCGGAAGCTGTGCTGGCCGTCCCAGTAATGCTGCCGGAGGACGGGGCGATCGAAGACAAGCGAACTGGCCCCGGGGATGATCACCCGAGGCCAGTTGCAAACGTTCGCTGACCAGCTGCGCTAGCGTAGGAGTTGCAGGATCGACTGCGGGATGGTGTTGGCTTGGGCGAGGACGGCGATGCCAGCCTGCTGCAGGATCTGTGCCCGCGTGAAGTTGACCATCTCGGCAGCCATGTCAACGTCGCGGATACGGCTCTCCGAGGCCATCAAGTTCTCATGGGCCACGCCGAGGTTGGCCACCGCGTGCTCAAGCCGGTTCTGGGCGGCGCCCAGGCCAGAACGGACATTGCTCACATAGTTGATCCCGCCGTCGATGGCAGTGATGAGCGATTGGGCAGCGTTCACCTGTGCGGTGTTGTCGGTGCCGTTGACGGCATTCGCGAAATTGTTGAGTGCTGTATCCAACGCTGACAGCGCTTGCGGAGCGTTGGCGCCAAACTGCACAGCGTAGAAGGCAACACGGAAGCCATCGGTCTGGTTCGCGCCGACCTGGAAGTTCGCCGACTGGTTATTCACGACGACGGTCTTGGTATCCAATGCGCCTGCGATATTCGCTCCGGTGATCGCCCCGCTGTTCCCCGCAGCTGCCGTCACGGTGATCTGAATGCCAAGTTGGTTGAAATTGAGCGTGTAGGACTGTCCTGCCGTGAGGCTCACTGAGCTCAGGTCGAGCGTCTGGGAATTCGATCCTACGGTGAGCGTGACCTGTGAGCCCGATCCAGCAATGGTATAGGTGCCGCTTACTGCCTTCGCATCGGCAACGACCGAGGAGACTGAAGCCGTATCAGTGCCTGCACCGGCGATCGTAGCTGTCAGGACAGTGCTCGATGGGTCCACCTGGGCGGTCAAGGAGCCGGTCAGCAATTGCTTGCCGTTGAAGGTCGTGCGCTGCGCGATCGCGTTGATCTCATCATGCAGTTGCTGCAACTCAAGGTTGATTGCCTGGCGGTCTTGTGCCGTCAACGTATCGTTGGCGGCTTGGACGGCCAGTTCGCGCATGCGCTGGAGCATCGAGTGCACTTCGTTGAGCGCACCTTCCGCCGTTTGGATCATCGAGATACCGTCCTGAGCGTTGCGCGTGGCCTGATCGAGGCCGTTGATCTGCGCGCGCAACTTCTCACTAATCGAGAGGCCAGCGGCATCATCGGCTGCACGGTTGATCCGCAAGCCGCTGGAAAGCTTCTCGATTGACTTGGAGAGCATCATGCCTGTGATGCTCAGATTGCGCTGGGCGTCAACCGCATTGATATTGTTATAAATCCGCATAGTTTTGGCCTCCTCTGCCGAATTCTGCCGGCGCGTCCCTGCGCCGGTTTCATGCTGTCAGTTCACCTCTGCCGCAGCGGTAACGGGGCTGCGCCCGGTTGACCTTGCGTTCTCCGGCCGCTTCCGGCGGCCACGTCCTCCTTTCACGTCATTGGTCTTCGGCAGGTCGGCGAGAAACTTGAGGGGTGCGCTACGGCTTACGGCGCATTGCTCCGCGTTGGGTAGGGCGTGATCTTGAGGAGAGAGCAGACGGAGGGAGGAGCCGCCTTCGTTCGTCAGCGGATTTACTGCCCTGGCGTGGCCGATCCTGGCGACCCCTGAGGTTAGCGGCTGCCTTCGTTCGTCAGGGGATGGCCATCGTGTGGCAAGCGCTCACGCAGCTGCCTCAACAGATCTGGCTGTGCTCCCGCGCGAGCTGCCTGGGCATTCTCGGCTGAGACGGCATCAGCCAGTTCAGCACGCAGCACAGCCACATCACGTGGCGCCACAATGCCAAGACGAACCCGTTCACCTTCGACGCCGAGCACGACCACGCGGATCGCGCCGCCAATGACGATTGCTTCACCAGTGCGGCGGGTTAGGACGAGCATGGCTCGCCCTCAGGTGTCTGGGAGCTAAGGGGATAGCGGACTGGCCAGGGGGAATCAGCGAGCACAAGCTGGAAGCCGAGGCCACGGCCGAAGTCGATGACAAGCGGGCCGAGCAGATTTGCGGTAACCGTGCCATCCTCCTGTACTGTCAAGGTGCAATAGAGCTGCACGGCTGGGTCGGAACCCACACCAAGCGTCGCGACGGTTGTGGCATCGTTCGGCGCAAGTCGCTGGCGGTAGTCAGGCACCAGCGCCTCGACTTCGGCGAGGACAAAGGCCACTCCCTCTTCATCATTGGAACGAAGGAGCAGCAAACCGGGGAGATCGGGCAGTGCAAGGAGCGTGAAGTGCTGCCAGTCCGGACACCCAACAAGGCCATTGGGGAAAAGAATCGATGCTGGCAGGGTGAGTGCCGGCGCGTCGTCAAACGACGACGGACGAGGTTGTGGTGCGACCATCACGTCTTCCTTTCTGCGCTACCTAGCGCAGGTAATCGGCAAGTGTTGGTTGGATGGCTTGTGCGGCTGCCTGTAGCGCCGCGCGATAGGTGAGCTGTGCTTCAGCAAATTCTACGCTTGCTTGTGCCATGTCAGCGTCTTGGGCTTGGCTGAGCAGTCGCAGCGTGCTGGTCTGAGCCTCGAGCAAGCGGTTACGCTGGGCGTCGAGGCGGTTGGCTTGCGCCCCGATTTGCGCCTGTGCTGCCAGCAACTGGGAGTGCGCATTGTCAAGGACACCGAGGCTTGTTTGAATGGCAGCAGTGTCATTCGCAGCAACTGCGTCGCGTGCCTGCTTTATCGCCTGCAGCATCGGTGTGATCGCGACGTTGCCAGGGACGTTGATCGTCAGTGTTACGCCGCTATCGATGATCCGCGTGAGTGCGCCATTATCGCCCTGATAGGTTGGCGGGTCAGTTGTGGCGTCAAACGGAGCGGTCTGCGTCTTCTGGCCGCTGAAGAGATACTGGCCGGCGTGGGCGGTGTTGGCCGTGGCGACGATCTGCTGCTGGAGCGCGGTCAGTTCGTTCCAGATTGCCTGGCGGTCTGCTGCTGAGAGGGTGTCATTTGCGGCTTGGACGATCAGCTCACGGGCGCGCTGTACAGCATCACCAATCGTGGAAAGCGCCTGGTCGGTGAGATCGAGCCAGGACTGCGCTTCGTCAACGTTCTTCAAGTACTGGGTAATCTGCGCTTGGGACGATTGGAGTCGCAAGACGGTCGCTGTGCCGATGGGATCGTCAGAAGGCTGTCGGATTTGTTTGCCCGACGACAACTCACTCTGTACCCGCTCAAGCCGTTCGAGGTTGGCGGAGATGTTACGGAGAATCGTATCCATCATCATGTTCTGCGTAACGCGCATGCTGCCTCCTATCGCCCAACCACGCCCATGCCGTTGATGACCTTGTCCAACATTTCATCGACGGCAGTAATCGCTCGCGCTGCCGCCTCATAGGCATGCTGGAACTTCACCAGATTCGCCATCTCCTCATCCAACGAGACGCCTGAGATTTGCTTGCGCTGGCGGTCGATCGCATCGACGAGTGTCTGTTGGTTCTGTTGCGTCACCTGTGACTCGCGCGCGTCACCGCCCAGCTGAGCGATCATGGTGTTATAAAAATCGCCGATCGTCGCAGTGTTGTTATTCATCACGAGCGCTTGCCGCAGATTTGCAATCTGTAGTGCGACATCGGCATTGCCAGGCAGTTGTGCTTGGCTCGATGCCGCGACATCTTCAGGATGCGCGACGAGGACCGGGTTGACTTGCAGATCGCCTGCTGCATCAACAAGGAAGAAGGGACGGTTTGGTGGTGGCCCAGCAGGATCCGTTAAGCCATAGCCGGTTTGGTGGAGCGCGTTCACCTGATTAGCAAGCGCATCACGGATCTGTTCGATCTGCGTCAGCATACCTGGCACGGTCGTGTTGTAGAGGTCGACGAGTGCCTGGAGGGAGCCGCGACCAAGGGTTGCTGGCCCGCCACCCTGCCAATCAACTTCCACCTGCCCGCCATTCAACGTTACAGCAAGCGAGAACGCCTGATCATAGCTAACGAGCGGCATGCCCCCAAGGTCTACATCGAGCGCACCGTTCGTCTGCGGCGTGACGGTAATGTCGGCATACTGCGCGAGCTGGTCGAGCAATTGGTCGCGTTGGTCTTCTAAATCATTCGGTGTCTGGCCGACCGCAAGGACAGCGACGATCTGCTTATTGAGTGCGGCAATTCGCGAGGCTAAGCTGTTTACCTCATCGACTTGGAGTGAGAGTTTCTGAAAGAAGTCGCCCTGCAGTTGTTTGAGCTGACTCCGTGTCCGGTTAATGTTCGTTGCAAGTGTTGTCGCCTCCTGGACGAGGCTTGCTCGTGCGGCAAGATCTTCTGGTTGATTCGTCACGTCCTGCCAGGCGTTCCAGAAGCGATCGAGCAGCGCGCTCAGGCCATTCGTGCTCGGCTCGTTGAAGACTGCCTGCAGCTGGTCATAGGCATCCACCCGGGTGTTCGCTTCACCGAGAGCATGAGACTGTTCGCGATACTGCTGGTCGAAGATGGCCTCACGGACGCGACTAACAGTCTGGGCAACGACACCGGTGCCAACTTGTCCGGCGTAGGTGCTGCGATTGAGTGCGGGAACGGTGTAGGGCGGGGTTGTTACCAGATCGACCCGCTGCCGCGAGAAGCCCGGGGTGCTGGCATTGGCGATATTATGGCTCGTGGTTTCAACGGCTTGTTGCTGGGCGACGAGTCCGCGGTAGGCGGTCTCTAGTGCACGCAAGAGTGACATACGCCCCTCCCTCTAGGCCGACCGATCGACGCCGTAGCGCGGCCGGAGTACGCCATAGCTCGCCTGTGCGGTAAGTTGGGCTTGACAAAGGGCGAGCGCCTGGGCGTTTGTCGTCAGTAACGTCTGCACGAGCATCCGAGCCTGCTGCAAGCGTGCCCGTATTGCCGCGAGTAGTGCTTGTTCTCGCTCCCCCATGGGGTACGTTGCGACCTGCTCAAGAGCCCGACAAGCGGCATTGATCGCTTGCGTTGCCTGGGCGAGTTGCTCAAGATCCCCGGCGCGTAGGCTAGCGATGCAGTCGCTCAAAGCGTTATGCAACGCTGAGAGCGCCACAAGTAGGGGGTCTTGGCCTTCAGGCTGCTGTCCAGCAGTTCGGGATGCTCCAGTGCGTCCAACCATGGGCCGCCTCGCTTACTCCTGCCCACGTGCCAGCGCAGCAGCGATCCGATCCGCAAGCTCGTTGAGTGGGACAGTATAGCGGCCGTTCAGTACCTGGCGGCGAACAGCGTCTACCCGGTCGTGTCGGATATCGGGAGCTTGTTTGACAAGCTCAACTGCACGCTGATACTGCTGGAGTTGTGGTGAAAGTTCTGCGGCCTGCTCATAGGAGTGGCGTAATTCTTGCGTCTCTCGTGACCGTAGCCGCTCGTTGCTCGTGACTGAGGTCGTTCGTTCAGACTGCTGAATGTGCGAAGGTAATCCGACTGACTGATGGATGCCGTCAACCATGCGTCTCGCCTTCTCTTCCCTTCGCGTGCTCGACAACACGAACCCACGCTATTTCTAGCTATCGGCAGGAGACGCCGCAAGCTTAAGGTGGAAGCGCGAGACGGCCACTAACTCCGGGTTTGAATTGCCAGCGCCACCATTTCGTCGGTCGTCTGCAAGGCGCGGATATTGGCAACGTAGGCTCTTTGGGCAATGATGAGTTGCGTCATTTCTGTTGCGAGGTCGACGTTTGCGGCTTCGAGCATTCCACTGCCGATTGTTGGCCAGCCTGGAGCGCCCGGGGTGCCAACTTCAGGTTGCCCAGCGGCTGGAGTCGCACTGAACTGGCCATTGCCCAGTGCGATCAGCCCGTTTGGATTCGGAAATCGTACGAGCTGGAGTTGGCCAACGACAGTCGGGACATTCGCACTGCCCTGCACGGCATAGATGCGGCCTTGAGCATCGACATGGTCAATCCGTGCTCCAGGTGGGAGCGTAATGGGTGGCTCGAGTATCGCGCCATCAGCTGTGACAAGCTGACCGTTGGCATCAATGCTCAATGCGCCAGAGCGCGTATAGGCAACCGTGCCATCGCGACGACGGACGGCGAAAAAGGTCGCACCGTCACCGACAATCGCGAGGTCAAGTGGGTTGCCCGTTACTTGGATTGGGCCTGTGGTGAACTGGCGCGTGACAGCACCAAGCATGACACCGCCACCCAGGTCGACTGGTCCCAGCACGGCCTCTCCAGCGCGCGCGACTTCGCTGCGTTGTGAAGGGAGCGAAACCAGTTGGGCACGTGCAGCCTTGAACCCCGTGGTTGAGAGATTAGCGAGGTTGTTTGCAATGACATCGACTTGCTGTTGGCCAGCCATAATTCCGCTCATTGACGGGAAGTAGACACTCGTCACGACTCCTCCTCACCCGGTTACCTAGGCGCTCACGCGCCCAACGTCATTGACTGCTAGCCGCAGGGAATCGTCAGCAAGCTGCAGCGCACGCTGCGCGAGGGCATAGCTGCGGCTCGCAGCAAGCATTTCGGTCAGTGTCTGCGTAATGTCAACGTTCGACTGCTCCAAGAATCCCTGGCTTACGCCTGATCCTTGAGCCGGCTGGCCAGCGGCGTTGGCCGTGAAGCGGTTTTGGCCAACGGGAGTTAACGTGGCATTTGCCGGGAGGTCAGTGAGCAAGAGCTGGCCGACGGTCTGACCGTTGACCCGCACGGTGCCGTCCGGGTCAACAGCGACATCGCCAGGAGGGATTGTGATCGGACCATTGACACCAAGGACTGGCATGCCATCAGCTGTTACGAGCTGACGCTGCGCGTTGAGCTGGAACCGACCGTCGCGAGTATATTGCACTCCTTGAGGCGTCTGGATAGTGAAAAAGGCACGACCGGTAATCGCCAAGTCTAACGGCCGCCCGGTCTCGACGAGCGCTCCCTGCCGCTCATCGACGGTTGGTTGATCGTAGCGGACAGCGGTCGAGACGGGCCCGACGAGCTGCGCTTGGCCGCCGCCGATGCGACTCAACAGCATCTCCTGAAAGTCGTTCACGCGGCCGATCTCGCGTCGGTAGCCCGGTGTCTGTGCGTTGCTGAGGTCATTGCTGAGTGCCAGTTGCCGGGCAAATTGCGCCATCATCGCTGCAGCTGCTTCATAGAGTGTCCGGATCATGCTCGGCCTCCTCGTGCTGCACGGCTGCGTGCCCGAATGTGGCCAAGAGCAGCCAAGAGCGCGAGATTCGTTGCAAGCAGCCCCAGCGGCGTGCCTGTGCTCAATGGCATGCCGGTCTTGGGCAGGGCCGGCGGCAGCATGCTCAGTTCCGGCGGAGTTCCAGGAAATGCACCGATTAAGACCCGTTGCCCACTTGGGGCAGGAGGATGATCGCTTGATTCAACGGTGACGAGCACAATATCCCAGCCGGCATCGGGAATTGGCTGGGGCAGCAGGATATCAACGTGGGCAAGCGGCTGGCCATCTGGTTGGGTAAAGCTGCCAAGCCAGAAGGCTTGGTTATCCTTTGAGCGGAGGAGCCATAATCCATACCGTTGGCCATTGGGCAGCGACGCAAGCCCGGCAAAGTCAGCCCGCACGTCACCTTCGGAAAGCGTGACCATGACAACACCGTTGGCTGTCGGTGGTCCCCAGGTTGTCAGTGTCGGAACATGCGAAACGATGACCCGCGTTGGCAACGCCTCGGCATTGACAACAGCCGGGGTGATCACGAGTGTGCTTAGCACTGCAAGGACAAGAATCTGTTTCCAGCGTCTTGGCCAACGAACGTTACGGCTGCAGCGCACCATTGTTCTCCCGCCGCCACCCATAGAGCGAGACAGACTCTTCAGCGTTCTCAGCCGACCATGCCGGCGCCCGTAGGTCAAGCGTGGCTTGCAACATCTGCTGTAAGACCTCGAGCGGGGTCTGCCGCAGCTGGCTCGCGACCTCCGCTGCCTGCCAGGACGACGAAGCGCTCTCTGGTGATGCGAAGGGTGGCGTCTCAGATTGCGCAGCGGTGGTAACCGGCTCGGGGGTGAAGTCAGCTGGCTCTGACCAGAACAGGTGCGCATCGCCAGTCTCGGGGGCTCCGGCTCCAAGCTGGGCGAGTACGTCAGCCAACGTCTGCTCCAGTGCACGTTGGCGGAACCAGAGCTGGGCACTCGTCCAGCTTAAGAATGAAACAAGCCCCAGCAAGCCGATCAGGCCGAGTACCTCAACATGCGGTAGATCCACCATTGTGCTTGCCTTTCACTCATGAGGACGTCACGTCCTCGGCCATGACCCCGCGATCGCGCAAGAGTGCACGAAGCTGGAGCCGTACGCGTGTCAGGATCTGGCTGATCCGTGACTCGCTCACGCCCAGCACTTCGCTAATCTCGCGCATCGTTAATTCCTCGTAGTAGTACAGTGACAGGATCAGGCGGTCGCGTTCGCTGAGCTGACCCAGTGCTTCAGCAAGACGATCGCGCAGGTCAGCTTGCGCCGCCAGCTCGACCGGCTCAGGCGATGCTGGGTCAGCTAACTGATCCTCCAGCGCCAGCCCGCTATTCTCTTCATCGGCATGATTGAGTGGTAAGAACAGGCAGGCAACGTCCTGCAACGACTGTTGTAGTTCACTCAGTGAGATGCCCATTTGCTGCGCGAGTTCGGCTTCACGGGGCATGCGCCCATGAGCAGCGAAGAACTCGCGTGAGGCCTGTTCAATCTGGCGGGCACGCTGGCGCGCTCCACGCGGCACAATATCGAGCGTGCGCAACGCGTCAAGAATTGCGCCACGAATGCGTGACACAGCGTAGCTTTCGAACTTGACCCCACGGCTGGGATCAAAGCGGTCAATCGCCTCGATCAGGCCAATGGTTCCATAGCCGATCAGATCATCACGATCAAGACTTGGCGGGAGCATCAAGCGCAGGCGATCAACGACGAACTTGACCAGTGGCGCATACTGCACAATCAGTTGCTCGCGCATTCGCGGGTTGGGGGCAGCCAAATAGCGCTCCCAGAGCATGTCAAGCGACTGCTCAGCTTGGCGGCTCTTGCGTGATGTGATTGCGGCCGCTTGCATTGGCTGCCTCGCTTATCCCTCTACTGCTCGTCCAGTGAACGCTGTCCCACCAGTTTCTCGTCCTCTACCGGCTGTTCGACTGGTCGTTCAGCATGTTGAAAAATCCGCGCGACCAGGCTGCCAGCAACAAGCGTGACTCCAAGAGCGATGGTGCTGCTGATGGCCACCCATGGAAATGGTTGCTGTCGAGCAAGGCCGAGGAGATACACCGCCAAAAACGCGCCAATGCCGAGAAGCAAGATCGTTCCGCGATCAATTGCTGGTTGGTTTGAGGGGCGAATCTGCTGCATATGCTACTCGCTCTCCCTGCGATGCCTCCCTGCACTCCAGAGGGTAACGGTCGTGTGCAACGGATCGGGAGACCCTCCGGTCTGATGTCGCGACAAGACGGAAGTACTGAAACGGCTACACAGCCCGCCACGCTACCGCTTATCCCGAGGCAAGCGGCAGCACACGGCTAAGCGTCCAGAGCGCAAGCTCACCAAGCACCTCCGGCGTTGCGGCCAAGAGATCGTCGGGGATTGCCGTACCAGTGCTGAGGGCGGCGATCGGCAAGCGCGTTTGCTCCGCTAAGCCAATGGCCGCAGCAAGACGGCGTGTCTCATCAAGCCGGGTCGCAATGACACCCGTGGGGTGCACAAGTTGGAAGCGTTCGGCAACCTCGATGAGTTCGCTGGTCTCCGTCGTCAGCGGCAGAACAAGGAAGCAGGCACTCAGTGCCTCGTGGCCAAGCAGACTTCGGAGTTGCTTCATGGCATGGTTGTCAAACGGGTTGGTTCCCGGCGTATCGACTAAGATGATATCGCTCGATGGGGTAGCAAGGGTCTGTCGCAGTGCAGCCGGCGTTGCGGCGAAACTGATTGGCGACTCAACCTGCTCTGCCCATGCCTTCAGGACTAGCTGGTGTGGTGGCAGCAGCCCCAGGCCGAGCACCGAGACCGAGCGCTGGGCACGCTTGAGCTGCACCGCTAGCTTGAGGATCGTTAGCGTCTTACCACTACCGCTAGGGCCGCAGAATGCGAGGGTAATCGGCCGCTCAGTTGATGTCGGCACCAACGTTGTGAGCCGGACAGCGCGACGGATGACGTTGGCGAGTGCTATCCGCCGCTGGCTTGGTGGCCAACGTCGCCCAGTCACGTACGTTTCGAGTACGCGCTGGGCAAGCCCTTCACTCCATCCCATGCTTTGCAGCAACTGTAAGGCCCGGAGTTGTTGACTGCCTGGTGTTGCGCGGCGAGCGGTTGTCAATGGCAGTGTGGTGAACGGTTCGGACGATGGCAGTGCTCCTGCCTGCGCTTCCGGCGCAGCGACTGCGCGGACTTCGACCGTGCCAGCACGCGGGGCTCGCGGGTCAGTTGGCGGAATTCGCCGGACATCGACAATAAGGGCATCCGGGCCAAGCTCGGCTTTTGCCAGCCGGATAGCTTCCTGCACTGATGCTGCCCGGTAGACCTGTCCTGCCTCCATGGCCTATCCTCTCACTGTCCCATGGATCTGCACTTGCACGCCAGGCGCAACTTCGGAGTACGCCAGCACAATCAGGGTCGGCAACGAGCGTCGTAGCAGGCGACTGACGGCTAGTCGCAGCCCTGCAGGCACCAGCAGGATTGGCTGATAGCCAAGGCTAGCTAGCCGCTCCATCTCTTGCGCTACGGCCGTGAGCAGTCGCTGCAACCGATCAGGGCTAATGACAAGTTGCATGCCATCGTCACCGCTACGCGGCGCTTCACTCAGTTCGGCGATCACATCAGGATGCAGGGCAAAGGCGTGCAGCACGCCGTCGTTGCCGACATACTGCTGCGTAATCATCGGTGCGAGGATGCTGCGCACATGCTCAGCGAGGATCGCTGGGTTGCGCGTTGTCCGGGCATAGTTGCCGAGTGTCTCCAAGATCGCGACAAGATCGCGGATCGGAACGCCTTCATGTAAGAGCAGTTGCAGTACCTGATGGACTTCGGCAAGTGACAGCTGATGTGGGACCAGCTCGTCGACCACTGCTGGGTGGTCGCGGCGTACGATTTCTAGCAGCCGCTGCACGTCTTGCCGCCGTAGCAAGTCAGCAGCATGCGCCCGAATCACCTCGCTCAGATGCGTTGTCACAACTGAGGCAGGATCAACGACCGTGTAGCCCTGGGCTTCTGCTGCCAGGCGTTGTCCTTCAGCGATCCACACTGCTGGTAACCCGAATGCTGGTTCGCGGCTTTGGATGCCCTCGAGCGCTGGTAAACCGCCGGCCGGTGCCATGACCATAAGGCGATCCGGATAGATCTCTCCTTGACCGACGCGAACGCCACGTACTAAGATGCGGTACTCGTTCGGACGAAGCTGCAAGTTATCGCGAATGCGCACGGTGGGGATAATCATCCCCAGTTCCTGGGCGATCTGTTTCCGGAGCAGCGTAATGCGGCGCAGTAGCGGGCCGCCAGCTGCCTGGTCAACAAGCGGGATCAGGCCATAGCCAATTTCCAGTTCGAGCGGGTCAACCGTGACTGTATCTGGCAGGGATTCCTCGGGTTCAGCCTTGGGCTTGGCTTCGGCGACCTCAGGAACGGGCTGAGCTGGTCGATGTAACACCCAGCTTACCAGGAGCAGCCCGCTGCCACCGAACAGAAATGGCAGGCGTGGTAATCCAGGTGCCAACCCGAGCAGGGTGAGCAGTACGCCGGCAATCGCGAGTGCGCGTGGGGAGCCAAAGAGCTGGCGGACGACACCCTCGCCGAGATTAGCGTCCGTTGCGCTGCGGGTGACAATGATGCCGGTGGCAGTCGAGATGACAAGGGCGGGGATCTGCGAAACGAGTCCGTCACCGATGGTTAGCAAGGCATAGGTGCGGAGCGCTTCCCCGATTGGTAGGCCCCGCTGTAACACGCCGATGGTAATGCCGCCAACAATGTTGATGATGATAATGACGATGCCGGCGATTGCATCGCCCTTGACGAACTTGCTTGCACCGTCCATGGCACCGTAGAAGTCAGCTTCGCGCCGAATCTCTTCCCGGCGACGGCGTGCCTCTGCTTCTGTGATGATTCCAGCGTTGAGATCGGCATCAATGCTCATCTGCTTCCCAGGCATTGCGTCGAGCGTGAAGCGTGCCGCGACCTCGGCGACGCGTCCAGCACCGTTCGTGATTACGACAAACTGGATGACGACAAGAATCAAGAAGACGACCATGCCGACGATGTAATTGCCGCCGACGACAAACTGCCCGAAGGCGTGGATCACCTCTCCCGCATTGCCGTGTAACAGGATGAGCCGCGTCGACGTGATGTTCAGCGCCAGGCGATAGAGCGTGGCCAGGAGCAGCACCGAGGGGAAGGCCGAGAACTGCAGCGGCTCCTGGACGTAGAGCGTCACGAGCAGAATCGTGATTGCGCCGGCAATATTCGTTGTGATCAGGACGTCAAGCAGCCGCGGAGGAATGGGCATAATCATAAGCGCAACCACGGCCACAACTGCGGCCGCAAGCCCGACGTCGCTGTAACGTAGCAGCCGGCGAATGCCGACAACGTCTGTTGGCTTGGCTGGCGACGTTGCCATTAGGCCTCCCTCACCATAGCGCCCGTTCGCAGACGGTAGACATAGGCGATGATGTCCGCAACGGCCTCATAGAGTGTCACTGGGATTACCTGGCCAACATCGACGAGCCGATAGAGCGCTTGGGCGACTGGCCGATGTTCAACAACCGGGATCGCGTGTGCCCGGGCGATTGCCTTGATCCGCTCGGCAACCTGCCCTGCGCCTTTGGCAACGACAATTGGTGCGGGTGTTTCGCGCGGGTCGTAGCGTAGTGCGATGGCAAGGTGCGTGGGATTAGTCACGACGACCGTTGCCTTCGGCACATTGGCCATCATGCGCCGCTGGGCATATTGCCGCTGTAGCTTGCGAATACGTGCGCGAATCTGTGGATCGCCTTCGGTCTGTCGCAACTCTTCACGCACTTCTTCGCGTGTCATGCGCAGCCGCTGCTCGAAGTCCCAACGTTGGAAGAAGTAATCGATTGCCGCAAGGACAAGGTAGACCAAGCCGATACGCAACAACAGCGAGCGAACGGCTTGTCCAAGCGCCTGGCCCAAGCCCATTACGTCAGCACCGGTTAACGCTACAAAGACGGTGATATCTGCCCGAATTACCGGGTAAGTCGCAGCCGTGACAATGGTTAATTTGAGGATGGTCTTCAACGCTTCGAATGCGCCACGTCGTGAGAAGAGACGCTGGAAACCCGCAAGCGGATCGAGGCGACGCCAATCGGGTTTGAGCGCGGCCGGTGCGAACACGAGCCCGCTCTGCACCACTGCCACAACAGTTCCGATTACGGCAACGAGCCCAAGCGGCGGCAAAGCAACGCGCAAGAACAGGCCCGCGCTCTCACGCATCATTGCGGCAAGTAATCCCGGAGTGAGTTCGCGCGGCAGTGAGCTGAAGAAACCTTGCAACCCGGTTGCGAGTGTGCGGGCAGCAAACGCGCCGTACCACGGTATGAGCAAGGCTGCGGTGAGCATCATCACTGCAGCGATGAGGTCAGCGCTACGAACAACTTGCCCGCGGCGACGGGCTTCAGAACGACGTCGCGGTGTAGCGCGTTCGGTCCGCTCGCTCGCCATAGTCTTACCGTAACCCTTCGAGAACTTGGAGCACGTGCTGCTCGAGTCCGGAGCTGACGAGTGTCTGAAGCACGCGCAAAAGGAATGGGAGCGTTAGGCCAAAGACGAGGAAACCGATGAAAAGCTTGGCGGGCAATCCAACGAAGAACACACCAATTTGTGGGGCCATTCGGTTCAAGAGACCAAGGGCGAGATCCACTAGCAGGAGTGTCGCGGCGATCGGCAACCCGATCCGTACGGCATCGGCCAGCATCGTCCCGCTCAACGTAATCACGCTGTTCGCACTCGCCGCCGTTACTCGCCCAGTGCCAACCGGGACCGCTACAAAACTTCGCTGCAGCGCGAGAATCAGCAGGTGGTGGCTGTTTGTCGTAAAGAAGACGAGGGCAGCAAGCGCGAGATAGAGTGACGTCAGCATGCTCCCTTGTGTGTTCAGCGTTGGCTGGAAGAGTGCGCTGAGGTTAAGCCCCATCTGCAGGCTCACAATTGCAGCCGCTGTCTCGACGGCCGTAAAGACGAAGGCAACCCCTAGGCCCATAGCCAATCCAACGAGCGTCTCCCGCCCGAGTGCGATGACAAAGCCAACTGGCGTTGTAAGCCCCTGCGCTTCAACCGGCACAAACGGCGTCAAGATCAGGGTGAGTGCAACAGTGAGCGCGATTTTCGCTTGATTCGGCACGCTCCGACCGTTAAAGCCCGGCAACAGCGCCAGCACGAGTCCAATGCGGACACTGACGAGTAGGAAGACTGCAGCTGAGCTTGGCAAGAGCGCGCCCATTGTCTTTCCTTACCGACGAAGCACCGGCAACAAGGCGAAAACGTCCATCGTGAAATGGCTGAGTTGGTGGGCAATCCAGCTACCGCCGATCAGCAGGATCAGAAAGGTCACCAGAATTTTCGGAATGAAGACGAGTGATTGCTCGTTGACTTGAGTCACCGCCTGCACTACGCTCACCGCAAGACCAACAACGAGCATGGCCCCCAGGAACGGTACAAGTGCGATCAGGAGCGTCACAATCGCCTCACGTGCCAGATCGAGCAACAGTAACTCATCCATGCGTGCCTCTACTCCCCAGTTAGCCCCCGACCTCACTCTTTCGTGTTCACCGTTATGTAAAGCTCGCCACAAGTGAACGCACCAGGAGATCCCAGCCATCGACCATAACGAACAGCAGGAGCTTGAAGGGCAATGAGACGAGCACCGGGGGCAACATGATCATCCCCATACCCATCAGCACGCTCGACACGACAAGATCGATGATTAAGAAGGGAATGAAGAGGACGAACCCCATGGTAAAGGCTGTCTTCAATTCGCTGAGGATGAACGCTGGCACCAGTACCCACGTTGGCACGTCGTCGGGATTACGTGGCCGAGGCAACTTCCCGAGCGTCATGAAAAGGGCGATATCGCGTTCCCGGGTTTGCTTAAACATGAACGCGCGCAGCGGTGCCTCAGCCCGTGTGAAGGCCGTGCGTTGGTCAATCTGTCCTGCGAGATAAGGCTGAAGAGCATCACGGTTGACCTGCTGCCAGACAGGTGCCATCACAAAGACTGTCAAGAAAAGCGCGAGACCGACGATGATCTGATTTGGGGGGAGTTGCGGGATCCCGATGGCACTGCGCACGAACGACAGGACGATGACAATGCGAGTGAACGAGGTCATTACAAGCAAGAGCGCCGGCACCAAGCTCAGTAACGTGAGCAGGAAGAGCAACTCCAACCCAGGGGCAAGGGCACTGCCGCTTCCCCCATTGCTTGGGCCGCTCTGGATGGTGACCTGGGCATCGCCAAGCTTGGCTGTCGCCCCGCAGCTGGCCGTCAGCAATGCGCTGCTGAGGATGCCAAGTAGCCAGCCAGCCTGGCGCCAGCAAGGATGGCATTGTGCGCGACGAATCTTGCGTCTCCCCATCCGTATCACCATGCCTCTCCAGGCGATACCTCGCTGCCAAGGACTGTACGCGCCCACTCGCAACACGCCTAGATCCTGCCCGTCTTCACCGACAGCACGACGCAGGTACCGATCCCCTAGCCTGACCGGACTCCCTAGCTGTCCCCCGGTCGTACTGTCATGGACGGGACGACTGGTTATCTGTGTGGGTTGCTGTGCGCTTTTACACTCACCATTGCCTGGCGTGGGCATGGGGACGGGGGAAGAGGGATGATCCAACTCACACGACTTGATGGCGTACCGCTCGTCCTCAACGCGGAGCTCATTGAGCACATTGAATCGGTGCCCGAAACCGTTATCGTGCTTACGACCAATAAACGGCTCATGGTTCGCGAGACCGTTGATGAAGTCGTCGCACGGGTCTTGGCCTACCGGCAGGCAGTCTACGGATGTGGTCGCGTGTCGCACTATCGACCAGAAGCCACATCAGACGAAGCGGAGAGGACATAAGCCATGGACTTGGCGACGCTGCTCGGCATCATCGGTGGCTTCGGGGCTCTCATCGTCGCATTCGTGCTTGAAGGCGGTCATCTTGCGTCACTCTTGGGCATCACGGCCGCGATGATCGTCTTTGGCGGCACGATCGGCGCAACGATGACAAGCTATGCGCTGAGCGACATCCTCGCTATTCCGAAACTCATCGCCCGTGCCATGCGTACGCCGCCTGATCGTCGTGCGGCGATTGTCGAAGAGTTAGTGAAGCTTGCTGAAATTGCACGGCGCGACGGCTTGCTTGCGCTCGAGAATCATCCGATCGACGATCCCTTTCTCAAGCGAGGGATCATGCTTGTTGTCGACGGCACGGATCCGGAGATGACTGCACAGATTCTTGAGGCTGAGCTTGAAGCGATGGAGGCACGGCATGCCCGTAATTACGGCATCTTCACCACCATGGGTGGCTTTGCGCCAACGATGGGCATTATCGGCACGGTGATGGGCCTTGTTCACGTCCTGGGTAGTCTAGAGAATCCCGACCAACTTGGCCCGGCCATCGCAGTCGCCTTCCTCGCAACGCTCTATGGCGTCTCGTCAGCCAACTTGCTCTGGTTGCCAATCGGCAACAAACTCAAGCTACGCAGCAAGGAGGAAGTTGCTGAGCGGCAGTTGATGCTGGCCGGCATTCTTGGCATCCAAGCCGGTGAAAATCCGCGGATGTTGCGCGAGAAGCTGGTAGCGCAGCTCCCGCCGTCAGCGCGTGAAGCGAAAGGAACGGCTAAGGGTACAAGCCCGGTCGGTGCGGGAGCAATGGCTCCAGGAGGGGAGTAGGCCATGCTGCGCCGCGGCAAGCGGCATGCAGAAGAGCATGAAAACCTGGAGCGTTGGCTAATCACCTACGCCGACTTGATTACGCTCCTGCTCGTCTTCTTCGTCGTCATGTATTCGATTTCGAAGGCCGATGCAGCGAAATTCCGCGCAGTCAGTGCCTCAATCCGCGCCGCGTTCAATATCGATGTGTTGCAACAACCACCGGCCGGTCAGCGCATCACAAGTCCACTCGAGCAAGACCCACGGCTGACAGCGTATTTAGGTGTACGCGCGCAGGTTGCTTCGCTCCTGACGCGCCTTGGGCTTGATCGACAAAATGTCGATGTCGAACTGACGCCGGAAGGTATCGTTATCCATCTCTCAGATGACTTACTTTTCCCGCCTGGCCAGGCACAACTTCGGCCGGAGGCAGCGAAGTTGCTTGACGGCATTGCTGGCATTCTCGCGGCCCTTCCGAATGAAGTTCGCGTTGAAGGGCACACGGACAACATCCCCCCACCACCCGGAAGTTATCCCGACAATTGGGAGCTTTCGGTGATGCGGGCTGTTGTCACAGTGCGGTATCTCACAGATGTGTCGGGGCTCCGGCCAGAACGGTTTTCAGCGGTTGGCTATGGCCCTTATCGGCCGCGAGCGGACAATAGCACCCTCGAAGGACGACGCAAGAACCGGCGCGTTGATATTGTCATTGTTCAACCGATGACAGCCCAGCCGACGGCCGGGCCAATCTCCTAGGGGGGAGGGAGAAACATGGTGAAGCGGCTGCGTAGTCCGAAGATTTTGCTGCCAATAGTGCTGCTGATTGTCGTCGCCGTTGGCGCGTTTGGCGTACTCCACGGCATTGGCCCGTTGACGCTGAACATCAATGTCGGTTCGGGATCCAAGGCTGAAGCCGCGCCGAAAGTGCCCGAACACGGCGTGCCAGTTTCCCTTGGTGAACGCGTCGTCAATTTGGCCGACCCTGGCGGCTTTCGTTACCTCAAGGCAGAAGTCGTGCTTGAACTGCTCGACCCAGAGGTCGATCCTGACAAACTGACCGCCGACCAACTCAAGCAGAAGCAGACAGAGTTGCAAGCATCGCTCAGCCCTCGGCAAGCTGAGATCCAGGACGTACTCACCATGGTGCTCAGTTCGAAGACGGTTGACCAAGTGACGTCGCCGCAAGGCAAGGAAGCGCTGAAGCAAGAGCTTAAAGACCGTCTGCAACCGCTTATCCCGAAGTATCAGATCAAAGCCGTCTACTTTGCGCAGTTTGTGATCCAGTAGGAAAGGAGCCGGTCAATGCCGCGGCAGACCGAGACCGGCGCATATGCACGAAGTACCCTTCCTGGGAAGACCGGTACCGGGCGCGCTGGTCGGCGTCCCATACCGTATGACTTCCGGCGTCCTGACAAGTTCTCAAAAGACCATATCCGCTCGATCCAGAGCATCCACGAGACGTTCGACCGTTATGCTTCCAACTATCTCGCGGCCCAAGTACGCTCTGCCGTTCACATCGAACTCGAGCGACTCGAGCAGATGACGCTTGGGGACTACCTTGACCAAACACCATCTCAAACGGTTCTTGGGCTGGCTGAGCCAGAACCACTGGTTGGGCGATTTCTGCTTGAAATCGATCACGGCATTGCCTCACGGGTAATCGACCGCATGCTGGGCGGCGCAGGCGAGGAACGTCCACCATTCGCTAACACGGGGTGGACAGAAATCGAGCTTTCGCTGCTACGCGATCTCGGCAACGGCCTCTTCCGCGAACTTGCGAATGCGTGGGACCAGGTGATTAAGCTCAACCCATCGCCGGTTGAAATTGTCCTCTCCCCACAACAATTGCAGGGCATTTTGCCGAGTGAGATCATCTTGCTCGTCCGACATACGGTGCGACTTTTTGATGGCGAAGGCTCGCTCAGCGTTATCTTGCCAGCCTCCACGCTTGAACCGATCATGCCGCGACTGAATGCACGGATCCTGTTCGCCAATCCTCGACGGACGACATCGGATGCCGAGACGCGCGCCGACGTTATTGGACAGCTCATGGAGGTTCCGCTGACAGTGCGAGTTGAGATCGGCCGGACAACACTCACTGTTGCTGAACTGCTGGCACTCACAGTGGGCGATGTCGTGGTGTTACAGGCGCCAGTTGACCATCCCTTGCCGGTGCTCGTTGAAGAGGTACCATGCTTCCAGGGCTTTCCAGGGCGCAAGGGCCGTGCACTCGCGGTCCGTATCGCTGGTCTCGCCGACGAAGCGTGGCCGGAGGAGCCAACGTTGGATGAGGAAGGAGGGCGAACGCTATGGCCGACCATCGCAGCGGGATGACACCCAACGAGCCATCAGTGCAGGCGGCTAACTTTGTGCAGCTCGGTGAGGGGGAAGCCGGTGGGCCAGTTCACCCGATTGAATTGTTACGTGACGTCGAGGTAGAGCTAACTGCTGAACTCGGGTCGACCCGTCTACCGATCAAGCACATTCTTGGGCTGCGGCCTGGTTCAGTTGTCGAACTGGACCGACTAGCTGGCGAACCGGTTGACCTGACGATCAATAAGACTTTGATTGCTCGTGGCGAGGTCGTTGTCGTTGACGAAAAGTTCGCGGTCCGCATTACGGAAATCGTCTCGCCGGAGAAGCGCTTAGCAAGTAGTGGACAAAGCTGATGCCGGCCACACGCGCAACCTCGACGAGGCCAAGCAAACAACGCGGCACGTTCCGCGTCCCGCTCTGGCTCGTGCTCCTTCTTGCGGTTCTCGCTGGCCTTGGGATCGGCTTCATGACGCGGCTAGGCGCGCACACGACTGGTAGCGCGCTTGCTGCTCCCACGCCGACACCTGAGACAGCGTTCCTTGCTCAAGGCTATGCGCAACTCGCGGAGCAGGACACCGCAGCCGGGAACGCATTCTCGCTGTGGGGATTACTTGGGAGTTTGGCTCTGCCAGTCCTCCTTGTGATTGTCTGCTTTGTCCTGGCTGCGCGCGGTCTGCGTGCGCTGAACCGACGCCTCACGCAGGCAAGCTCCTCAAGTGGCATGCTGCTCATTCTCGATAGCCTGCCACTCGGCAACGCCGGCACGCTCTTCGTCGTGCAGCTTGGCGAGCGTGTCATGCTGCTCGGTGCAAGCAGCCAACAGCTCACACTACTCCGCGAGCTCCAGCCTGAGGAAGCGCAGGCGTTACGTGCGGCATTGCTGCGGCCTGGTGAGCCTGTAAGCGGTCAACTCGCTCGACGCTTCCGTGACCTTCTCCGTTCACAAGCTGTTCCTGGCTTCCCACAGCCAACGCACCTGCGCAAAGACACGCCCCCACCGTCTTCGCCAAAGCCCGAATCTGGTCACTACACAGTTGCTCCTGCTACATCTCCATCATCTAACCCTCCAACTGGACGATTTGGCTATCACCCATCATCGTCAACGGCGGCACAGCGCTAGCCATTCGCAGCATAACGTGCTACGATCCAGGGCTGTGTTCAGGGAGATGGAGTGTGGTGATGGCAGAGCTTAATCTCGGTCTCCTCAAGCAGCTTTGTGAGACCCCGGGCATTGCCGGCCGTGAAGAGCGCGTAGCAACAGTTGTCCAGCAGGCGCTTGCGCCGCTCGTCGATGAGATACGGCGCGATCCTCTTGGCAACGTCATCGCTATCAAACGAGGCAAGGGTGGCCCACGCGTCATGATCGCAGCGCACATGGACGAAATTGGCTTCATCGTTCGCGCGATCGATGATCGTGGGTTTATCAGGCTACAGCCTGTTGGCGGCTTTGATCCTCGTGTATTGCCGGCCCAACGGGTCCGCGTCTGGACGCGCGAGGGGGATGGGCTCCTTGGCGCACTCCAGGCGACCGTGAAGCCGCCCCACCTTCAACAAGCGGGCGATGACAAGTCGGTGACAATCAATGATCTCTTTGTAGATCTTGGGTTGCCGGCTGAGCAAGTAAAGGCACGAGTCGAAATCGGCGACATGGTCACCCTTGATCGCCCCTGCGAAGTCCTTGGGCCGACAGTGCTCAGCAAGGCACTGGACGACCGTGTGGGGGTCTTTGTCATGATCGAGGCGCTGCGCGCCGTAAAGGAGCACGTAGTCGAGATCGTCGCTGTGGCAACCACACAAGAGGAAGTCGGGCTACGAGGGGCGCAAGTCGCGGCGTTTGGTATTGACCCTGACATCGGCATTGCCCTCGATACGACCATTGCTGGCGATGTCCCAGGCTTTGAGCCTGAAGGCACGGTGACAAAGCTTGGTGCGGGTGTCGGTATTAAAGTCTTCGATACGTCGCAGTTGCCGAACCCAGCGTTGGTCCAGCACTTGCGGGCCATTGCTGATCGCGAAGGTATCCCATACCAGCTCGAGGTGCTTCCGCGGGGCGGCACTGATGGTGGTGCAATCCAGCGAACGCGGGCTGGTGTACCGACGACGACGCTCTCTGTCCCCTCTCGTTATGTCCATAGTGTCAACGAAATGGCTCATCTCGACGATATTGCTGCAGCCGTGCGGCTCCTCACTCGCTTCCTTGAGGAGGCGCATACTGGGCGCTACATCCCTGGAGCATGACGGTCATGGCCTTTGGGGGACAGTGAACCGCCCAGCGTTGCTGAGGCTAGCCAATGTGTTCTTTCCTTCGCCGTTTACTCTGGGGCTGGTTGGCGATTGAGCTGATCACACTCTGCTGGCTTACGCCGGTAGCTGCCCAAGTTGAAACGCCGTCGACGCTGCGGGCTGTGGGGCTGACGCTGTCCCCCGCCCAGCCAATCATGGGTGCAGAAGCAATCCTGACATTTCAACTCGTCGACAGCCAGGACACACCGGTTCGTGGTGCGACAATTCGTGCTGAGTTGCGTGCGCCTGTGACAGCGTACGGTGCACCGAGTCCGCCCCCCGTTGTCGTTGCATGGGGGATGCCTGATCAGGATCCAGGGCACTATCGCCTTGCCTTTCCAACGAATTTCCCCGGCCGCTGGTGGCTGGATGTGACTTGCCTCGGACCGGCTGGACAATTTGGCCAATTTAGCTATTTCCTCACCGTTACGCCGCAGTTCGGATTGGTGCCTGCAACAAGCAACACATTGCTCTTTCTCCAAAGTAGTCAGCGGCAGACCTACTACCGCGTCGATCCCGTTCAGGGTACTGTTGCTACCTTTGCCGCTGATACGATCGTGCGTGCTGCTGGTCATTGGTGGGCTGTCCAGCGAATTGTCACGCCGGTTGCCCAGCCTGATGCCCCACCAGGCGTCCAAAGCTGGCGGCTCACTATCCTCATCACTGACCTTGAAAGTGGCAAGATCCTCTCGCCCATCGTTCTCGACACGCTTCCAGCGAGCTCGCAGAGTACTGCCACTGACACTCCTCCTCTTGCCTTTGCCGTTGCTGGTAACCCCCAACAAACTTTGCTTTATGTCTACTGGGCATGGACTGCCGATCACCAATGGTGGGCACGGATCGGCAGCATCGATCTGGGACAGGCGACGCTGGGATTCACAACGGCGGTCGGCGGAGCCCTCACTGGGTCATATCTCTTTGTTCAGATGGGCACCAGTGACGACGGCAACGAGTTGATTGTCGTCGAGCATACCGTCGCGCTTGGCACGGCAGATATCAACCGATTGAGTCGTTTTGATTCACGTACCCTGACAATGCAGGTAACGAACACGTTTCGCGATGATGGTACGGCAACAACGTGCCTCTTCTCGACACTCGGCATCAATGGGCTGACTCATGGGGTACCGGCGCGATGGTATAGCCTGTGTCCCTTGACCGGCAACCAGTTTGCGCTCGCGCTGTGGAACCCTGAGACGGCTGCGCTCGTGTTCACACGCACACTTGTTGCCGCTGCTGATAGTACCTTCACGCTCGACCAAGCCCAGCATCGTGTGCTGATTCTCAATCAGCATCGTCCAGCTGTACTGGCCAGTGCCGACCTTGGAACAGGAGCTGTGATCTACCCATCAGCGACTGAGAACGATGAGCCACGATCGTTGCTGACACGGCTTGCCCGCTGGCTCCTTGACTGGCTTGATCAGTCAGTAGCGGCCCAATCGTTGCCGTCGCTTTGGGCTGGGGTCGACCCGCAAGGCCAGTGGCTCTATACGGTTGTGCCGGTGATCCAGAATGACCGCGTTGGTGATGGAATCTGGGTCTTGAATGGACGGACATTCGAGGTAGTTGACCACTGGCTGCCTGGCTACCGCATTACCGGCGTGGCGGTTGCCCACAACGGCACGCCAGTTGCTATTATCCCCGGGGACGAAACTGATCGGCTTGCATTGCTTGACCCCACGCACGGCACACCACATGTCATCCTGCAGTTGCCGGGTCACGTCGCTGGCATCGCTGCCTCTTAAGTCTCGCGGAGAACCCCCGGCTGGCATCATGCCCTGTCTCCTGCGTATCATGCCGCTAAAAGGACGAGAACGTTGTTCAGACCGAGAGGACGGACAATGCAGCACACAGGACAAGCCACTGGACTAGGGATGACCAAAACCGAGCGCGTGCGGGCAGCACTTCGTGGTGAACCAGTTGACCGCCCTCCGATTTGCTTCTGGCATCACTTCCGTCCTGCCGGCTCAGGGCTGCGACAAGCCGAGGAAACCTACTCATTCTTCGTTGAGAAGTTCGATCTCGACATTATTAAAGTGATGCCCGATATCCCCTATCCATTCCCCAGACGATCGATTCGGCAACCTGAAGAATGGTTGCTCCTTGAGCCACTCAATCCTGCGCGCTCGCGCTTCTTCCGCGAGCGAGTTGTCACTGTGCGTGAACTACGCAAGCGCGTCGGCAACGACACGCCGATCATCGTCACTGTCTTTAGTCCATGGACTGAAATCCTCCACTTTGCAACGAGCCCCCAACAAGCGCTCGAGCACGCTGAGCGGTTTCCTACCTTGCTGCATGAAGCGTTGGCAACTGTGGCCGAAAACCTCCGCCTCCACCTCCAGGACATCATCGACGCTGGTGCCGATGGCGTCTTCTTCGCCTTGCAGGGCTGCACCAGCAGTGTCATGTCACGGGAGCATTATCGAGCGCTCGCCCGTCCGTACGATCTTTTCGCGTTGCAAGGGGCCCGTGATGGTTGGCTCAACGTCCTGCATATCCATGGCGAACGCGACCTCTTCATCGACGATGTGCTGGACTATCCGGTGCAGGTACTGAGCTGGAGTGACCGACTCGCTGGACCGTCGCTAGCCGAGATGCGGCAAAAGACGCCCAAGACGTTGATGGGCGGCTGGCACGAGTTTGGGCCGTTGAGCAACGGGCCTGAAGATGCGATTCGGGCAGAGGCAGAAGACGCCTTCCGCCAAACCGGCGGACGCGGCTGGATCTTAGCCAATGGCTGCTCGGTGCCCGATGACACCGATGAGCGATGGCTTTACAGCGCGCGTCGGATAGCCGAAACGCTGACGTCGGTACCGTCGGCCTAGCTGCGTACCTGAACGATCTGCTGGCCTGCTGGTTGGCTGTTCAAACGTACAACGACGCGGTACTGTGCCGTTGTACCTGGTGACTGGGCCGGAATTTGATACGGCACATTAATCCACTGGTGGCTGACCTGCAAGCCAGAGATTGGTACGCGCAGGATCTCGACGTCATTACGGTACCAGACTACTTCGAGCAGATCGCTTGGTGTGAGATCACGCACGAGCACGGCAACGTAAACCGAGGCCGGGGCTTGTATGGTCGGTACGGATGTTGTCGACGATGGCGCATGTGTCGTCGGGTCAATCGTCGTGACGATCAAGACCTGTTCGACCGCTGCTTTGCTGGCAGTTGGCGTCGGGCCCAAGATTTGAAACTGGCCACTCAAAGCAAGCGTGCCATCGAGAAGCAGCTCAACACGGTAGGAGCCAGCGAGCAGCGGCTGCTGCGACGTGAGCGTGAACGTGAGAAGATTTGGTATATTGACGGGGTCAGGCCCTAACTCAGCGACTAGCTGGTCGTTGCGATACCAGCGTGTGCGCACGTCTGCACCGATGAGCGTGCCCGCATTCGGTACAAAAGCAACGATCGTCGTAACACCAGCGGGGAAGAGCGTAGCTGGCTGAATCCGCTGGATATCCGGTGCAATATTGGTCGCGAAGAGCAACTGGCGTTCCGGAACGGCGGTTGCTTCCTGGGCCATCCGCCCAGTGACGGTAAACACGATCGAGTCAATTTCCCGATCGTCGACAAGCAGGTGAACAGTATAGTCACCTACCTTCAGCGGCTGTTGCGGTTGCCAGGTTAAGGCGATCCAGCGTGTGCTTGTCACTGGCTGGGGGATTGTACGAGTAGTCCGGCTAACTTCTGTGTCACCGAAATCCCAGACTGCTGAAAGCGTACTCTTACCAGGCAGCGCTGAGACTTCGACGACGAGATAGATCACCGCGGCATTCGCCGGGATTGTTGTCAGCTCACTCTTGGGTGCCTCGGTATCTGCTGCAATTGCTGTTGTCAGGACAAGCCTGCCGATCCGCGGCCCTGGATCAGGCGTTGGTGTCCCATCCGCGCTGCCCTGCCCTTGTGACAGCGGTAACGGTGCTGTCTGCGACGGTATTGGGCCGGGTACACGGGCACTATCGCTACAGGAAACGGTAAGAATGGTAAGGAGCAGGATAACCCCTGCTCGCAGCCATGCTTTCGGGTGAAATCGATGCGTCACGCACGGGCCTCATTCCGGTCGGTGGTAGGGGCCAAACGCCTCGTAATACTCCTGCGCAATCTCAACGGCCGTCTTGTGGACATAGATCCGTGTCGTTACGGGTGAAGCATGCCCTAAGATAGCCTGCACCGTTGATTCTCGTACACGGCGGCGGACCAGCTCCGTTGCAAGTCCATGGCGGAACGAATGCGGGGTGACAGCGCGCTCGACACCCACGGCTTCGGCCAGTTGATGGATAAGATGTTCAACTGTCCGCGGGCTAATTGCCCGACCAGGGCGCCCTGGTCGGTCCCGTCCACTGAACGCTGGCAGCGAACCAGCACCCGGGCCGTGATCACCGCGCGCATGCCAGTAAGCAACGAGAGCCTCCGCCGTCTCCGCGTCAAAGTGCACTGTGCGGCTCTTGCCTCCCTTCGCGCGGTAAATGTGCGCTGTCCCCGACTCCAAGTCAATATCGCGTCGTCGCAGTGCACACAGCTCTGAGACTCGCACACCAGTACGATAAAGGAAAAGGACGATAGCGCGCAACTTCCGCTGACGCAGTTCCTGGGCTGGCTGCGGGCTGGGGGGCAATTGCCGTACATAAGCGACAATCCGCTCAAGGTCGCCTTGCTTCACGTCAGGTGGTGGTGGAGTAAACCGTGGCATGATGGTCGCAAGGCGTTCGCGAAGTTTCTCCGTTGAGATTGCTGGGTGTAGATCGTAGGCAATCAAGTAGCGATAGAACTTGCGCACTGCCGCCAATGTCGTCTGCGCTGTGCGCATCTGCGAGACTTCTTCGGGCGTCCGGACGTCATCTGGCATCACGCGAGTAATGAACGCAACGACGTGGTCTTCGGTCAATGCTGTCACGGGAGTTGTCGCAGGATCGAGGCCCTGCTGTTCATTGAGATCAAACAAAAACTTCTGTAACCCTAGGCGATAAGTCTTCTTACTCCGTGGGGAGAGTCGCAGCTCAGCGAAAAAGCGCTCAACAGCTTCGTGAATCGTTAGCATCGCTTGCCCCTTTCGCCAGCCTTTTGCGGATAGTGTACGTACACAATGATGAGGATGGCAAGGAATCGTGCGGTAGACAGCAGGCTGGAAAAGGAGTAAGACTATCCCGGGTTGAGTGGTAGGAGGGCTGAGCGAAAGAACAGCTCGCCTCTCAACCGACTAATCGTTGCTGGCAGCTGAGCCAACCGCTGAGTGGAAGGCTCTTGAGGAGTAGGCAATGGAGGATACGTCGGTCCAACGACCGAGCCCACTGGAAGGCTCGTCCCACCGCCTGACGGCGGCGGCCGCCGAGTTTACATTCATGGCCAGCCTTTTCGGCTTGTACTATGCGACCCGTGGCTTGGCCGCTGGCCGAGCCTATGAGGCTTTTACTCACGCGATGGAACTGATGCAGCTAGAACAGCGGTTGGGCATTTTCTACGAGCGCGGTATCCAAAGCTGGGTCCTGACAATAGCGCCGCTGGTGCGCTTCCTGAATTTTATCTATGCCTATACCCATCTCACAGCCGTCATCCTCTTTGGCCTCTGGGTGTACTGGTATCGTTCGCGGTATTACCGCACAGTGCGTGCTGTGTTCCTCACGGTCCTTTTCAGCGGCTTGCTCTGTTACATTCTTATCCCGATGGCCCCGCCTCGCTTCTTCAGCTGGCGCGGCTTTGTCGATACGCTCGCCTTGTATCAGGGAATTAATTATGACAACCAGCACGTTGAAGTCTTTTACAACCCCTTCGCAGCCATGCCGAGCCTTCATGCGGCCTTTGCCCTCTTCTGTGGCCTTGGCATCATTCGGATTGCTCGGCACTGGGTGCGATGGATTTTCGGACTTGGCTTTCCTCTCCTGATGGCATTAGCTGTCATCGGTACTGGCAATCATTACGTCTTTGATGTCTTAGCTGGATTCACCTTGGCGAGTGTCGCCTGGGCAGTTGTGCCGCACTTTGTTCCGCCGGGTGAACTGCCAGATTTCCCCTGGGAGCTCTTCCTGGCACCGTTTACTCAGCGGACAGCACCTGTCCGCGCTGACTCAGCAACAATTGTGCGGCGGCGTCGCTAACCGTTGAGCGATCTGCTGCCACTGCGTGCGTTGGGTGTAGCTGCATATCAAACGCGCCGGTCTGAACAAGATACCGACGTACTTCGCATGGTGATGCATCCCGCGAGCAGACGCCAACGGGCCATGCATGGCAGGCGGGAACATGTCGAAATTGCCGTTCGCTGCCAAATAGAAAAAAGACCCAGGCTCGTGGTGTGACTCGGTGGATTTCTTCAAGCGCGACAAATGGATCAGCATCCGGCAGTACCGGGGTCAAAAAGACGACCTGAGGTCGGCACACTGCCAGTATCTGCCGTGCCTCGCTCCAGTACCCGGTCTGCCAGATGCCGGAGGAGCCGTCGAGCGCGATTTCGAGCACGTGGCGGAAGCGCGTATCACCGTCAACGAGCAGAATTTGGGGTGACTTCTTCATAACTCCCTCGTCACACAACAGTGCAGCCCTTCTCACTATGACTGGGTATCGGCAGCATATGGGTAGTGAGACGAGGGAATTGCGTCTTCAGTTTCGAGAAACTCTTGGGCTGATCGTGCCAAGCCGATTACCCTAGTCCATAAGGACTATACGCACAATGTCCCAATTTGGACAGCGCACACGGCACAAATGGCCTGTCTCGTGCAACGCTAGGCCGCGACAGTGTAGCCAGCGTCTTCAATGCCAGCACGAATCTGCTCATCGCTGACCCGGTCATCTGCCTCAACAGTGACCTGCTTGGTTACCAGATCGACCTGTACGTGGCGGACGCCGTCCAGTCGCTGCAGCGCCGTGGTAATTGCACGGACACAATGCTCGCAGCTTACATCGGGCACCTGGTAGACACGCGTGATCATCATCCACCTCCAATACCTATACCCCGTACCCCTTCAAGGATATCGCGGCTGCCACCTCGTGTCCACCCCGGTGGAGTCTGACCGCACCGGCCGTAGCCGACATGATATGCTCGTACTCAGGGAGTGAGGGAGTGGTGATTGAGCGACCAATGTCGTCGATGACCTGGCTCACGCCGCGTTTCATTTTTGCTAACCGTGTGCCGCCATTTGCTATCGACCTTGCGTTCCGTATCGCAAGCGCTGCAATTCTCTCCCGCACTGGCCGCTATCGATTTCTCTTCGCGGGCATTGGCGCACGCCAACTGGCAATGACGCTCCGTCACATTCGTGGGCTGCATGCATGGCCAAGTGCTTGGGTTCGGACTGCCCACCATTATCTCAGTGCAGCAGCCGAGCACCATCGGCATGGCGCGTGGCGCGAAGCTATTTCCTGTCAGCGTGCAGCGGCACTCTGCTATCATTTTGCTCAACTGTTCGTTCTCGACGACGTCTTGCGCCGGCGCGCACTTTATCGCGAGGCCGCTCGGCTTTTTCGTGCTGTCGCCCCGCTGCTGACACCCCCTGCCGAGCCGATCGCCGTGCCCTGGCGCGGGTTTGATCTTCCGGGATACCTTCGCCTTCCGCAGCAGCCGTCGCCGCGCTATCAGCCGTTTCCGCTGGTCGTCTTCCTCAACGGCTCAAGTACCGCCAAGGAAGAAACCGTTCACTGGGCGCAGCCGTTTCTGGCGCGCGGTATTGCTGTTCTGGCTCTTGATACACCAGGTAGTGGCGAAGCATGGGATCAGCTCCCAGCTGCCCCAGGACAAGAGGACCTGGCTGATGCCCTCCTGTGCTTTGCTGAAGGACACCCCGCTCTCTCGGCTGATCGCGTCGCGGTGCTGGGCCTGAGTTTGCGCGGCGCGTACGCTGTCCAACTTGGCGTACATCAGCCTGCGCTTGCAGCCGTGCTGGCCGTTACCCCACCATTTCTGCCACGCCCATACCTCAAGCTCCTGCACCCACTTGTGCGCCACGATGTCGCGTTCTCGCTTGGTATTCCGCCGACCATGCTCGAGCAACTGGTTGATCGTCTCGCTCTCAGCGATATTGCTCCGCGCCTGCGCCAGCCTCTCTTTGTTGTCGGCGCCGGCAATGACCTTGTTGTTCCGCCAGCGGAGGCCGTTCGACTCTACCGGGCAGCTGGTGGGCCCAAACGCCTCCTCTATCTTGAGCGAGCCAATCACGTTGCCTTTACCCATCTTGAGCAGTGGACAACTGTCGCTGCTGAATGGCTGGCTGATCGCTTCGCGTTGCATTTGTAACAGCCAGCGCACCAGCCGACATTGGCGCACTGCCCCCTCATCCCTGCGTGTGCAAAGTGGGATGATCCGTCGGTAGTTATCTATTATGTCAATTTCAGAACGAACCGCGATTGCCCCTTTATGTTCGCCTTCTGTCCAGTCTGGACATGGGGTATCTTGTTGCAGCAACTCAATTATTGTCATTATTGTCATCCCCTGCCGCTTGACAGCACGAGTGCGAGCCGTGACGTTGATCGCGGTGCAGCGCAGGACTGGTTGCTTCCGCGTGTTCCTTGCAATCCGTTATCGTGCGGCTGTCGGCGGTGGTTATCAGTTCCTCCATGCGCTGGACCAAGCTGGCTGCGATATCCCCCGGCCTCATTTCCTTTTCGCTTCAGTGCAAGCGACAAAGCCGGTGCAAGCAAACTGCTTGCACCGGCACACGGGGCATCGCTTGTTCATGAGAGGGTTGCAGCTTAACTAGCTGCCGGGTTCAGGGACAGGCTCTTCTTCCGGCTCAGCTAATCCATCTCCGCTGACGGTGCCGTTCTCGTGGGCTGTTGGCGTGAGCTGCGCCGTTGCTCGCTCAGCAGCCTGGCGGGCATCAAGCGTTTCAGTTGGTTCGGGCAACGGTGGTGGGACAACGAGCGTGAACTGCCCAAGAATCTCGCGGAGTTGTTGCTCATTCAGTTCATCGCGCTTGAGCAACTCCTCGGCGATTGCGATAACCGCCTCACGATTCGCCTCAAGCAGCCGTTTGACGTTCTCAAACTGGTGCTGCAAGATCCGCTCGATGCGTTGCTTACGGAAGAGGTCGGGCACCATCTGGTTGTACGGCAAGACAGAATAGAGGCTACCATCCATCCCCCAGATCGAAACGGCAAGGTTGGCCAAATGCGTCGCTTGCGCAAGGTCGTTGGTCACGCCGGACATTTGGATGCCAAGGAATAGCTCTTCCGCTGCGCGTGAAGCGAGCGCGACTTGAATCTCAGCCATAATCTCATCGCGCGTGCGAGTAAAGCGCTCCTCGGTTGGCTTCGTGGCTGAGAAGCCAAGGGCCTCACCATGCCGAATAATGGAAACTTTGACCACGCGATTGCGCGGCTGAAGCAGAAACTGGGCTAATGCATGGCCAGCTTCGTGATAGGCGATACGGCGCCGCTCTTCCTCCGTCATCGAGCGGATCGGCTGGCGCAAACCGAGTTCGTGCATCTCACGCGCAGCGGTGAAGTCTTCGTAGGTAATGTAGTTGCGGCCAGCGAAATGAGCATGAACCACTGCCTCATTGATAACATAACGGATTGCTGCGGGTGTATAGCCGATAGTGTCGTAGACCATGTAGTCGATGGGGATATTGGGATCATACTTGACCTTTCGCAAATAGTACTCGATGATCTCACGTCGCCCCTCAGCACTCGGTGCATCAACAACAATCTTGCGGTCGAAGCGGCCTGGACGGAGCAAGGCCGGGTCGAGTGCCTCAGGCAAGTTCGTGGCAGCAATTGTCAGCACAGGCGGCAACTCGGCTGGTCGACGGCGCAGGCCGAGGGCACGCAAGAGCTTGCCGAACCAGGTCAACTCCTGTGGGGGAGGATCAAGCTGCAGGAGCAACTCATTCAGCATGCCATTCCCTCCCCAGCCAAAGAGCGGACCAAGAAAGCCGGGGCCGCTTCCGTACCGACCACCGCGTGAAGCACCAATGGCATCGATCTCGTCGATGAAGAGGATGCACGCACCATACTTGCGGGCCAACGAGCGCGCCTTCCGGTAGAGCATCATGATGCGCAAGTTGCTTACACCGAAGAACATATTCTGGAATGACGGCGCGCTCGCATAACCGAAAGGCACACCGGCTTCCGTACTAATCACTTGGGCAAGGTACGACTTCCCAGTGCCTGGTGGGCCGACCAGGAGCAGGCCGCGGATGACTTCGCCACCCATTTCCTTAAATTCCTTAACACCACGCAGCAACGTGACGATCCGCCGAGCTGACTCGAGCACTTCGGGGTTGCCCTTGTAGTCGGCGAATGACACACCTGTCTCACCCGGCTTAACCCAGTAGGTACGGCCGCGGCCAAGGAACCAGAAGATTGCGCCAAACTGGACAATGACGAACACGATGGCGAAGGCAATTTGCAACAATGCAAAGAGAATCGTGAGGACAATTGGCCCCCATACTTCACGCGACGGCCAGGCCCAGAGATAGAAGGCCAGGCCTAGCAATGCGATCAGGAGCAATTCGCGCGCGTGAAACCGTACAAGATCGACGAGACCTTGCAAGAATTCGTCGATCTGCGCTTCGAGATCGTCACGGTACCGTGGCCGCGGCTCACCGCTGAGTGTGGTCGGTGCAGGGTCTATCCGTCCAGCCATCTTCGCCCCCTCGGTCGGTTACGACTGCTGGAGTTGCGGTGTGTCGACGTTGAGGATCTTGCCCGCTGGGTCAACGACGAACACCTGATAAACGTAGACACTGCGTCCAGCATCGTTATGCACTTCGGTCACGTAGAAGTAGTAGCGCACACCGTTATTTAACTGATATCCACCGATATAGATGCTGTCACCGTAAGCGATGCCGCTCTGCCGTGCCTCTTCGATCGCGCTGGCGAAGGTCGAAAGACTTCCGCCAGCAGCCAGGCTGCGGGCCTTTGTTGTGTCACTCATCGCATCCCACATTTCTTGTGCGTTGAACGTCCGCTGGCCTTCAAGATAGCGAAGCACAGCTTCAGTTGGCTGAATAGCGGGCGCCATCGCGACCGTCGGCTGAGACGGCTGCGTTGGGCTAGCAAGGCGCGGCGCAATGATATTGTGGAAGATCAAATAGGCTGCAATGGCGAACAGCAAAATCAGGGTAAAGTGTCGCCAGAGCAGGCGAATAGTAGCAATGATCACCCAGAGGACATTGCGCACGATCCAACGCAGCCCGGCGGCGAGTCCGAGCACAGGATTACGCCGGCGGCGAGTAGGGAGGTAGTCGACTTCTGCTTGTGACGGGGCAACTTCTGGGAGGCCCATAGCACGTAGCCCTTCGGCTCACTCTAGACGAAAACCACGCCACTGCAATGCGCTTATGAGGGATTGTAGCACGCGAGGTAGCATGCAGCCGAAGTGTCGCCTCGTGTCGTCCACCCGGGTGGATCTTTCCTGTGGGCTGATTTTACATAAAGAAGACGAAGGGGCGTGCTCTCATTGGAGAAGTGCCATCATACGATGAACCACGGCCAGTATCGTGCCGCTGCTATCGCACCGACGTTGCCATGGGCATTGCGTGATCTGCCACTTCTCGAGCATGCCAATCGGTGCTAGGCTGAAGAGCAGTAAAAGAGAGGAGTGTGGCATGGGAGAAGAGCAGCGCGCACCTGGTCCGCTCCACAATGTGCGCGTTCTCGATCTCTCGCGCGTGCTCGCTGGTCCATTCTGCACAATGCTGCTCGGCGATCTTGGGGCAGACGTGATCAAGGTTGAGCAGCCAGGGCGTGGCGACGATACACGGCAGTGGGGCCCACCGTGGGCCGGCGGAGAAAGTGCGTATTACTTATGCGCGAATCGCAATAAGCGCAGCATCACCCTCAACTTCAAGCACCCCGAAGGGCAGGCAATCCTCCACCAGCTGATTAGCCAATCTGACGTGGTCGTCGAAAATTTCCGGCCTGGCACCCTCGAGCGGCTAGGGTTAGGCTATGACACCCTTGCAGAGCGTTATCCCCAACTTATCTGGTGCACCATCACTGGCTACGGCCTTGAGGGCCCATACGCCGATCGCGCCGGTTACGACTTTGTGGCGCAAGGGGAATGCGGCCTCATGAGCATTACCGGCGAACCGGATGGCGAGCCAATGAAGGTTGGCGTGGCGGTGGTTGACCTCTTTGCCGGACTCTTCGCCACTAGTGCCATTTTGGCAGCGCTGCACGCCAGGGTGCAGACAGGCCGCGGTCAGCGTATCGATGTTCCGCTCCTCTCGGCAGGCGTGGCGATGCTTGCCAATGTCGGCAGCAATTACCTTGTCTCAGGCGAGTTGCCAAAGCGCTACGGGAATGCCCATCCCAATATTGTGCCGTACCAGACGTTTCGCACACGCGATGGCTGGATTACGGTTGCTGTTGGCAATGATCGCCAGTTTCGTCAGCTGTGTCAGATCCTTGGAGAGCCGCAGCTTGCTGACGACCCGCGTTTCGCCACGAATCCACAGCGAGTGCAGCACCGTGAGACACTGATCCCACTTTTACAGGAGCGCTTCCTCCAGCGTGACGCGGCCGAATGGCTTATGGCTCTTTATGAGGCCGGTATCCCGGCTGGTCCGATCAACACGGTTGCTGACGTCGTTGCCCATCCGCAAATCCGCTATCGGGGCCAGATTGTGACGGTGCCGCATCCAACTGCTGGAACGATTCAAGTGATCGGGCCGCCGTTCTTGCTCTCTGGCACACCAGCACAGATACGCCGTGCACCACCCTTGCTCGGCGAGCATACGGACGAAGTGCTCCGTGAGCTTCTTGGGCTGAGCGAGGATGCCATTGCCCGCTTGCGAGCGGATGGCGTGGTCTAGCAGGTGGACTGAGTACTAAGCCTTACGGCCAGCTCGTTTCGTGAAGCGGAGTGACAAGCACCTCCTGGACAACGGAACCAGAAGGCTGCTTAACGGCCCAGAGCACCACGCGGGCCACAGCTTCAGGTTCCTGCAATGTTCGTGGATCAGGAAGGGGAATACCTTGTTCTAGGAAGCGGTCGAAGAATGCTGTGCGCATACCACCAGGGATGACTGTAGTGACGCGGATACCGTAAGGACGTCCCTCAACGCCTAGCCCGCGGCTAAAGCCAAGTAGTCCCCACTTCGATGCATGGTAGGCTGTGGCATGAGCCCAAGCTCGCAATGCTGCCGTTGAGGCGATATTGACGATATGGCCGCCGCCTTGTTCACGCATGATTGAGAAGACGGCCTTGGCAAGGAGAAAGGGACCGCGGAGATTGACGGCAATCACGCGGTCCCAGTCAGCTACTGCGAGATCCTCTATGGGCGCCGTGACGTCGATGCCAGCGCTATTCACGACCACATCGAGACGCCCAAAGCGTTGTTGGACTTGTTGTACACTCGCAAAGACATCCTGTTCCCGGCTAACGTCGGCCGGGAGGGCGATTGCTATTGCGCCCCGATTGCGTAATGAGTCAACAACAGTCTGTAGCGTTGTGACCTGCCGGTCGAGGCCGACAACAGCATAGCCATCATCAGCAAAAAGCTCCATGATCGCCTTTCCTAGTCCACTGGCTGCCCCAGTCACCAGGAGAACAGGTTCAGTTGCTCCGGTACCTTCCATCATGATCATGCTCATCCTTTCTGTTCGTTGTCCGCAGTGTGATCAAGCTGGGTTATAAGCTGGGCAAAGAGGTCGGTAGCGTTATGTTCTCGGTTCAGAATCGTTGTTGGCATGCCCAGATGGTATGTTCCACTCGGCAGGATGCCGCATCCACCGTACCGCTGAATGAGCAAAAACTGCGCCAATACTTCTTCGCCAGCATGCTCAACTGGCAAGAGCGGCCACCAAGAAAACCCTCCGACTTCAAGCAACTTCGCCCGATCATAGAGAACGTTTGCCCCACCAACCCATGCGACTTTATAGCGGATTACTTGGCCATCGCGACAATATCGTTGGGCAAGATGCAAAGCATTGGCAGCATTGTTGACTTTATGCCGTTCCCATGGAATGGTCTCGGGCGTCCAGCGCTCTGGTTGAACCGGTCCATCCCACGGCTCAAACCATGCAAGTTCGTGTGGCCGAACATCATTGATAAATTCCAACCCAATTGCTGCACAGCCGACAAATCCACACTCTTCACGCTGAATGACCTGGAGCATTCGCTCCATAACTTCTGGCTCAAGTACCACGTCATCATCAAGAAAATGCACGTATGGTGCCTGGCTCTGTTCGAGCAGAAACTGCCGATGCTCAGCCATGCCGTGTCGCGGCCAGTGGCGTAACAATCGGACTGTGTGGCCGCGTAAGCGCAAGAGTTGAACGAGGGTACGGATTTCTGGGCTCTCAAGATAGTCATCCTCAGCCTCAGTCTGGCTCGAAACTGTGACAGTAAAGTCCTGAAACGTCTGGTTCACCAGACTTGCGAGAACAAGTGCTAAACCGGTCTTCCGTCGGTAAGTTGGAATCAGGACATCGACAAGTGCCATGTGTGATCCTGCTTCTCCCCTTCCGTTGAAGTCAGTAAGAGCGTTGATGTTTAGCCGCTGCGTAGCTGCGCGACAAGCGTGGCCCGTCGTTCGGCAATCGTTCGCTCATACAACTCGGCAGTCCGGGCAGCGGTGAGTTCCCACGAAAAATGCTGCTCAACTCGGGCACGAGCGGCGTGCCCCATTGTGCGAGCTCTATCGGGGTGCGTGAGCAAGAATGCGAGGCACCCTGCCAAGCGCTCTGGATCACGCGGTGGGACAAGAAACCCCGTTACCCCATCTTCGATGGTAAAGCGAATACCGCCGACATCCGATCCGACGACGGGGCGACCACAAGCCATTGCTTCAAGCGGTGTCAGGCCAAACGGCTCATACCAAGGCGTGGTTACGGCAACGTCCCCGGCACTGTAGTACCAGGGCAATTCATCTGGTTGCCGATGACCGGTGAACAGAACCGCATCAGTAAGCCCGAGGTCGGCTACCAGTTGCTGCAACACTCCGATTTCCGGTGTTCTGACAGGGTCTGGTTCGGGCGTCTCGCCACCAACAAGCATGAGCGTTACTGGCCACACGCCGTATTCGCGCAGCCGTGCCAGCGCATACACCACATTACGCACGTCCTTACGAGGCAGCATGCGCCCGACATAGATCACGACTGGTCGGTCGGGATCAAGGCCGAGGCGCTGGCGAGCAGCCCGCTGATCATGGGGGGTAAAGCGGGTGATATCGACCCCACCAGGTACCAGTGCAATGCGCTGAGGATCAGCATTGTAATCGGTGATGAGCTCGTCGCGCTCGCTCGGACATTGGGCGACGACATAATCTACTTGGGTAATGATTGCCCGCTCAACAGCGATTCGATCAGGAGGGCTTGGGTCCGCATCGCCAAGGAAGCGCCGTTTGGTTACGCCGAGTGCATGAAACGTCTGCACAACTGGAAGACCAAATGTCTGTTTACAGGCGGCTGCGACCCAGCCAGACATCCAGAAATGGCCGTGGACAAGATCGTAGTGCAGCGCTGGATTGGCAAACCATGTGCGCAAGCTCCGAAAGAAGTCCGGCATATAGGGCCATAACATATCCTTCGGCATCGGTGTCATTGGGCCAGCCGGGAGGTGAATCACACGTACGCCAGGCATCCAGTCAAGCACTGTCGGCAGCGCGACATGACTACGGCGTGTAAAGATGTCGACCGCATACCCCAGCTGGGCGAGTCGGCGGCTTAATTCGCCCACGTAGACGTTCTGTCCACCAGCATCCTCACCACCAAGTGCGGCAACGGGGCTTGCGTGCTCACTAATGAAGGCGATGCGTCGGCGTGGTGATTGCCCCATCGTTCATGCCCCTCCTAACTTACTGTGTCACCAGTGCAAGGGCTCGCTGCCAATCCTGCACAAACCGCTCGAGGCTAAAGCGCTCTTGTGCTGTTGCGCGGGCGCTCTCGCCAAGTCGTCGGGCTTCGCCAGGGTGATCGAGCAGAAAACGCATGCGATCGAGCAAAGCGGGAACATCGCACGAAATGAATCCATTACAGCCGTCTTCAATGACTGAAGGGAGTGCCGTCGTCGCTAGTGCCACGACTGGCATGCCAATGGTCATCGCCTCGACGACTGCAAGCGGTAAGCTGGTATAACGCATAGGGCTGAATAAGAAGCGATAGTGCGAGAGCCAGTGATGGAGTTCGCGATAGGGGATATCGCCGAGCCCGCCAAATTCTTCAGTGCCCATTCCCACAGCATCGAGCGGAACCTGCTCGCGTGCCGCCAGGAAGATATCGAACCCGGCAATACGTGGGCGTCGCTGCATGTTGTTGGCAACAGTCACGCCGCGGTCGAGATCGCCAATGTAGCGCACTGTCGGGTCGATGGCAACCGCGTGTTCAATGACCATCGTGGGCGTCCGCCCGTTGTCCCACATGAGCTGGTTGTAATGCGTAACGTGTACGAGCAACACATTCGGATCGTCGACCGGGTGACGTGTATGCACTGCATCAGGGCGTGGCACATTGTGCTCGAGATAAATCCGTGGCAATCGCTGCTGAGCTGGACTCAGCACCTCATACTGGTCATAGCGATAATTCTTCTCTGACTGGAAGATGATGACATCGAGGTTCAGCGTTGGTACCGCTTCCGCCGGTATCTCGGTGACATTGTCTGGAAGGTCGAATGTATGGCCACGCCCGCCATAGCCCTCAGGCCGGCCCGGTTTGACTGGCAAATACCACTGGTGTGGTACTCGGACGAGGGCGTTGAGATAGCTGCCGTGGACGTGCCATGTTAACACATTTAACTGGCGCATGACTGCACTCCTGTCAACAGCTGCTCAGCCTTGGCAAGCACGGCCTCAGCGGAAATCGCACGCAGGCATCGATGGTCGATTGGACATTCCCAGTACGCACATGGGCTGCACGGTAAAGGATGATGCAGGATCGGATGCCGCTGACGATCGAGCGGTGCCCAGCGTCGAACATCGGCTGGACCAAAGAGCGTTATGCTTGGGGTCTTCACAGCAACAGCGATATGAGCGGGGCCAGTATCGTTGCTGATGAAGAGGTCAAGACTGGCGAGCACCGCTGCCAGCCCGCCAAGGCTGGTTTGCCCAGCCAGGACGAGTGGCTCTCCCCTGATCTGGCTAGCGAGTTCTTGTGCCAACGCCATCTCATCCAATGAGCCAGTAATAACGAGCTGTGCTTGAAACCGCTCTCGTAAGCCATTGGCAACCGTAGCGAAGCGCTCAATAGGCCAACGGCGTGCCGGTGGCCGTGCGCCTGGGTGGAGACCAATCCACGGGCGTGGCCGGCTGGCAAGTGGCGCAAGCAATGCTTGAGCTTCAGCCCTGTCTTCGTCACTGAGTGGGAACTCCAGGTTGTCGCCGCAGTCGGGGCAACCAAGCGCACGCATAAGGCCAAGATTGCGATGGATTTCATGAAGATAAGCAGGATAGGGTAAGGCAATCGTCAAGCCCTGGGGCGGTTCGCCAACAAAATAGCCAGCGGTGATTGTCCCGCCAAGCGCAAGCGCACAGGGATTACTTGCCTGCCCGTTGCCGTGCAGCTGGATCACGAGGTCGTAGCCATATCCTTGCTGTGCGGCGAGGAATGCGGCAACCCGCTCTGGAACTACTGCAACTTCGCTAATTCCTGGGAATCCTTCGAAGCAGACGAAGCGGTCGAGATAGCGATGGAAACGCCGTACAAAGCTTTCGGCCCAGGGCAAGCTGATCAATGTAATCTCAGCCTGCGGAAAACCGGCCCGCAAGGAGCGAAAGGCTGGTACTGCCAGCAAAAGATCGCCGAGGTGCAATGCACGGAGAACCGCAATGCGCCGAACCGTCGACCGATTATTGAGAAGCGCGTGCATGATCCCCCCTCTCGGGCGACCATGGCTCAGCCGTTGTTGGCGGCATATCAAGCAACGAAGAGATTGCTTCAACGACTGTTGCTGGGTCGATGTCGAGACAGGGTTGCTCGTCACCAAAGGCACACGTGAAGCGGTAACACGGGGTGCAGGGGGTCGGCCGGCGTAAGATGCGATGTGGCGTAAACCGAGGAGCCCATTGCACCTCGAGATCGGTGCCGGAGTAGAGGGCAACAACGGGTGTGCCGAGCGCATCAGCCAAGTGCAGCGGCAATGTATTACCGCAAACAACGACGGCAGCTGAGTCGATCAATGCTGCAAAGGCTGGTAAGCTGGTCTGCCCAATGATCGGGTAGACGCCGCTGCGCTGGTTTGCGAGCAGTGGCTCAATAAAACTGCGCTCACGCTCAGTTCCAGTGATTACAACTGGTAGACCAAGGCGAATCAGTTCCTCGATCACAATGGCAAAGCGATGGGGAGGATAGCGCCGCGCTTGGCAACTCGCTCCAGGGTGTATCAAGACGTATGGCGTCCTACGGGTGAGGCCGAAATGTGCAAGGAGGTTGTGAGCCTCAGTCATGCCTGTGGGGGTAATGCGTACCTCCAGGCGTCGATCAACCACTGGAAACCCGAGATGTTCAACCAGACGGATGTTGCGTTCCGCTTGATGCTGACAATCTGGCTCGTGCCGGATCTCCGTCGTGAGTACGCTTCCGCCAAATTCCTTGACCATACCAGCGCGCAAGGGAATGCCCGCGAGATAGCAAACATACCCGGGCACATGCGCTGTTTGGCTAAAGGATGTGAAGATGATTGCAGCGTCAAACTGTTGCTGGGCGAGATTGGCGATGAGTACACGTTCGCGCCAAGGATCAAATGGGAGAGAGCCGCCAACATCCTGCCACACAGCACGCCAAACGATCACATCATTAATCCATGGCAGAAGCGCCGCTGCGTGTTGTCCTGCTGGACTAGCAAGGAGCGTAATCGACACGTGGGGCAGAGCGGCTTTCAGCGCCCGCAGCGCCGGCGACAGTAGCACGACATCACCCATGTTATCGAGCCGGACAACAAGCAGCCTGGAAATGGTCTGCCATGGCGACGATGGCCTACTATGCCCCATTTCCTGTGCCTTCCACTCTGCTCATAGCAAGCATGTGGAGTGCTGATTCAACCACTTGCTCTGGCGTAACACGACGGATACAAGCATGATCAACAGGACAGATACGGGCATAGCAGAGGCGACATGGCACATCCTGAAAGAGCAATTGATACGGGATACCCCAGGGATGCCACTGTTCTGGCGGATTCGTTAGGGCAAAGATCACAATGACCGGCGTGCCAACCGCAGCAGCAATGTGCGCTGGGCCGGTGTTGTTTGTGATTACAAGCTGCGCGCGAGCGATCAATGCACACAATTCTGGGAAGGTGAGTAGCCCCGCCCAGGGCAAGGCCCGTGCCTTCGAGCCCGGCGAGAGCTGGGCGTAGACGCTCTCAACCAGCGATTGTTCAGCATCAGATCCGGTAATCACGATCCACCCAGGATAACGCTGCAGGAGCAATTCGATAACATCAACGTAATGCGACGCTGGATACGTACGTGCAGGCATGCTGCAGCCAGGATGGACGATCACGAGAGGAGACGATGCTGCGCCAACCTGCGCCAAGCGCGCAGCAACAGTCCGATGAGCTGCAGGCGGGACCTGCAGAACTAGCGAACGCTCAGCTGTCGCGAAGCCGACACTGCCAACAAGATCGAGCGCGCGTTCGACTTCATGGATGCGCTGCGTTGGTGGACGGTGACGTGTCGTAAGCAGGGAACCAGCACCGTCACTCGTCGCACCGAGACGTAGTGGTATGCCAGCCAGATAGCAGAGATACGCTGCTGGCAACGGACTCTGTCGCTCAGAGGTAAAAATTATTGCGGCGTCAAACCGGCGCGTTCGCAGTTCCTCGATCATCGCGCGTTCCCGCTCGGGATCGTGTGGGAGTTGTTGCCATGGATCTACCCAGGGGGCCTGATAGACAATCACTTCGTCGAGATCAGGGTTAAGTCGTCCGACCTGTGCTCCAACCGGACTTGCCAACAGGGCAAGATAGGCGTCGGGCAGTGCCCGACGAACAGCACGAAAGGCCGGAGTCATCAGCAAGACGTCACCAAGATTGTCGAGCCGAACAAATAACAGCCGCTTAACTGATGTCCATGTCGTATGCCACGTCATACGCCGTTGCCTTCAACGATCGTCGAAGATTTGGGAGCGTGCTGAGGTACGCGGGGTTGTGGTAATCGCACAACCAGAATGCCAAGTTCATTAACAACTCGTTGTTCATCCCAGTCGTGCAGTGAACTCGGCCATGATGCTGGCACGATGAAGCGGTGGGGGCGGAGCGTGCGAAGCAAAGTAGCAGCTGAGGGCTCGGGACAAACCACGACGGTGTCTACAGGTAGCAGCGCTGCAGCAAGCGTCGCTCGATCGAGTTCGGAGGCATGAGATACTGGCGTGCCAGTACGCTGAGCAAGCGCCTCGTCACTCCATACAGCAGCAAGCAGTGCACTGTCTGGCTCTACGTATTGCCGTAAAGCACGGACGTCGTCCCAGCCGATCTGCGCAAAACTTCCAGCGAGGAGCGTAATACGACGTCCCGACTCCCGCGCGGTTTCAACCCACGCTTGAGCAGCCCGCACTGACAGTGGGCCAGGCAGTTGCGGGCGATGTTCGGGTTGGCAAAAGGCCCGAAGCAATGTTGGACGGTCGATTGTCACGGTATCAGCACGACGGATGGCCAACTCGGCAGCGAGCATGCCGAGCCGCACCGCTTGTTCGCATGAAGCGCCAGCGGCCAGCCCCAGTGCGAGCGTTGCCGTAAAGACATCACCAGCGCCAATGCTGCTCGTCGCCGTTACTGCACGAGCGCGGTAGTGTTGGGCCTGGCCGTCCTGATTCAGAAGCAAAACCCCGTTGTGGGCAAGAGTAATGGCTAGGTAGGATGCGCGAAGTTGCTTGAGCAACAATCGGCCGCGCTGCTCAATCGCTGTTAGATCATGCCCGAGATCATCGGATGCCGTACGTTGCAGGTCGAGGTGGCTTGGCGTAACCACGGTTGCCGGAACATGGGCGAAGCGGTGCGGCAGCTTCGTATCAATCACAATGGGGCATGGACGGAAACGCAGCACTTCACTGATGCGCTGCAGTACCGGATCGCTTAGCACGCCGTAGCCATAGTCCGAGAGAATAACCGCGTCACAGTTCGTGAGCCCATTCAGGATCTGGTCAATCAATTGCTGCTGGCTTTCTGGATCCGGTTCAGTACACCCGTCATCGATGCGAACGAGTAACTGACCAGCAGCGCGTACCCGTAGTTTTTGCAATGTGCTCAATGCGCGATGTTCGACAAGCCAGCCGTCATCGATGCCACGCTCACGGAGAGCAGCGCGGAGGTGAAGACTAGCCGCATCGGAGCCAACGAGTCCGACAAGCATAACGCGTGCTCCAAGAGCGCGTGCGTTGACCGCGGCGTTAGCTGCCCCGCCTGGAAGATGCCGCACTGTTTGGGTGCGTACGACTGGCACGGGGGCTTCACGACAGAGGCGTTCGGCTGTTCCATCAAGATAGCTATCGAGCATAACGTCGCCGATCACGAGGACCCGTTGCTGGGTAAAGTGCCAAATAACTTCGAGATCAGCCTCCATCTTGCATCCTCACATCCCGTCGTCCATTGGGCGTTCACTGTTCGCAGACGGAGTACGTGTCCAGCGAACAGGCCAGTAGTCGAGCTCGACGCATGGCCCCAGCCCTTCAACAGCCAAGACCACCTGCAGTGCATGAACCGTACTGCGCGCAACGTAATCAGGAGACTGTATCCAGGAAATAGGCAGTGGTTCGGTGTCGAGATCAACAAGGATCGTTCGACATCCAACACGCTTGCCGGCTTCAATATCAGCTAGGATGTCGCCGATCATCCACGAATGGTTGAGAGTGAGGTTGAGGTCTTCAGCTGCTTGAAGCAAGAGGCCAGGGGCTGGCTTGCGGCAGGTGCAGGAAATGGCAAATGGTGCAATGATGCCATCGGGGTGGTGTGGACAGACATAGATGCCATCGAGTCGAACATCCCACGCTGCAAGCGCGTGGGCAAGACCAGCATGCATCGCGGCTAAATCAGCCATTGTGAAGTAGCCGTGCGCAATGCCCGACTGGTTCGTTACGACGACAAGAGCAAACCCTGCTTGTTGTGCTGTGCGTAAGAGTGGGCCGATCCCTGGGTAGAGGCACAGTTCCTCTGGACGACGGGGATAATGTCGTCGTTCGACGAGCGTGCCATCACGGTCGAGGAAAATTGCCCGTCGCATCATTGTGCCCGCTCCGAGAGTTCGCGTTCGACAAGCTCACACACGAGATGTGTCACCACAGTATGGAGTTCTTGCACTACCGGTGTATCGTTTGATGGCATCGAGAGTGTTATGTGGGCAATGTGATGGAGCGGCGAGGGGTGTCCACCAACAAAGGCAATAACGATGACACCTCGAGACCGCGCTGCCCGGGCGGCCTCGAGCACGCTCTCCGAACGACCGCTGGTGCTGAAGAGAACCAGCACATCGCCTTCATGCGCTAGGGCTTGGATCTGCCGCATGAAGACCTGATGATAGCCAAAGTCGTTTGCAAGTGCGGTCATGAGGGCGGTGTCAGCGGTCAACGCGAGGGCAGGGAGGGGTGAACGGTCGCAACGGAACCGGCCAACGAGTTCAGCCGCAAGATGTTGGGCGGCTGCAGCACTGCCACCATTGCCTGCAACGAGAACTTTGTTGCCTCGTTGTAGGCTCTGCACAAGCCAGGCAACCACGATGGCCAAGTGGTCGCTTTGTGTCTCAAGTATCTGAAGCGCTTGGCTGATTGCATGACGGCGAGCGGCAAGCGCATGAGCTAGCCACTGCTGGTAGTCAGTGGAATGCGACGATTGTGGTACCTGCTCCGGCTGGCTGCCCATTGTGCCCCCAAGCTTTCCTCGCGCTTGTTGATCGTTCGCGCGATCATGACATTCATGTAATAGCGAAATGTGAGTGGTGGCGCTTCAGGCATTTGCTCAATTTATTTCGGCATCCAACATGAAAAAGAGGGCAAATGCACAGCCTACGCCCCGGTGCTGTGAAGCTGGCGAATGAGGAGCGCCAGACGCAGTTGGACGGCTTGATCGAAGCGGCGAGGATCAAGACCGGTCAGTGCCGTAACGCGATCAAGCCGGTAGCGCAAGGTATTGCGATGAATTTGGAGCCGCTCGGCAACGCGTGAGATATGCCCGTCCTCGGCAAAGAACGTTCTGAGTGTGTCGATGAGGGTTGGGTCATGATCAAGTGGTGAGAGCAGATGAAGGGCAAGGTCAATTTTCGTATGTTCATCGACCGAGCCGACGAATGCTGCCATCCCGAGGTCATCAAGAGCGTAGACGCGATTTGGCCCATGTAACCGCAGGCCGAGTCGTAATGCGGCTCGTGCATCGTGATATGAGTGCGAAAGTCCTTGGATGCCAGGATAATATCGGCCGACCCCAATGCTGATTGGCAACCCACTCTCACCGTGCAGCTTATGGAGCAGCTCCCACGCAGCTCGCTTGAGAGCGCGGACATTCGCCCAGCTGTCACTGAGCATGTGTGGCCCTCCTTGGTCCACCCAGGGCCGCAGGTCACGTGAGGCACTCGCCTTGAGAATCACAATTTCTCCGTCTCCGACATAGCCACAAATGGCGTCTGTCGGCAGGTGGAAGAAGGCAACAATTTCACTAATCACCCTCTGAACTCGACGGCGGAGTTGGGTTTCGTCAATTTCACCTGGTCGTTCATGTGAGGCAAAGAGCCAGGCTGACGCATCAATGAGCATGACAGCGCGTGGAGGACTAAAATCAATACCTAACATCTGCCCAAGACGCAAAGCTTCCTGCTCGTCGGCGAGGGTGCCGTGCACAAGATCGTGAATGAACTTATGGCGCAGCTCGCGTTGTCCCCCAACATCCTCAACTAAACTCAAGTAATTCAGCGCGAACTCTACAATGAGGTGAAGCAATAGCCCAGGTGTTGTCATGACGCCAGCCCACGGCTCGACGAGCAATTGCCCACACCATCCCTCAAAGGCGATGGGCACAGCTATCGACTCTGCGGATTGCTCGCCCGGCAGCCCAACTGCTTCAGCCGCTATGGCCTGGGCTATCAGTTCGCCACGTTCGTTCATCAGTGCAACGCGGGCGCCAAGTCGCTGTGCGAGTAACCCGACAAGTTTTTCCCCAAGACGTTGAAAACGCCCGTTCCCTATCCCCATGGCTCCCCTTGCATCGTTCCATGGCGTATATGTTGTATCCAAACGGATTGTACCTGATCAGCCCGAAAACAGCACGACAGCCAACAATGTGACGCCAGTGCGGAGTGTACGTGGGATAGCACAAACTCTCGGAAAGGAGAACAGTGATGGGGCAGAGGCACACCCCTCCTCTCCCGATTGCACTGCAGGACATTCAGAAGATCGCGGTCTTACGGGCTAATGGTATTGGGGATTTCTGTTTTGCGTTGCCGGCCTTGGCCGCTTTGCGGGCAGCCTGTCCCCAAGCGGAGATCGTATTGCTTGGCAAAGCCTGGCATGCGAGCTTGTTGACGAATCGTCCTAGTCCAGTCGATCGTGTCGTTGTGGTTCCACCATTTCGTGGTGTTACCGTTGCGCCGGATGCTGAGGAAGACGCTGCTGAACTTGCCAAATTTTTTGCTGCTATGCGTGCTGAGCACTTTGATCTCGCACTGCAACTTCATGGGGGAGGACGGTATTCAAACCCGTTCGTGCAGCGCCTCGGCGCACGCTACACGATCGGCCTCCGAGCAGCCGATGCCCCGCCACTTGATCGATGGGCTCCATATGTTTATTTTCAAAATGAAATTCACCGCTATCTTGATGTAGTCAGCCTACTTGGCATCCAGCCAGTGACGCTTACACCATCGCTCGCCGTCACTGCTGCGGATCTTGCCGAGGCACAGCCCGTGATCGACCGGCTTGGCTCTCCGTTCGTGGTCCTCCACCCAGGTGCCGGCGCGCCTGACCGCCGTTGGCCACCTGAGCGTTTTGCGGCAATCGGTGATGCGCTTGCTCAACGTGGCTTCGCAATCGCCGTGATTGGGACGAAGCCGGAACGCGGGATTGTCGAAACGGTTTGCACAACCATGCGCGCCCCAGCATGCAACCTGTGCGATGCCCTCTCACTTGGTGGCCTCGTTGGCCTGCTGAGTCGGTGTGCACTCCTCGTTTCGAATGATTCTGGTCCATTGCATCTCGGTGCTGCTGTTGGTGCTGCATCGGTCGGCATCTACTGGTGCCTCAACATGGTCACCGCGGGGCAGCCAAGCCGTCTGCGACACCGGCCTGTGATTGCATGGCGCACTCAGTGCCCAGCCTGTGGCGTTGACCACAGTATCGGAGGGTGCTCATGCGGCCAATCTTTCGTGGCCGATGTCCCAGTTGAGGCTGTACTTGAAGCCGCCCTTGATCTCCTAGCGCAACAGGGATACTAGTGCGCGGCGATGCGTTCGGCCAGGCTGCGTCCCGACGGGGGCTTGCCAGTGCGCTCGGCTGTTCGGTCAATCCGCTCATAGCCCCATTGAACGAATCGGACGCCCAGCCAACGCAATGGCTCAGGTTCCCAGAGACGGAAGGTATGACTCGTCATCGGCAATTGAGTCAAACCGCTCGCATGGCCAGTGATCAAATCAGCTAGCACCCGCCCAGAGAGGTTTGCTGTCGCGACACCTTGGCCAGTATAACCGCATGCGATCGCGAGCCCTTGGCCTGGGTCATAACGCATCGTCGGCATCCAGTCGCGCGGCACACCGAGTGGTCCGCCCCAGGCATGAGTAAAGCGGATACCCTTGAGGCGCAAGATCGGAAACCAGGCGTAGCACATTTGCCGAAGCATCTCATGCGTTGGCCCGTGCCGATCATAGGCGTCGGCAATACGCGAGCCGAAACGATAGGGGGCTCCGCGGCCACCAAAAAGAATGCGTCCATCCTGGGTCTTGGAGAGGTAGTCGACAGTGTAGCGCTGCGAGGCGACGCACTCACGCTGCGTCCAACCGATCTCGTCCCAGATATCCGGTGGTAATGGCTCAGTAAGGACAATTAAGGAGTAAATCGGAATCAGTGTCCGTCGGAGCTTCGGCAACTGGCTAAGGTAGGCTTCACCAGCAAGGACGAGCACACGTGCGCGCACGTCACCGTATGGCGTCCGGAAGTGTGGTGCACTACCAGTGACATAATCGAGCACTGGTGTCTGCTCGTAGATGACCGCTCCCCGTCGCTCGATGACGCGCGCCAGCCCGCGTACGAGACGACCTGGATGGACGACCGCGCATTCTTTAACAAGAATAGCCCCTTCAGCTTGGGTGACACGGATCCGTTCGCGCAGTGCTTGTGCATCGAGGCGTTCATAGAGATCGGTCAGTCCGAGTTGCTCGTAGGTGCGCCAGGCAGCATCAAGGCTCGGCAACTGCTGATAGCCTCGTGCGATGCGCAGTGCACCGCCTTTATGGTAGTGGGCGTCGATACCTTCACGTTCGACAACACGGCCAATCTCATGGACAGCATCGACCATTGCCCAGGCAATTGCGCGTGCTGTCTCAGGCCCGTAGCGATGGGCGAGTACGTCGAGCGAAACCGGAAAGCCAGGCGTGACCCAGCCACCGTTGCGACCAGAAGCGCCAAAGCCAGCGATGTCCCGTTCGAGCACGGCAATCTTCAGCGACGGGTCGCGCTCCAACAGATAGTAAGCCGTCCACAAGCCTGTAAACCCTGCGCCCAGGATTGCAATATCAACATCGACCGAGCCATCGAGACGTGGGCGCGGCGTCAGGTCATCGCCACACGACTCAAGCCAATAACTGTACGAAGCGTAGGCTTTCACGCGTCTCGTCTCCTTACTGTCTTCCTCGCTCGCACCATGGGCAGCGGTACAATCAGCGGGTATACCAGTGTGCCGCTGTATTGGCGGCAGTATACGGGAGTATTGTCAACGATGGACAACTTATCATTCAACATGCAACCGCAACAGCCTGCTCCGGACGAGGCTTTGATCCCAGGGTCACCTGAGTTTCTCCGTGCCGTACGCAAAGCAGCTGGCTGGCGTGTCTCGCCGCGTCATGTCGATCCAGTGATCGTCGCGTTGCACCAGGCTGGCAAGCCGATCACTGTTGAGCGGGTTGCTGAACTGGTGAATGCGCTGCGCGGTGAACGAAGTCATCGGCAACGACGCAACACAGACCTCTGGCAAATGCTTGGGGCTCACCTTGCTCTCCAAGGGCAACCAGCGCATCCCGAAGCACAACGCGCGCTGCTCGGGCGAATCAAGCGACTGGTTGCCGCTGACTTGCCAGACAGTGTGTTGCTGACTGTGGCTGTACACGTCGCTGCTGCTGGCCATCGGCTCGAAGCTCACCTCGTCGCCCACGTCGTACGCTGGCTGCTTGAGCACTACGGCAGTGCGGAGCTCGACAGCGAGCAACTCGAGCGAGTTTTGCCACAGGCAATTCACGCGGCCCTGCGTCGTTCTCAGACGCGGCGGCCAGCCCGGCGGACCCCTGCTCGTCCAAGCACGAGTCGGACACGCACGGGACGTCGCTAAACAATAAAGGCGGAGGGATATAGCCCCTCCGCCTGTCTTCACCAGGTTCTGCTAGCGCTATTCAGCGACCGGACTGGGGTGAGCGAGCGCTTGCTCAACGACGCGGCCAAGCCGAGCGATCCCCTCGTCAATCTGCTCGAGCGTCACAGCACTATACGAGAGGCGCAGGTGTGCAGCACCGCTGCCGTCGGTATAGAAGGCTGGGCCGGGAATAAAGTCAACGCCAGCTTCACGACAGGCTGGCAAAATGCCTTCAGCCGTTACGCCCTCTGGGAGCGTGACCCAGATAAAGAAGCCGCCGTTTGGCTGTGTCCAGCGCGTCCCAGCCGGCATCGAGCGGGCGAGTGCCTGCTGCATCCGTTCGCACTTGGCCTGGTAGATCGCGCGCAACCGCTCGAGATGCTGGTGATACCGACCGGTGCGGATATACCAGTCGGCTAGTGCCGCAACATAGCTGTTGCGCAGGTTGTCGAGCCGGACACGGGCTATTGCGGCGACGATTGAGGCTGGGCCAACAACGTAGCCAAGCCGGAGCCCAGCGGCAATCGTCTTCGAGAGCGTACCGCAATACAGCACGGAACCGGGCTGAGCAAGGCTGAAGAGTGTCGGCGGATACTCCCCGCGGAAGCGCAGCTCGTAGTACGCGTCGTCCTCAACGATGAGCAGCCCACGCTCGTCCGCAAGCTGTGCCAGCGCACGTCGCCGCTCGACGCTGAGCTCGACACCAGATGGGTTTTGGAACGTCGGCAAGGTGTACATAAACTTCGGCTTACGCCCCTCACGCTCGAGGCGGTCAAGCGCGGCAGCGACACGATCTGGGTCGACACCGTGCTCATCAACCGGAATGCCGATCGTCTCAGCACCAGCGAGACGGAAGAGCGTAGTAGCGCCCATCCAGGCCGGCGCATCAAGCAAGATCACGTCGCCCGGGTCAATCAGTGCATCGCAGAGCATCGCGAGCCCACTGCTCGACCCAGTGGTTACCAGAATCTGCTCCGGCGAGACCTGCATCTTCTGGTCACGCGCGAGCTTCTGTGCCAGTGATTCATTCAGTTCATCAGGTCGAATGGGGTTCTGGTACCCGAGGGCATCACGCCGCTGGTGCTCGGCGAGGTATTCCGCCGCCTCGGCCATATCTTCGAGCGGCAGGCTGTCCCAATCTGGATCCCCATAGACGAACGAAATCATATCGGGCGGGGGCGTACGAGATGGTCGCTCAGCTGCCGCTGCTAGCCTCCCACGTCGCGACCAGCGCTCCGCCCAGCGCTCATCCATTGGCCTAACCTCCACTCTCCGTCGTACGGGCAGACGGCGCCCGTCGTCCATGCCTTGGCTCAGTATAACCGAGCACCGCATTCTTCGCTCGGCCACGAGACGCCATGGTCCTGGTAGACTCTTGCAGGAGTGAGCGATGAGGAGGATGTCATGCCTGAGCTGATCGCTATTGATGCCGCAGAGATTGATCTGATTACCCGAGCCTATCAGCACTATGCCGAGCTCCAGCCCCAGAAGATCGCTGTCGATGACCCTGAACGGCCAGAACTCGCTACGCCAAACCGGCTCGCCTATGCTCTTGGCTGGGCACTCGCCAGCATTGTTGTGCAGCACCGTTTCCCGACACTTGGGCTCGATGTGCTGCCAGTCTATCATCCTGAGACCGGTTGGGACCGCTTCCTCTTTACCCGTCGGGTGAGCTGTCGACTCGATGCGACCGAGCCAGCTGATAGCCGTGGGGTACTCTGGCTTGGCCAAGAGGACGCGCCAGTCTATACACTCGGCAACGCGCTGCGCCTGCCGCTTGGCACGCTCTGCGCAAATGATCCGGCCGAGGCAATCCGACGCCTGCTCTATGTCGTCCCAGCCCCGCCGCTGAAGCGAGGCAGCCACGAGACGTGTGTCCATAGCCGTGCAACAGCGTATCCGATGATTTATCGGGTCGTCGCCGGGTTAATCGCCGACTACCCACAGCTCGTCGCCGCGCGTGAGATCTTTGTCGATGAAGAGCAGATCGACGGTGCATATCACCCACTGTACCTCGCGACCGGTGCCCTGCTCAAAGGCTGGACGTACGACTATTTCCAGCTTGTGGCGGGTGAACAGATCGCCTTCTTGCGGACAGACGGCTCCTTGATCACCTACGAGACCGAGCCAGGCACCTGGCGCACCGTCGGCGAACTGCCACTGGATGATCCAAGCGCACTCCGCGACTACCTTCGTGATGTGCTGAAGCTTGGCACACCAGCACCGGCAGCCGACACGGATAAGACGTCCTAACGCATTAGCGCAATGTACGCAGCGACGGGATCGCAACGGCAACCAAGACCGTGACGGTCGACGAGAGCAGTGCACCGAGGGCAATGGCATGTGGCACCCCGAGATGGGCGCCAAGGTAGCCCATGGGTAGTGCCCCGAGTGGGGAGAGTCCCCAAGTCATCATGTAAAGACTCATCACCCGACCACGAATGGCATCGGTTACATTGAGGTGAAGCAGTGTATTGTTCAGTGCCATATAGGCTGAGCCAAGAAACCCTCCCCAGAACAGGCAGCAGAGCGACAAAAGTGTCCAATGTGAGTACGCGAAGAGGATGATGACACCGCCATAGACAACTGTTGTGACGAGGATAAACCATCCTTTGCGTTCAACTCTCTCGGCTCCAGCCACAAACAACGAGCCAGCCAGGGCACCGACGCCACCGGCTGCGTAGAGCCAGCCGAGCCCGCGAGCACCAAGATGCAAGAGATCGCGGGCATAAATTGGCAAGAACTGGAGATAGGGGAAGACGAAAACAGTTGGCACTGCTGCCAGCACGAGCAAGCCAATGATGCTATCGTGGCGCAGCACATAGCGCACGCCTTCAACGAGGTCGTCAAGGAGTGCACTGCGGGCGGCTGCGTCGGGGCGCAGCGGGGGCAACTGCATGGTGTTCACAAGTGCGACGGTAAGGCAGCCAGCCTGGACAAAGAGTGCACCAGCTGAGCCAAGCACGGCGATCAACGGCCCGGCAAGCGACGGCCCAACGATGCGTGTTGCGTTCTGACCGGCTGAGAGCAGGCCAATAGCGTTCTGCAGTCCTGAGCGCGGAACGAGTGCTGGCACGACAATCTGCCGGGCCGTGTTGTTGACTGCGAGCACCAGGCCGTTCAGAAACGCACCGAGTAAGATGATCCACGGGCGCATAGCACCAAATTGGGTCACGACGGCGAGTCCGAGGCTGATTATCAGCGCGCTGGCTTGACAAGCGATAAGTAATGCCCGCCGGTCTACCCGATCCAGCAACGGGCTGACTGGCAAGGCAACAAGCAAAAACGGTACGCCACTTGCTAAGCCATTGAGGCCGATCCAGAACGCTGAATCTGTTAAGTTCAGCATAAGCCAGCCGAGCGAGACTTGAAGCATCCATTGCGCAATCTGAGTGAAGACGGTGCTCAGCCAGAGGGCCCGGTATGCCTGGGAGAGCCGGAGCATGCGTAATAGGCCGGCCCCACGTTTCGTTGTGTTGGCAGCGTGTTCAGCTGAAGCTGGGACGCGTCGCATACCCCTCCCAATCACATCGGCGCTCACCCTAGCAGAGTGCGGTTCAGACTGCAAGGCTCGCGTCTTTCGCTGTTGGCTGTTACGATACCGCTAGGTTCATCGGCCAATCATGCCGAAGGGAGGAAGGCGATGGGCCGCTGGTACGACGGCGCACAGTGCGCAGTGATGCTAACATTCGATCTCGACGCTGAAACCCTCTGGTTGGCCGGATCGCTCGAGCACCGTGATAAGCCTGGCATGCTCTCCCAAGGCACGTATGGCGCCCGAGTCGGCACGCCGCTGTTGCTCGAACTGCTCCGCCGCAATAATCTTCGTGCCACCTTCTTCATCCCCGGTTGGGTAGCTGAGCACCACCCCGATATTGTAGAAACGATCCACGAGCAGGGACACGAGATTGGTCACCATGGTTATCTCCACGAACGACCAACGGAACTCTCTCGTGAACAAGAGGCTGAGGTCTTGCAGAAAGGCATTGAGGCCCTGCGCGCGATCACGGGCGAAGCGCCTCAAGGCTACCGTTCACCAGCGTGGGGGTTTTCGGCGCACACGCTGGAGTTGCTCGCGGCCGCTGGCTTTCGCTACTCATCAAACTTGATGAGTCACTTCCTGCCCTGGAAGCATCCTGGCACAGAGGTGATCGAGTTACCTGTCCAATGGCTGCTCGATGATGCCCCATTCTTCCTGTTTGGGCCTGGTCGCACAAGCCGCCCGATCCAACCAGCCGCAGCAGCCCTGCAAGCCTGGCAAGAAGAGTTTCGTGGCATCTACCACTACGGCGGGCTGTTCAACTTGACGATGCACCCGCAGCTGTCTGGTCGACCTGGACGCGTGCTGATGCTGCAACAACTGATCGATTTCATCCGTACCTTCCCACATGTCTGGTTTGCAACCGGCAGCGAAGTCGCGGCTTACTGGGCTGAGCACGTTCGGGCTCATCCTGACGAGGCACGGCAGGGTGAACAGTACGATCCAGCCTATCGGGTTACCCATCCATGAGCGACTGTCCGGAGATCCACAACCCGGCCGCGCTCGCTGATGAGGCACCGCAGCTCCTGATCGATGAGCGGCGCGTCGTTGAAGTATGGCAAGCACAGTGGCTTGCACCGGCGCTACATTTGACCGACGGTCGTCCGTTGCGTGTTATCTACCGAGGTGTCTGGACACGGGCAGCTGGCCCAGACTTCGCCGATGCTTTGCTCGATATTGGCGGTCAGCTGGTACGCGGCGCGGTTGAAGTGCACGTGCGTGCTTCGGCGTGGTACGCCCACGGACATGACCGGGATCCAAACTACTGTGGAGTCGCGTTGCACGTCATCTACTGGGATGACCTGGGCACACCAGTGCGAGACTGCGCTGGCCGGTCTGTGCCAACCATAGCGCTGGCCCACCAGTTAGCTGGGCCGCTTGACACGTTTGTCTCCCCTGAGTGGCCGCGGCTCGATGCCCTCGGCTTCACCCATTGTGCGCCGGTTGTTGCCGCGCACGCTCCAGAGGCACTGGTTGCTGTGTGGGAAGCCGCTGGTGACGAACGTCTTGCAGGCAAAGTCGCGCGTGTGAGCGGCCAGCTCACTGTTGACTCCCCAGGACAAACGCTCTACGCGCTGTTGCTCGATGGCCTCGGCTACAGTGCCAACCGAACACCAATGCAGGCTCTGGCCGAGCGACTGCCGTTGGCGTGGATTGAAGGAGCCATAGCTCGCCACCCTCACACAGAGCGTTGGGCAGCGGCAGCCGCGTACCTGCTCGGTGTCGGCGGCTTTTTGCCGCTTGCCCCACGCGATGCTGCGCTTGCCAAACTTGCCCCGGCAACACTCCAGGCTGTGGAACATATCTGGGAGACTGAAGCAGCAGACCTCCGCTATCACGTGCTGTCGCCAACAGCATGGCGCCTCCACCGCCAACGGCCGACCAATCACCCTATACGCCGGTTGCTTGCCATGGCCTCGTTGATTGCTCACAGTGAACATGGGCTGCTCAACGAATGCATCTATGCGGTCCAAGCAGACTATGCCCATGCCGCGCTGCGGCGTTGGCTGGCTACCGCTCGTCCATATCTCGGGGCTGACCGGGCACATGAGCTAATCGTGAATGCTGTGGTGCCGTTCGCGCTTGCCTATGCCGACCAGACGGACAACGACCAGCTTCGAGAGGCAGCAAGTCAACTCTGGCTGCAGCTACCAGCTGGCGCAGGCAATCGGCGCATCCAGCAAGTACGGGAGCAAATCTGCGGCACGGCGCATGTGCCAATCCGCTCAGCCCGGGCTGAGCAAGGGCTGCTCCATCTCGCAACAACTGGCTGCCGCCAGCTTCGCTGCTTCGAGTGCCCAGTTGCTCAGCTGGCACAGCGCTGGGAAGTTCTCAAGGATCAATGCAAAACTTGACATAATTCTCTATTCACGCGTCTGGGTATTCGGTTAGGGAAGGGGGCTCGATGGAACGTGCACTACGTGATATGCGCGTTGACGGCAAGAAAGCAATTGTGACGGGTGCAAGCTCCGGACTTGGCTACACCATCGCGCTTGCCCTTGCGGAAGCCGGCGCCGATGTAGCGGTAACCAGCCGCTCACTGGACCGACTTGAGCAGGTCTGTGCCGAGATTGCTGCACGTGGTCGGCAGGCGATGCCGCTGGCAGTCGACGTGCGCGACGTCCAAGCTGTTCAGTACATGGCTGATGCTGTCGCTGGAGCCTTTGGCCGGATCGACATTCTCGTCAACAACGCAGGCTTAAACATCCCACAATGGGCAACGGATGTGACCGAAGAAGCCTGGGACACGATCATGGACACGAACGCCAAAGGCACGTTCTTTGCCTGTCAAGCCGTCGGACGGTATATGCTTGCCCAACAGTACGGCCGGATTGTGAACATTGGATCGGACATGAGCATCGTCGGCTGGATTCAACGCACGGCCTACTGTGCCAGCAAGGCCGCGGTCGCGCTGATGACGAAGGCGTTGGCCATCGAATGGGCGCCACACGGCATTACGGTCAATTGTGTTGCGCCAACCTTCGTTGAGACCCCGCTGACCCGGCCGATGTTTGAGCGCATCCCCGGCTTTCGTGAAGAGGTGCTCCGACGAATTCCACTCGGGCGGCTGGGTACGCCAGACGAAGTGGCAGCCGCGGTCGTCTTCCTGGCTTCTGATGCCGCTAGTTTGATTACCGGAGTAACGCTTCCAGTGGATGGTGGCTGGTCGGCCTGGTAGGCGAGGATGGTAGCTAACGCTTGCCAAAAACCCTTGCGCTGCCGCCAGCTGCTCGGTGAAATCAAGAGAGCACAGAACCAGTGGGAGAGGAGCAAACGTGATCGACCAGGCACGACTCGAACACGCTCTTGCAGCTGCGTGTACACGCTACGGGGTACCTGGCGCCGTTGTCGGGCTACTTGACGCTGGCAAGGAGCCCCTTCTTGTGTCCTATGGAGTGGCGAGTCGCGAAACTGGCTGCGTAACTCGCTCGGACACGCGCTTTCAGATCGGCTCGATTAGCAAGATCTTCACCACAACGCTTGCCCTTCAGCTCGTTGAGCGTGGCCAGCTCGCGCTCGACGAACCCATTACAACCTACATGCCTGAGCTGCGGCTGAGCGATGCGGATGCACAACAGGTGCTGACGCTGCGTCACCTGCTGACGCACACGAGTGGCATCCTTGGCGACTATTTCGCTGATTTCGGTATTGGCGACGATGCCTTAGCACGCTACGTTGACAGCCTGCACACCCTGCCTCAGCTCTATCCTCCCGGTACGACGTGGAGTTATTGCAATAGCGGCTTTTCGCTCGCCGGACGCCTCATCGAGGTGGTGACCGGCCAGCCATTTGAGTCGGTGATGCGTGAGCGCATTTTTGAGCCGCTGCATCTCACAGAGAGCACGTTCTTTGCCCATGAGGCGATCGCCTATCCGGTTGCCGTCGGCCACAGTCTCGAAGGTAACGTCGTGCGGCGCTACGCCTTGCCGCGCAGCGTCAACCCGGCTGGTGGCATCATCGGCACAGTGCGCGATTTGCTCCGGTTTGCTGCATTCCATCTTGGACTTACGCCGAACGATGACGTCCTCTCTAGCACGATGGTCCAACACATGCAGGAGCAGCAGACGGTAGCGGGCGGATGGGCGGAGCACTATGGGCTTGGCTGGGCGCTTTGGACTGTTGATGGCGAGCGACTCGTCGGCCATGGTGGCTCGACAAGCGGCTTTGAGGCACATCTTGTGCTGGTGCCGGCACGGCGATGTGCTTGGGCGATCCTCACCAATCACGTACTCGGCAGCACAATGTACCGCGAGTTTGAGCGCTGGCTGTTAGCCGAATGGCTCGGCCTGCAGGACTGTGCTCCAGCGCTTATCACGATGTCTGAAGCCGAACTGGCGCGTTTTGCTGGAACCTATCACTATCCGCTTGCCCGGGTGACGGTCACTCCTACCGCGGGCTCTCTTCGTCTCAACGTGACAGCGATCGACTGGCTGAGCCACGAAGAGCGGCCGCAGCCACCGTTCCACGCTGTGCCGATCGGCCCACACACCTTCCTCATCATGAACAGCTACGCGCGTGGACTGCGTATCGAGTTCGACGCCGAGCAAACACCGCCGGCCTGGGTGCGCCTCTCTGGTCGCGTTGCCCAGCGCGTCGCCTGACCGCGCTTGCCTCGTCAGCAACACAAACGGCCGGATAGATTGTCCGGCCGTGTACTTGTCTCGTTGTGTTGACGGAAGAGGCGTTAGAGCGTAACGCCGAAGACCTTGTAGATTGACGTGTGGGTCAACAGCCCAGTTAGCACTGTTGCAAAGAGGATCAGGAAGAGGATTGCTACAACTGTCACAAAGACGAGAAACCCTGCACCGTAACGATAATCACCGACCTCATAGGAGACCTGCGGCGCGCGCTCAATCGTCGTCGCAACTGCGGTTGGTTGCTGCTTCCGTGCCACGGAGTTCACGCTCCTTCCTCCGACGCATAGTATGTTGCCACCCCTAAGCCTACCAGATGTCGCGAAAGATTGCGAGGGGTTTCACAAACTCGCTTCGATCATGTGCCTGGAAGACGGACACGCACCGCGTCATCCGCTATGCCGTCGTCGGTACCAGCATCATACATGGCTGCCGGTTCAGCGACTTCGACAAGTCCATCCCGAGCCAGCCCATCGACGAGCTGTCGCAGCCAAGGGAGTCGCTCTGGCGTGAACGCCGGATGGACACGTGGGCCAAGCTGGTTCAGGTCAAGCGCTGCGCCAGGTGGCAGCGCTCGTAATGCAGCGATGATACGGCCGCGAAAGTAGCGAGTGGTCTCGGTAAAGGGAACAGATTCTCGGCGCTGCTGCGATTGTGCGAGTGCGGTTTGCATTGATGGTGCCGCACGGCACATGGCCAGTAGGGGGCACGTCAAGCAGGCTGGGCGCCGCGCTGTGCACTGGACAGCGCCAAGTTCAATCAGCGCCTGGTTCCAGTCATAACCGCGGCCAGGCGGCACGAGTGCATCCGCAAGCATATCAAGCTGGCGTGCTGTCAGCTGGCGACGAGGTATCTCGGGCCCGACGAAGACTCGGTGCAGCACCCGCGCGATATTCGTGTCCCAAAAGCCGACGTCCTGTTCAAAGGCAAAGCATGCAATTGCGCCAGCGGTGTAACGCCCAACACCTGGCAAGCGTTCAAGTTCGGCCCGGTCATGTGGGAATTCGCCACCGTACTGCTCACAGACGGCCTGTGCAGCCTGGTGCACGTAGCGCGCGCGACGGTTATATCCCAACCCAGCCCATGCGCGGATAACATCGGCGAGTGGAGCTCGTGCTAAGGCTTCGACCGTCGGAAACTGTGCGAGGAAGGCATGGTATTTGGGGATAACGCGCTCGACCTGCGTCTGCTGGAGCATGATCTCGGAGACAAGAATGCGATACGGGTCGCGCGTTTGCCGCCAAGGCAAGTCACGGTGCCCAGCAGCGTACCAAGCAAGCAGCGCTTGCTGTACACGAGCTACATGGTCAGGATCGAGCACGACGGGCAGCTGATGGTCTCGAGTCGCCATTGACAATGCCTCTTCTGAGCGGGGAAGTCGTTACACCCCGCCATGTGAAAGGATGCCAAACACGCCCTCGCTACACCCACGAGGGATCGACGATCAGCAAACACGAGAGGACGGCCACCTTTGGCCGTCCTCTCGTGCCTCCTCACGTGCCTAGCCGGCAAATGGCTCGCCACCGCCGAGTTTCGCGCCCTCCTCCCCACGCGCGAGGCCTGCGTCGAGCGGGTTGCCGGTTACTGCACCACGCCCCTGCGGTGATCTCCGCTTCGATCTACGTCGGGGCCGATGGGAGCGGTTTTCTGCTCTGTTGGCAGTCCAGCGAGGAATGTGGCAACGAGCGCGCGGACCTGCGCTTCCCAGCCTGGCTGGTCAACCCGAACCCATTGCACATGCGGGAGGCGGCGCAGCCAGGTAAGCTGGTGGCGAGCATAGCGATGCGTATCAAATTTGATGCGTGCAATCGCTTCTTCAAGTGTGAAGTGCCCCTGGAGGTAAGCAACGATCTGTTGATAGCCAAGCGCAGACAGTGCTGGAGCAGTCGGGGGAACGTTCTGTTCCAGCAGCGCCCGGACTTCGTCGACCAACCCCTGGGCAATCTGCCGATCGACGCGCTCGTCAATGCGACGATACAGTTCATCGCGAGGCAGCGTAAGCCCGATGATCAGTATGCGCCAGGGGGGTGGCTGTCGCCCCTCAAGTGCCGTCATTGGTTGGCCAGTCTGCGTGAAGATCTCGAGCGCGCGAATAACACGGCGGACGTTACTCGGCGGGATTCGAGCTGCTGCGATTGGGTCAACACGTGCCAGCTCTCGGTGCAACGCTTCGGGACCCTCACGGCGTGCCCGCTCCTCGAGTGCTGCCCGTAACGCAGGGTTGGGCGGCGCTGGTGGGATACGCCATCCCTCAAGCACCGCTCGAATGTAGAGGGGGGTGCCTCCGGCAAGGATTGGCAGCTTCCCGCGCGCTTGGATATCAGTGATTGCTCGATAGGCATCACGCTGGTAGAGTGCGAGCGAGTACTCATCGCGTGGGTCGAGGATATCGATCAAGTGATGTGGAACGGCTTGACGCTGAGCCGGCGAAGGCTTATCTGTCCCAATGTCCATTCCGCGGTAGAGGTAGCGGGAGTCGGCTGAGACAACCTCGCCATTGAACTCCTGAGCGAGCCAGATGGCAGTAGCCGTCTTGCCGACTGTTGTTGGCCCAACGAGGGCCAGGAGCGGCTTGCCGGGTTGCAGTGTCACTGGTAGACTCTCGGCGGCCGGTCCGAAAGCCGGATTGCAAGCAGGGAGGCGATCTCGTTGCTCAGGATCATGGTACAAGCCCTCAAACTCGCCGCCGTGCTCGTCCTGGCTGTCGCGGTGGTCGTGACAACACAACGCACCCTGGCTGGATATCTGGAACAGAACAACGCCACTGTCGGGCAGCCGGTTGTGTTCACGATTCAGCCGGATGAGACGGTCGATAGCATCGCGAACCGTCTGCACGACGCCGGGCTGATTCGCTCGACCACCTATTTCAAGTTCCGTATCCGTCTGGCCAACGCAGACACTAAGATCCGAGCTGGTCGCTATGTGCTCTATCAGGGCATGTCGGTCAGTCAGATCATTCATGCGCTTACAACTCCCGAGCAAGTGCAAGTAGTGCGCGTGCGATTCCAGGAAGGTTGGCGAGCCGAAGAGTATGCGGAGAAGCTTGTTGAAGTCGGGCTCATTGCCTCGCCGGATGAATTTCTCAGCGCAATCAAGAACACAAACAAATGGAAGGCGCAGTTCGACTTCCTGTCCGACCTTCCGGACGGCGCCAGTCTTGAAGGATACCTCTTCCCCGACACCTACGAGTTCCGCGCTGATGCCAGCGTCGATGACATTATTACGACGATGCTGCAGAACTTCGGTCAGCGTGTGCCGGCTGCGGAGCGCAGCAAGGCCAAGGCGCTGAACCGCAGCTTTTATGACGTGTTGAAGGTCGCATCACTTGTCGAGCGGGAAGCAGCGGTTGACCAAGAACGCCCGATTATCGCCTCCGTGTTTTACAACCGACTCAAGGAGGGGATGCCGCTGCAGTCGGATCCGACGGTACAGTATGCGGCTGGCAGCGCAGGTAACTGGTGGCCAACGGTAACGCCGCAGCTCATTGACAAAGTGAACAGCTCCTACAACACGTATAAGACAACTGGGTTGCCACCAACACCGATCTGCAACCCTAGCTTGGCATCCATCGAGGCTGCGTTGAACCCAGCGCAGACCAACTATCTCTACTTTGTGGCCAAGGGTGATGGATCGGGTGAGCACCTCTTTGCCGCAACGTACGATGAGCATGTCAAGAACATTAATAAAGTGCAGGGGCGGTGATGCAGCGTGTCGGGTTGATCGGCTATCCAGTTGCGCATAGCCTCTCGCCAGCGTTCCAGCAAGCGGCATTCGACGCGCTTCGCCTGCCGGTTCGCTATGAGCTATGGCCGACGCCGCCAGAGGCGTTGGCTGCGCGCATTGCCGCTCTGCGCCACCCGACATTCCTCGGTGCGAACGTCACCGTGCCGCATAAAGTAGCCGCACTCTCGTATGTCGATGTCGCGAGTGCGCGTGCCCAACGCGCAGGCGCAGTGAACACGATTGTCCGGCAGGAAGACGGCCGACTGTTCGGAGAAAACACGGACGTGCCGGGGTTTCTCGCGTCGCTGTATGAAGTAGGAATCGAGCCAGCCGATGTGCGTGTCGCTGTACTTGGCGCTGGTGGAGCTGCGCGCGGCGTGCTCGTCGCACTCGCTGAGGCCGGTTGCCGCTCAGTTGTCGTTGCAAACCGCACGCTTGCCCGAGCACAGGCACTAACAAGTGAGCTTGGCGGTCAGGCTGTACCGCTTGACGAGCGGCTTGCCGATGTCCTAATGTCGACCGATCTGCTCGTCAACGCGACGAGCGTCGGCTGGGATGGTGCCAGCGCGCCGCTCGACCTTACGCTGCTTGCTGCCTTGCCCACGCATGCCACCGTTTATGACTTGACCTATCGTGACACACTGCTGCTGCAGGCTGCCCGCTCGCGTGGCCTGCGCGCGATCGATGGCCTTGGGATGCTTGTGCACCAGGGAGCCGCGTCGTTCCGCTTGTGGACTGGTCAGGAACCGCCACTCGCTGTCATGTGGGCCGCGGCTAAAGCCGCCCGTGATGCCCGCGGCTAGCAGTGACGTTTGTCCCATTGCTCACCAAACCATCTCATGCTTGGCTTGGTAGTGTGAGGAGTAGTCATGGGGCCAAGCGTCACGTTGGGGTTTGTTGCTGCGCTCGCTTTTCTAGTTGGCTATGCGGCTGGAGGACTCGCTGCGGGTATTGTCACCCGGCTTCCAGCTGATGCGCCGATGTTCGGTGCGCCCCTCTGTGCCCGCTGTGGTCAACCGGTTACCTCCACTGCACAATGGCTTATCTGGGCAAGCCGCTGCCGCACGTGTGGTACCCCGTTACCATGGAGCTTCCACACAGTGCGCTGGCTTGGGGCTGCGCTCGCCGCTGGAGCGTTCCTCCGCTATGGCATAAGCGTACAGGCGCTGGCGGTTACGCTGTTCTCGCTGTGGCTTTTGCCAATCCTCTGGATGGACTGGCGGCGACACGAGATTTATCCGGTCACGCTCGTACCTGCTGGTGCGCTCGCCTTGCTGTTGGCAGCGTTTGACTCGCTTGGCGCTGTCTTGCGTGCGCTGGCGGGAGGGATACTCGCAACAGCGTTATTCGGCCTGTTCTTCGTCATTGGGCTTCTGCTGTATCGACGTGCTGCACTCGGCGCGGGCGATATTTTCCTCGCTGGGCTTATTGGGCTGTTCGTTGGCGTTCACTGGGTTATGCCGACGCTGATTCTGGGCATGGCACTGGCCGCCATCAGTGGACTGGGTCAGCTTGCCTTGCGCTTGCGCTCGCGCCACGACTTCTTACCCTACGGCTCCTACCTCTGCGTCGGGGCGATGATCGCACTTTTCCTCTGGGGGCCAGCGATCTGACCGAAGGCTAATGCTGCTCATTCCCGCATCTGCTTATGCCCCTCGCGGGGATGATAGCTCAGAATCAGCCGAGTATCGTCAATGCGGGTCTCGAGCCAGACCTTCCGGCCCCAAAGCCTGTAGATGTGTTCTAAGGTCTTGGCGGCCCAGGGCAAATCGAGTGGGCGTCCATCCCAGGCGTGTCGGAGATAGAGCTCGAGGTTGCCGTGATAGTCGCCATCCTCGACGAGGATCACCGGGATATGATTGCCGCCAAGTTCGGCAATCAACCGATCGCGGACAGCCTGCCAATCTTTGTCAACCACGACCAGGTCATCTCCCTGCCGCTCATAGAGGTAGAGGTCAAGTTCGTCGACGAGTTCTTTGGTTAAGTAATTTCGAATGAAAGAAACGTCGTTTTCAGTTTCCCGGACGAGGAAGAGTGTGTCTTCGCCGTAGCGCCGAGCAATATCGCAAAGGATGGTGTAGCCAAGGTGATACGGGTTGAGCCGGCGTGGCGAAGGCTGAAGCACGGCAGCGTGAAGACGGGCAAATTCGACGTGCTCCTCGGGCGTGAGGTCAAGCTCACGCATGATGCGAGCATGCCAGTAGGATGCCCAGCCTTCGTTGATCACCTTTGTCTGGATCTGCGGGTAGAAGTAGCACATCTCCGCCCGCACAATCGCAACAACGTCGCGTTCCCAGTCCTCAAGGGTGGGGGAGTAATCGTGGATGAACTTGAGTAAGTCGCGGACGGGCTCACTCGGAATGCGCTTGCGCCGCTGCTCGGGGGTAGCGTGGGTGGGTGCAGAGGATGAAGGCGCATCATAGCGCCAAAGGTCGTCATAGGGCGTCAGTGGCGGGCTAGTCGGTTCAGCGGCAGCCTCACGAATTGCATCAAGGCTTGGGTCGACGTGCTCTTGAATAGCTAAGGCAGCATCCAGAAGCTTTTCCACTTCCTCTCGCCCATGTTCAAACTCGTAGCGCTCGATCCGCTCGGCATTCAGGGCAACAGTGTCAAGCATGCGGCGGGACGTGCGGGCAAAGTACGCGTTATTGGCGAAGAAGTCGCTGTGCGCCAGCACATGTGCAGCCACCAGCGTGTTTTGAAGCACCGTGTTGGTCTCAAGCAGAAAGGCGTGGCAGGGGTTCGTATTGATAACCAGCTCGTAGATTTTACTTAGACCATAGTCATAGAGTGTCTTCTGTACCTGGTATGCCTTGCCGTGTGTCCAGTGGGAGAAGCGACCAGGCATGCCATAGGCACCAATTTCGTACATGACTGTTGCCGGGACGAGTTCGAAGTGAGTCGGGAAGGGACGCAGGCCGAGCCGTTCGCCGATCTCCCACACTTGAGCAATCCGTCGCTCGAGCTCGACTAGCGCATGCTCGCTCTGCTCAGGCATGGCTTGCCTCCCGTCGGGCCTCAGGGCCAAAGAACTTGCGGAGGGCGGGGTAGACATCGGTCTTCTCAGTAATGATGACGGTAACGAGCTTCGGATTGTTGATCCGCTCCAGGGTGTGCATCAACGTGCTCTGGTAGGCATAGCGCCCCTGCCGGATTTCTCCGTAGCCGAAGAGGTTGCAACGGGCGAGAAGCTCTTCGGCAAGCTTGCGGCAGAGGTCGTTGTCCGATGGCCAGTTATCGCCGTCTGAGAAGTGGAACGGGTAAATGTTCCATGAGTCCGGCGGAAACTGTTGCTCGATGAGCGCTAACGCCAGCTCATAGGCAGAGCTGGCGCGTGTGCCGCCGCTCTCCCCTCGGGTAAAGAATTCCTCCTCCGTCACTTCCTTGGCCTCAGTATGATGGGCAATGAAGCGGATTTCGACATGATCATAGCGAGTCCGTAAGAAGCGAACCATCCAGTAATAAAAAGCCCGGCTAACATACTTCTCGAACGGCCCCATCGATCCGGAAACATCCATCATGGCGATGACGACTGCGTTCGATTCGCGTTTGATGTCACGTTCCCAGGTCTTGAACCGCAGGTCGTCGTTTTTCAGCCCTCCGAAGCGCGGGTTGCCGAGCTTGGCGTTGCGGACGATGTTTTGACGAATAGTGCGCTTCTTGTCGAGATTGGCGAAGGGGCCATGCTTGCGGATGTCAGTGAAGCGCACGGTCTCTGATTCAAGTTCACGCAGGCGCTTTTCTTCCAAGTTTGGCAACTCGAGATCTTCAAAGATCAACTCAGCCAGCTCGTCGACAGTCACCTCAGCTTCGTAGTAGTCGATGCCGGGTTGATCACCAGCCCGCGAGCCTTGTCCTGGCCCTTGCCCTTGGCCGACCCGGCCAACGACATCGCCAACCTGCGTGCCACCCTGGCCTTGGCCAACCTGCTTCCCAGCGTCGGGGTCGAAGCGAAAGCGATATTCTTCGAGCGTGCGAATTGGGACACGCAGGACTTTCTTCCCGTCGCTCGTGATAATTGACTGCTCGCTGACGATGTCAGCCAAGTTCTGCTTGATTGCCTCCTTAACCTTCTGCATATGGCGAGCCTGGTCAATTGCCCCCTTACGGTGGAGTGACCAGTCTTCACGCGTGAGGAAAACGCTTGTCATCGTCTTCGCCCCCTATGCGCCGGCTGCTTACGTCTAACGGTTCAGCAACGCCCCAACGTACTTGAGCAACTCGTTAGCGCAGACCGGGCAGTAACCCTGCTGCTGCACAAGCCGGTCAACCACTTCGTTGATTCGGCGAAGCTGATCGGGGTCTGGCGTCTTCGTCGACGTCGTAATCTTGACGACATCACGCAAGTCGGCAAAGAGCTTCTTCTCGATTGCCTCGCGTAGCCGCTCATGTGAGGTGTAATCGAACTTCTGCCCGCGCCGGGCGAGTGAGGAGATCTTGATCAGGATCTCTTCACGGAACTGCCGTTTCTGGTTCTCGGTGATACCGATTTGTTCTTCGATCGAGCGCATCAGTCGTTCGTCTGGCTCCATCTCCTCTTCGGTAATCGGATCAATGACCTTGGTGCGGTTGCAGTAGGCCTCGACGTTATCGAGGTAGTTATTGAGCAGCGTCCGGGCCGATTCCTCGAACGAGTAGACGAAAGCACGTTGCACTTCCCGCTTGGCCCACTCATCATATTCGCGTCGCGCTTCAGCGATGAGGTTGAGGAGGCGCTCGCGTTCCTGCCGAGTAATGCTCGTATGTTGCTCCAGGCCGTCGCGCAGGCTGCGCAACACATCGATCGCGTTAATGCACTGCACGCCGTCGCGGACGATGGCAGCCGAGATGCGGTTAATGACGTAGCGGGGTGAGATCCCGTCCATGCCTTCGCGAACAGCTTCCTCCTGTAACTCACGGACATCTTGAGGCGTGTAGCCCTCGACAGCTTGGCCGTCGTAGAGCTTGAGCTTCTTCATAAGCGTCATCCCGGCTTTCTTACTCTCCTCCAGCCGAGTGAGCACCGCGAACGTGGCAGCGGTTTCGAGGGTTCCCGGTGCAATATGGACGTCACGGATCGCACTCTGGCGTAGTAGCTTCTGATAGATGCGAACCTCATCTGAGACACGCAAGTTGTAGGGGACTTTGACCAAAATGATCCGGTCTTGCAGCGCTTCACTCCGCTTATTGCCGACAAATGCGTTGTACTCGTGCTCGTTGGTATGGCTGATGACAACCTCGTCAGCATAGATCATCGGGAAGCGGCCAGTCTTGATATTCTGCTCCTGTGAAAGTGTCAGCAACACATAGAGGAAGCGTTCGTCGACCTTAAGCATCTCGATGAACTCGACGAGCCCGCGGTTAGCGATGTTCAGCTCGCCGTCGAAGCGATAGGCGCGGGGATCAGACTCTGTACCGACCTCGCCGATAGTTGAGAGATCGATGCTGCCAACCAGTTCTGCAATGTCCTGCGACTTTGGATCAGAGGGCGTGAAGGTGCCGATGCCAATGCGGTGTTTCTCCGAGAATGCGATGCGCACAACTGGCACATCTTCGTGCCGCCCACTGAACGGCTGCCCAGGGCGGCTCCACGGATGCCGCTCATTGCGCTCGGCCTGCTCCAGCTGGAAGCGGCACCATGGGCAGAGCTCCCCCTCGATATAAATGCCGTACTCGCGCATCACCTCGTCACGCAAGGTTTCGGGGATCAGGTGGAGCGGCTCTTCGTGCATTGGACAACCTTTAATGGCGTAAACTGCACCACGTTCGGTTCGGGTGTAGCGCTCCAGCCCGCGCTTGAGCTTGGCAACTATCGTCGACTTGCCGCCGCCGACCGGACCCATGAGCAAGAGAATACGCTTGCGGACTTCTAAGCGCTGGGCTGCAGAGCGGAAATATTCAACAATCTGGGCAAGTGGTTTCTCAAGACCAAAAATCTCGTCGGCGAAGAAGTTGTAGCGTACGCGACCATCCGGGAGTTCCTCGACACCAGCGTCCATGATCATGTTGTAGATCCGGGCGTGTGCAAGCTGGGCAATCTGGGGGTTGTGCAGCACGAGCTCGAAGTAATCAGCAAACGTCCCTTCCCACTTCAGCTGCTCTTCTTCAGCCCGGTACTCTTGTAACCGTTCAACTAAGCTCATTGTTCCCTCACGTCCTGCGCGTTCTCGCGCATGTTCCTCTCTGCTCATCCTTCACAAACGCCTCCTGTCCATGCATGTGCGTATGCAAAGACGAGCTGCGTCGCCTGAAAGCGGCACAGCGTTGGCATACCCTGGACTGACGATGCTGATGACACCGGACAGAACAACGACAACGCCGGCGCAGTCGCCGCGCCCCTTCCCGTTGGCATGTGTACGCCGGCTGGGGTAGACCTTTTGGACGCGTTGCTCGGTAATCCTTCCGCTGTCACCCCCTTCAGCCCGCTTGCGTTGGTGGCAAAACGAAAACGGATACCGCCCGCTTCACAGGTGAGCGGGCAGCTTTGGCGGGCTTTGCCAGTCGCTTCACTATTGGGCTGGAAAGTGCTGAGGCTTCTACTCTATTTAACGGCTAGAGAAGCTCCGTGGTTTTGTTTTTCGACGCCTTCGCGCCCGATCCGGTACGAGAGTACTATGGAGCATACTACAACGGCTTCTCCGCCGGCAACGTGCTTAGTCTCCTGCCAATGGTTTTGACCACCGTGTAGCCTTATCGCAACGAAAGGAGTATATACGTGCACCTGTTGCTGATCAGCGATTTGCCAGGCGTTAGTGGTATTGATCGAGCGACGGCATGCTTGCCGGGATCGGTCGATTATGCCGCTGGCTTGGCAGCACGTCAGGCCGAGCTAGCCGTGCTGATCACGCACCTGCGCGCGCTGGGCGCCAGCGCGATAACTGTGGTCGATTGGCATGCGTGGCACCCAGGCGCAACGCCGTTAACCCCAGCTGTGATGCCGGATAACGTCACGTTGCTCGACGGCGCACTATCGCAGCGCGTCGATGTCGCAATCGCACACGGGCTGCACGCGATGACGGGCGCCGAAGGGTTTTGCAGTCAGACGTTCGCCCCAGACCTTACCGTAACCGTCAACGGTCAGCCTGTTGGAGAACTTGCGCTTTTGGCATGGTGGCTTGGCGAACAAGGGATCCCACTCGGCCTGGTAGCTGGTGACCGCGCGCTCTCGCAAGAGGCGGAACGCTGGACCGAGCAGACGACAACCGTGACGGTGAAACGTGCACGAGGGTGGGATGCCGCACTGACACTGCCGCTCGAGCGTGCTGCTGCCGCATTGCAAGCTTCGCTTGAGCGAGTACTTGCGCGGCGTGAATTCTGGTGGGTCTACCGGCCACCGAGCCCGCTCGCCATTACTGTCGAGCGAGATGGTGTGCTGCTGGCACAGGATAGGGCGGTGAGCAGCCTACACGACTGGCTCACCGCCTTTCGACGAAAGCTTGGCGCGGCAGGGAGTTAGTCAAGAGGATCAAGGTCAAGCGAGGCCAGAAACGCCTGAAGATCCGGTGATAAACCGTCGTTCGTTGTGGGCCGGTCACTCGAGAATGGCGATACCCTTGGCATGCCACGCGTGCGTTGTGCTGCAAGGTGCACACTCTGCTGCGTCATGGTCATTGGGACACCAAGCACAGTCGCGAGAACGACACCATCCAGACCATGAGCCAGCACTGTATGCTGACTCGTTGGGCCAATGAATAGCAGGTGCGCTTCCAGACATCCTGCTCGATCGACGTCCAATTGCACCTCTGTCAGCTGTATGCCAACAGTATTGAGCACAGCGGCGAAGAGCCGAACAAGTCGCCCGTGTCCGCTCCCCAGTGCACATGGACAGTCCGCTAAGGCTTGGGCATCGCTCGGCGAGGCAGCGATGCCAAACCAGAAGTCATGTTCAACGCCGCGCACGATAATGACTGGATGCCCATGCGCTGTAGCCCATGCAATGCCGTGAACTCTTACTAGCCAGCGCTCCATTGCTCTCCCTCACCTTTCGCTGTTGGTGACTGGAACATCGGCACAACGAGGATGCGCTGCGCTTGCGGAACCGGCACAACGGTAAGGGCGCAGCCAAAGACAGACTCGAGTTGGTCAGCGATCAAGACAGCATCAGGCGGCCCACTCGCAACAAGCCGACCGCGGTGGAGCAGCCAGAGTTCGTCCGCGATGCTGGCAAGACCAAAATCATGGAGCACGGCGATGATAGCGACGCCGAGAGCTTGCAGTTCCTTAATGATGTGAATGAGCAACGCTTGACGGTGCAAATCGAGCGCGGCAGCTGGCTCATCGAGCAGGATCAGCGGTGCTTCTTGTGCTAGGACACGCGATAGTTGGACGAGCTCTTGTTCACCACCAGAGAGAGTAGGGTAGACGCGATCAGCTAGCGCCAGTGCACCGGTGCGCTCCAAGGCCTGCCGGATTATCAGGTTATCCGTGGCGGGTGGAACACGTCGCCAATGTGGTGCGCGTCCCATTTCCACCACTTGCCAGGCCGTGAACGCAAACTGCACGACTGTCTGCTGTGACAGGACAGCCCGACGCCGTGCAAGCTCCTCAGGTGAAAGGTCCTGCACAGGTTGGCCCTGAATCAGAACAACTCCCGACGAAGGCCGTAGTTCGCCAGCGAGCAGCCGTAACAGCGTCGTCTTACCAGCACCGTTGGGGCCAACGAGTGCATAGAACTTACCCGCTTGCACTTCAAGGGTGATGTGCTCGAGTACTGTCCGTTGGCCGACAGCATAGGAAAGGTCGTGGGCTTCGACCACGGTTACGTTGCTCATGCCCAACCCCCCTGTGCGCGTCGCGTGCGGCGCACAAGCCACAGGAAGAATGGTCCACCAATCGATCCCATGATGACCCCAAGGGGTAACTCAGTCGGGGCAACTACAGTGCGAGCAACCAGGTCAGCAAGCAGCACGATGATTGCACCGCCGATGGCGCTGAGTGGCAGCAGGGTGCGATGCGAGGGGCCGCAAAGCAAGCGAAGCACATGGGGAACGACAAGCCCAACGAAGCTAATTGCCCCAGCAACAGCGACGGAGGCGCCAGTCAGAATGGCTGCAACACAGATCACTTGCCAACGCAGCCGCTCAATCGGGACACCAAGATAAAATGCTTCACGTTCACCCAGCGCAAGGAGGTCAAGCGCACGTCCCCATCGGGGCGCAAGCAACAGCCCGGCGACAATGAAGGGAAGGGCACTGGCAACTGCACGCCATGTTCCACCACCCAAACTGCCCATCGACCAGAATACGACAGCGCGGAGTTGCTGATCTGAGGCGTAGTAGATCAGCAAATTCGTCGCAGCACCCGCTACAGCGTTGATTGCAATGCCGGCAAGCACGAGGGTTAGTACCTCAGTCCGCGCACCGACACGGGCAAGCCGGTAGGTCACTGCTGTAGCCAAGAGGCCGCCGGTGAAGGCTGCGATTGGCAGCACCCATAGACTGAAGGAGGCGAGGTTGAAGACGATCGTGGCGACGGCTGCTAATGAGGCACCGGCCGAGACACCGATGATATGGGGATCAGCGAGTGGGTTGCGGAACAGCCCTTGGAGTAGTGCGCCAGCTGTGGCAAGGGCACTACCCACCAGCATCGCAAGAAACACGCGTGGGAGGCGGATGACCCAGATCACTGCATCGAGTTGTGCTGGCACGTCACCTGCGAGCGCGCCAATGCCGAGATGATGCAGCAAGACAGCGAGCACTTGACGAGGCGTTGCCTCAACCGCGCCGATCATCACGTTGAGAATAACGGCGCCAAGTAGCAGCCCACTTGCAAGCGTAGCCATTCCCCAGGCTCGACCAGAGCGCCAGGCAGACGGAACCACTCCCGCTGGCTGCGATTGCGTTAGTACACGACTCATGATTGCTTCCCCAACTCTGGGTGCAACGCAAGCACTAATGTGCGCAGTGCCTGACCAGTGCGCGGCCCCATGCCAAGGAGGAACTGGCCATCATATGCCAGCACAGCACGGTGTTGGCCAGCTGGTGTCTGGGCAATGCCAGGCAACTGCAGTAAGCCATCAATGCCGCCTGTGGCTTCGAGATCAGTCGTGAAGATCAGGATGTAGTCAGGAGCTGCAGCTGTCATCGCTTCAGCGGTCAGTGTCTTGTAGCCCTGAATACCAGCGGCTGCTGCAGCATCGATCGCACCAGCCGCTTCGATCATCACGTGAGCGGCGGTGTTGGTTCCAGCAACCTGGGGTTCATGCGCTGACCCTGGGGAGTGAAGGTAGACTGCACGCGGATGGCTTGTGGCACGGGCTGCAAGTGCTTGTGCGTCCTTGATCTCCTGCTCAACTTGCCGTGCCAGCGCCTCGCCACGGTCGGGGACACCGAGCGCTCGGGCAACTTGTCGAATCTTAACCATTGGTGCATCAATCGAAGTCGGATTCTCGACGATCACAACGGGAATACCTGCCGCACGCACTTGGTCAAGCACTTGGGCTGGGCCGGCCAGGGGGGTGCCGATGACAACAGTCGGCTTTAACGAGAGGATGCCTTCAGCGCTCAACGCTCGCTGATACCCGATATGCGGCAGCTTCTTGAGCAGATCAGGTGGGTACGTTGCGCTTGTGTCGACGCCGACGATTCGATCGCCGAGCCCGAGGCTCCAGACAATCTCAGCAATATCACCGTTGACTGGGACGATCCGGCTCACATCCTGTACCGTTACTTGCTTCCCTGTCGCATCAGTGATCGTGACCGGGAGGGCTGTCGGCGTTGCTGGCGCAGGCGTCGGACTCGGCGTTGTTACGGTCGTGGTGGCTATTGTCGCCGTCGTGTTCCGGGTTGGGCTTGCAGCGGCTGTTGCGTTCGCCGTTGGGCGCGGCATTGTCGTGCTTGCTGTGCTTGGCGTTGGACTTGGGAATGGCGTTGAAGCGGCCATTGATGTTGTTGTTGGAGCAGTCGTTGCAGTCGGCTGTGAACGTTCGCCATTGCTGCAAGCGGCCAGGAAGCTGACGACGAGCATGACCATGAGGATGCGATACAGGCCTCGAACCATCGCTCCGTTCTCCCTTTCTTCTCACCCTTATCCCAAACCCGTGAGCGCGGAGCGAAAGGCGAGACCGTGCTACACTTGTGTGTGCAGCGCGGGGTCGCCTCTGCTCCCAAGGCCGGCGCGTGCTCGCGGCCTCGAGCGTGCGCCGGGCGATTCCGTGATGCGTGCCAAGAGCGGGCTGGCTGTGGCTAGCCCGCTTTATGCTGCCGGTACCCCCTGGGATCGTGGCAGCCGCTGATGGTTGTGCAAGCGCATCTCGCGGACAACGAGCCCGGTGGGGCTGGTTGTCACCTCGCGCATGCGCTCCGGCAAGGCCACGCCGTCTACCACGGTGTACTGGGCTTCGTGGACGCTCGTGCGCCGAATCTGTCCAGTGGCACGGTCGTGAAACACAACCACATAATGTGTGGGGAGCCAACGACCGTCAGGACCAGGCTCTCGCACGAGAGTAATGATGTGAAACGCTTCGTCGCCGATCTCACGGGCAACGAGCGTGATCACTCCATCGCGCACACGATAGCTCGAATGAAATGGATCATCGAGCAGGCGGATGCAATCGCCGAGCGGATGTTCTGGCGCCTGCTCAAGCACCAACTGATACCGTCCATCGCCAGCTTCGTACGGGCGTGGCCAGCGGTGCATGAGCTCGGATGCGAGTGTCTGCTTGACCCATTCGGCGAGGTCGGTTGACACTCCTGGCAGACAGACCTCAACGGCTCGTGGTGAAGAAGCCACAATACGACCATGCCCTCGCTGCTGGCCATCAGTGAGATCGACTTCGGCCGAGAAGCCGCCGAAATCGGTAGGATAGCGATAGCTGGCGTCATGTGCAGCACGGAGCACTGCGTGCGCGTGCTGCGTGCTCGTCTCAAGACTCACGCCTCACCTCCGGATGCTACTGGACTACCCGATATAGCGTTGCTGGCCAGGACACGCTGGAGCGCATCAGCAGCGTGCTGTCCATCAATCCACATTGTGACCTCGGCAGCTGGGCGGCGATCTGGGGCATTCGGTACCACAGCTGGATAGCCGAGGTAAATGAAGCCGAGCAGCACAGCGTGCTCGGGCAGACCGAGGAATTGCTTCACCCCTGGATCCTCGATCGCACGGCCAGTTCGCCAGATTGCGCCAAGGCCAAGGGCATGCGCCGCGAGCAACATGTTCTGGATCGCGGCAGCTCCAGCGCTTAGTTCATCAAGTAGCTGGGCCTTGGGATCAGGCTCAACAGCCACGGCGATGATCACAGGAGCGCGAAGCGGTTTGCTGCGGACCGCCTCGCGTTTCGTCGGAGAAAGTGAGGGGTCACGTGCTAATACCTCACCGAGTGCAGCACGCGCTTCACCAGTGAGGACAAAAAAGCGCCAGGGCTGCGTTAGGTGATGGTTCGGCGCCCACGTTGCCGCTTCGATCACCTGCATCACCAGCTCTGGGCATATAGGGTCGGGCCGCATGGCCTTGACGCTGCGGCGCTCACGCAGCGCGGCCAGAATTGCTTGCCCGTCTGTTTGCTGTGGCTTGTCCAATGACTCCCTCCCCTACCACTATGAATCCTGACTAGTTTAGTCGGGATTATTCTAACCAGAGCCTGCCTGCGCTGTCAAACCTGAGCCCTAGGCAGACTTGCTCGCCATTGGGCCGATACCGGCATGTGCCTCGAGAACACGAAGCAACGCCGTAAAGTCGTGCTCACTCATCCCTCGTGCCACGCCTTCGATCGCATGCTGCCGAATCAGATCGGCAAGCGGTAACGGTGTAGTAGTCGCCTCAGCCAACGCCAGCGCAAGCCGCACGTCCTTGAGACCGAGGCGTAGGCGGAACGCTGGCTGATCGAAGCGCTCAGCTAACAAGAGCTGGCTATAGCTTTCAACCAATGGTGAGCGGAAAACCGCGTTGACGACCTCAGCGAAGCGAGCACGCTCGATGCCAGCTTTGCCAGCGAGCACAAAGGACTCGCAAAGGGCTTCAACCATTGCTGTCAACAGGAAGTTGCCAATGACCTTAACGGCATGTGCGAGTTCGGGTGCCTCGCCAACCACAAACAGGTCAGGCCCAAGTGCATGGAAAAGTGGGCGAAGCATGTCAAGAGTCTCGCGCGGCCCAGCTGCCACGATACGCAATCCACCCTGTTCAGCGACACTGGGACGGCCGAAAACTGGAGCGGCGACGTAGCGCTGGTCACGCTGGCGGTGCAGCCGTGCAAGATCAGCTGAGAAGGCAACGCTCAGCGTGCTGGCGGCGACATGGACACCACCAACCGGCAAGCCGGCCAGAATACCATCGACGCCTTCGACGACCGCACGCGTGGCATCATCGTCAGCAAGCATGGTGAACACGATACCGACACGAGCAGCCTCAGCCGGCGTTGCGGCGAGATGGGCACCGTCGGAAACGAGCTGCTCAGCTCGTTCCGGTGTGCGGTTCCAGACCCAAACCTCATGCCCAGCGCGCAGCATGTTGCGTGCCATCGGGAAGCCCATGTTGCCAAGACCGATGAATCCTACCTTCATTGCTCGCCTCCTTCCCTGTCCGATGCTGTGTCTCGTGTATGACACGGTGCCGCTTCGTGATGATGCCCAGAACAGGACAGAACGCTTATCATGCAGACAGCAGGCAAGTGCACACGGTGATGCTGGGGACACTGGTGGGGCATGCTGATACTCGCCCTAGCTCATGTCTTGCGGCCGGTATTGCAATGCCTCGGCAACGAACGCAGACGTAATACGCTCGCTACCCGCCAGGTCGGCAATCGTGCGGGCAACTTTCAAGACGCGGTGGTATGCACGGGCAGAGAGGCCAAACTGCCGGACAGCCGTCCGCAGCAACTGTTCCCCCGCGTCATCGAGCTGGCAATGGATCTGGACCTCCGCCGGCGTCATGTCGCTGTTGAGCTTACGCGAATCGCCAAACCGGCGAGCTTGGCGACGCCGCGCAGCGATGACACGCTCACGCACCGCAGCCGACGGTTCGCCGCGTCGCCGGTCGGCCAGTTTCTCGTACTCAACCCGGGGCACGTGCAGAAAGAGGTCGATACGGTCGAGCAGTGGACCAGAGATGCGTTTTTGATAGCGCGCGATCTCTGCTGGGCTACAGGTGCAGGGATGATGGGGATCGCCAGCATAGCCGCACGGACAGGGATTCATCGCAGCAACCAATATGAAGTTAGCTGGAAAGGTCAAGGCTCCACTTGCCCGCGAGATTGTGACAACGCGGTCTTCAAGCGGCTGCCGCAACACTTCAAGCACACGCCCGCTAAATTCGGGCAGCTCGTCGAGGAAAAGCACGCCACGGTGTGCTAGCGTGACTTCGCCAGGACGCGGCCATGCACCACCGCCGATCATGCCAGCGTAGCTCACCGTGTGATGTGGGGCCCGAAACGGCCGGTTGCGGACGAGCGGCTTTCCCGGCGGCAGCAAGCCGGCCACCGAGTAGATGCGCGCAACCTCCAGTGCTTCTTCGCGTCCGAGCGGCGGTAGAATCGTCGGCAGAGCCCGGGCAAGGAGGGTCTTGCCAGCACCAGGTGGCCCAACAGCTAGCAAATTATGCGCTCCAGCTGCGGCGAGCTCGAGACCGCGCTTGACATGTTCCTGCCCCTTGATGTCAGCAAAATCAATCCCTGGGTCAACGATCGTGTCCTCTTCCGACAATGCTGGCGGAGCGAAGGGCGCGATTGGCTGCTCACCGGTGAGGTGGGCCACGAGTTCAGCTAAGGAATTGACAGGGATCACCTCGACACCGTCGACAAGTGCCGCTTCGGCGGCATCGACAGCCGGCACAATCGCTCGCCGAATGCCGTGGGCGTGGGCAACACCAACCATCGGCAGAATGCCGGTCGTGTGGCGCACGGTACCGTCGAGGGAGAGTTCGCCGAGGACGACAGTCTGACTCAGATCAGCCTCGAGTTGTCCTGAGGCAAGCAAGATCCCAAGCGCAATCGGCAGGTCGTAGGCCGGGCCGGCTTTCCGAATATCAGCTGGCGCAAGGTTTACCGTAACACGCCCAAGCGGGAACTTCGCGCCAGAGTTGCGAATGGCTGACCGTACACGTTCGCGTGCTTCTTGGACGGCGGTATCCGGCAACCCGACGACAGCAAGGTGAGGAACCCCCGAGCCAACGTCGACTTCAACCTCGACAAGTACCCCTTCCAGCCCGACCACAGCACAGCTGAGCACGCGCGCAAGCACCGCATCCCCTTCCCCGCCCGTCGCTACTCGCTACTTCATTCTAGCTGAAGCTTGACCAAGGCAAACATACTCAGCACCGCTGGAGGCTCACTCGTCGCTGGTTTTGTCTGGTACAAAGCCAGGAGTAGCGGTAGCTCGGCGCAAGCGAGCAAGGCAGCGGGGGTGGCGTTAGGTGCGTGATGAGCCAGAGCGGCCGCCAGCATGGCCAATGCGCTCGCCCGTTATTCCGGCCCAAAGCCAAAGGCCAGCTGGCAGACCAAATACGAGAAATGTGCGTCCCCAAATTATTGTCCCGGCGAGTGCAAACGCTCCCCAGGCAAGTCCGGCAACAACCCAAACCACTCGCCGTTGCGAGCGGGCGACGAGCAGTGGCATGATGGCCAGGGCTATCAGAAGCAAGATCCAATCGACGCGTTGCAGCCCCATCACCGACGTTAACGAGCAAGGCAACGTACCCGGACGGCATCGCTCGGCAACGAAGAGCGCAAGCAAAGCATCAGACAGCCAAGCACAGCCGGCACCGGCCCAGACCGTGTCAATCGGCCCTGATGCGACTACCACGGTTGTCCTCCTAACATACGAAACGCCACTTATCGGCGACTGCCAGGGCCAGAAAGGCCACGCGGTGTTCTCCTCCCAACACACGAAACGCCGCTGAGCCAGCCGCGGCGCACACGGCCCACAGTATCCTGCGAACACGAGGCAAACAGCAACATGCGAGCCAGTGCGTACAGCAGTAGCAGGCAAGCAAGGGGACGTGTAAAGTAGCCAAGAGCCTCGGCATGATCGGGGCAGTATCGGGAAGAGGAGCAGGAGTCGATGAGCGAACGACGCAAGCGTACGAGGTCGGCTGAGGCTGACAGCGAAGGCTTTACCCCTGAAGAGCGTGCCGCGATGCGGGAGCGTGCACGCGAGCTACGGGCTGAACGGCGGAATGCTCAGGTCGATGGAGAGATAGCCGTGCGTGCGAAGATCGCCGAGATGCCGGAACCCGACCGTACGCTCGCCGAGCGGATCCACGCTCTTGTTACCGCAACGGCTCCTGAGCTGACACCGCGCCTATGGTATGGCATGCCCGCCTACGCCAAGGATGGGAAAGTCCTCTGCTTCTTTCAGGGCGCTTCAAAGTTCAATGCACGCTATGCGACGCTGGGGTTTACGGACGCAGCAACGCTTGACGAGGGCACGATGTGGCCCACGGCCTACGCTGTGACAGCCTTGACGCCTGAGGTCGAGGCTATGATCGTTGCTCTTGTGCGCAAGGCCACGCGCTCCTCACCAGAGGCCATCTCCGAAGAGGCCGGTAACGTCACGCGCTAGCCCTGATTCCATCTGCGTTGACTCTCAAGCGGCACTCCAGCTGAGGGCGACGAGTTCGCCTGATGCGTTCAGGACTCGCCACGCCATGAAGGCCAATACAGGCTCAGGCAAGGTTCTTGGCGTTGAGGGACAGGATGCTGGTGGCCACCAGAAGGGGGCAATACCAGCGCAGTCAGACGAGGACGTCCTGAGCAAGAGAGGTAAATCTCGCTCTGCCTCTCTTGGTGAATCGCTCAACCTTTTGGCTGCTGGTGTGGTTTGATCTCACGGAACACGCCAGATGCGCATTCTGCTTATCGAAGATGAGGCATGACTTGCGGTGATGGTACAGCAGTCCTTGCGCAAGCAAGGCTATGCGGTATCCGGTGCCACTGCGTGCCGATCGGTGCTGCCCGGTTGCCGGTTGGCCTACCCCAGTCGCATCCCTGCATGACGCCGCTCTGGATCCAATACGGCCGGCGTCAGGTGTGCCACGGTATTTTGACGTGGCGACGATGTGAGCGCTGCTCCAACGGTCTATCTTGCTGAGTAACCCAGCGGTGAACCACCGGACTCACACGAGAACGGGGCGCTTGCTCCGCCTTTTTTCGTGCTATATTGTTCAACAAAGCAATTGAAGATCTTGCCTGGCGGGATAGGCCGCTATCGCTGAAAGGATAAGTCCCTGTGGTTACTCACCGTGCTTTCAAGGTTGCGCTCTATAGCGAACTTGCACGCATCGGCCAGGCACTCGCCCACCCGCTCCGGATCGAACTGCTCGATCTGCTCGCACAAGCCGAGCGGAGTGTCGAGGATCTCGCTGCCGAACTTGCCCTGCCCGTTGCCAACGTTTCCCAGCACTTGCAAGCCCTGCGGCGTGCCAGGATTGTCATCAGTCGGCGTGCCGGTACCCGTGTCTTCTATCGACTCGCTGGCGATGACATTGCCCGACTCCTCCTGACGTTGCGTGAAGTCGGTGAAAACCACCTTGCAGAAGTCGATGCCGTGCTCACCCAGCATGTTGGCCAGCGAGAGCGTGCGCCGTTTCCCACCGATACTCTTTCCGACGCCGTCCGTGCTGGCCAGATCGTGCTGCTCGACGTGCGGCCAGCAAACGAGTTTGCTGCGGGACACCTGCCGGGCGCACGCTCCCTGCCGCTTGCGCATCTCGCTAGCCATCTTGCTGAACTCCCCCGTGACCGCCCAATCGTCGTCTATTGCCGCGGACGATTCTGCACGTTTGCTGACGAGGCTGTCGCAATACTCCGTCAGCACGGCTTCACCGCATGGCGTATTGATGACAGCCCGGCTGACTGGCGAGCCCGTGGTTGGCCGGTTGAGGTCGCGGTGATGGAATCACCGAGGCCGTAACCCGCTTGGGCGCACTTCTCCAGGAGCAGCCGAGATTCCGGCTGATCGTTGCGAAAGGATTAGGCGTATGCGTGTCGAGACATTGCGGTCTCTCCTTGAACAAGGTCACCCGATAACCATCCTCGACGTCCGCCCGGAACCGGAGCGACAGGACTGGGCAATTCCCAATAGCCTCTTTTTCCCCGGGCTGTACGAAGCAGTCAACCAGGGCAATGAGCAGGCACTTGATGCCGTCGCTCTACCCACTGACCAATTGATCGTAGTCGTCTGTGGTGCTGGCAAGACGAGCCAACACGTGGCAGCGTTGCTTCGCGCACGGGGCTACCAAGCAGAGTCCCTTGAAGGAGGCATGCGAGCGTGGAGCTTTGCCTGGAACGTGGCACGAACAGTGCTTGCCGACGGTACGGTGCTCTATCAAGTGCGCCGGGTTGGCAAGGGATGTCTCTCGTACCTCCTTGTGGCTGGCGGAAAGGCTTTGATTATCGATCCAGCGATCGATGCCGCGGTGTTCGCTCAGCTTGCTGCTGCTGAGGGTGCCCAGATCATCGGCGTTGCAGAGACCCACCTGCACGCAGATCACCTCTCGCGTGCGCCACAGCTTGTCACTCGATTTGGCGTTCCCCGCTACCTCGGTGTGTCAACGCGGGCACACTTCCCTGTCATCCCACTTGACGACGGCGCGACCATAACCATTGGGCCGACAACACTAAGAGTCCTTGCTACCCCAGGGCATACCTGGGAAAGCATTTCCTTTTGGCATCCGGCTGGCGCTGTGTTTACCGGCGATACGCTCTTTCTTGAAGGTATTGGCCGTGTCGACCTTGAGGCGCACAGCGACGAAGCGCTCCACCGTGCACAGGCGCTGGTGCGCTCGCTCCAGCGGTTGCAGGCGCTCCCAGCGGAAACTCTCGTCTTTCCTGGGCATACAGCGCAGCCACCTCGCTTTGATGGCCAACCGCTTTGCGCGAGCCTCGGGACACTCCGAGAGCACCTCCCACTGCTCCAGGTCGAGCCATCAGCTCTTGTTGACCACCTGCTTGCTCATCAACCCGAACCGCCAGCCCATTTCGCTGAGATCGTCGCGCTCAACTTGGCTGGCGCCGCGATCGACGATCCCGAGCAACTGGCAACGCTTGAAGCTGGCGCAAACCGCTGTGCCGTGCGCTAGGCGAGGAGGCGCAGGATGGCGCAGACGAAGGAGACGGTGGTCCTCGGGCTCCGGGCAAATTGGGCTCAGTTTACCTTGCTGGTCGTGGTCAATGCCTTTGTCGGCAGCATGGTCGGCGTCGAGCGCGCTATCCTGCCACTCCTGGCTGAGCACGATTTCGGCATTGCCTCGCGGGCCGCAGCGTTATCCTTCATTGCAAGTTTTGGTGCAGTCAAAGCGCTCACCAACCTCTTTGCTGGCCGCCTGAGTGACCGAATCGGGCGCAAGCCGGTGCTCGTCGCTGGTTGGCTTGCCGGACTGCCGGTGCCACTGCTCATTATCGCCGCGCCGACGTGGGGATGGGTCGTTGCCGCCAACGTGCTACTCGGACTCAACCAGGGGCTCGCATGGTCGATGACGGTGACGATGAAGATCGACCTTGTCGGTCCGCGCTGGCGTGGGCTGGCTATGGGACTCAATGAAGCGGCTGGCTACGGAGCTGTCGCGCTCGCAGCCTTCGGTGCCAGTGCGATCGCTGCAGCCACCGCGATCCGTCCGTGGCCGTTCGCCCTCGCGCTTGGCTGTGCCCTTGCAGGGCTGGTGCTCTCGGTTGGCTTCGTGCACGAGACGCAGCGCTACGCAGCGCGCGAGGCAAGCGACATGTCGCTGTCCCACCCCGATAGTGCTGTAGCGAGCGTTGGGCAGCTCCTGGTCATGAGCGTACGGCAACCAGCGTTCTTCGCCTTCTGTCAGGCTGGCCTCGTGAATAACCTGAATGACGGCATGGCATGGGGGTTACTGCCACTCTACTTCGCAGCCCGCGGACTTGGGCTGGAGACGATCGGTGGACTCGCCGCCCTTTACCCTGCTGTGTGGGGCATCGGGCAGCTGTTCACAGGCGCACTGTCCGACCACGTTGGCCGGGTTGGCTTGATTGCCGGAGGGATGGCTGTGCAGGCACTCGGCATTGGTCTCATCCTGCTCACCCATACTGTTGCCGGTTGGGCCATCGCGATGGTCCTGCTTGGCATCGGTACAGCGATGGTTTATCCAACCCTGCTGGCAGCGGTCTCTGACGTCGCCCACCCGCTCTGGCGTGCTTCCGCGGTTGGCATCTACCGGCTCTGGCGGGACGCTGGCTACCCGATCGGTGTGCTCTTGACGGGCATCGTAGCCGATACATTCGGGGCGCGGACGGGGATTGCCGTCGTTGGCCTGCTCACGGCTGCTTCGGGTCTTGCCTCCCTGCTCGGGAGTCGCTCTTCCCATCATTGATGCCCCTGGGCCGAAACACTGCAGTGTGGGTGAGCTGACCGTCGCAGGGAGATGGCATTGCCTCACGAGCAGGTGGGGCAAGACGAGTTCAACATGATTTAATAAAACCTACTTGACACGAGTCGTGTTAATCCCGTATCCTTTCCCTTGGAAACATGATCAGGAGCCCCGGGTACGGGGCAGGAGGGAGGACGAATCATGCTAGAGCGTTGGAATCCGCTTGCCGAGCTAGACCGGATGGTTGACGAGATGAACCGGTTGGCTGAGGCACTGACGGCCCGGCCGCGCTCAGCGGTGCGCCTGGCGACCAGGCCAGCAACTGACGTCTACGAGACCGAGGACGCTGTTGTTATCAAGCTGGCAGCGCCCGGCGCTAAGCCAGAAGATCTTGAGGTGACGATCGAACAAGGCACAGTGACCATCCGCGGTCGGTTTGGGTACAGCCTCAGCGAAGACGAAGCCAAGAAGGCGACATGGTATCGCCGGGAGATCGGCGCGGGCCAGTTCGCAGAGACCATTACCCTGCCACGGCCGGTCGATGCTGACAAGGCAGAGGCGACGGTCGCTGATGGGATTGTCACACTGGTCTTCCCGAAGGCCGAGACGGCGCGTGTCAAGCGGATTACCATCCAGTCTCGCGCAAACTAATCTCGCTCGATCACCGAAGCGACATCGCCTGCAATCTCAGAGGGGAGGTGGGTCACCATGGCTGCACGAGTACTTGACGATGAAGCAATTCAGAAGGCGGTCATGGAGGAACTCGAGTGGGATCCAGAGGTCGAGGTGACCGATGTTGGGGTCGCCGTCGACCAGGGAGTAGTGACATTAACCGGTACCGTTGACAGCTTCCTCAAGAAGTGGGCAGCGGAGCGCGCCGCGCTGCGAGTTGAAGGTGTCCGTGCCGTCGTCAACCATATCGAAGTCGTGCCGCGCGGGTTGGGTATTCGCACAGATGAGGATATCGCGCGGGCGGTGGTGACGGCGCTGGAGGAGAACCCGTCGGTACCAGCCGACAAGATTAAGGTTCGCGTCGAAGAAGGCCGTGTGACACTGGAAGGCGAAGTCGACTGGCACTACCAGCGGCGTGAGGCCGAGGAGTCGGCTCGCCGGGTGTCGGGTGTCAAGTCGGTTATCAACCTGATCACGGTCAAGCAGCCGACGGTCGCTCCAGACACGATCAAGCGCCAGATTGAGCAAGCCTTTGTTCGCCATGCTGAGCTGGATGCCAAAAGCATCCAGGTGCGGGTCGAAGAGGGCGGCCACGTCGTGCTGACCGGTACAGTGCGCTCATGGGCTGAGCGTAAGGAAGCCGAAGAGGCGGCCTGGCGCGCTCCAGGTGTGACGAAGGTCACCAACCTGATTCGCGTCCAGGTGCCGTAATCCTCATTCTGCGTCCACACCACTGCACGCCAACGTGCTCCCGGGAGTCTGGCTCCTCTCCCGGGAGCACGATTGGTTCTTCCCAGGCTGGTGATCTGCACTCGGCATGTGCGCGATAGCCTCAGCGCCAATCGACAAACAGCAGGCCGCGACTCTTGCAGGTCACGAATCCCTGATGATCGTCTCGATCAATGAGCAACTGCGGACAATGCAGCGATGGTGCCAGCTCGTTTCATCCGGCCACATCATCGCCCCTTGACAGCACTCGGCCGAGTCGCTATCATTCCAGTGTACGTACATGCGTAGGGATGCAGGGTTTTCGCGTAGTCGAGTAGCCGGCAAAACCGGGACATCTTTCCCATCGTCATTGAGGGAGCAGTTGCCAATATATCCACAACAAACGGCGCAGTAACGAAACTCGTGCGTGTGAGAGCGGCAGATGAGTGAGGAGGCGAAGCGCGTGAACAAAGAAATTGAGCTCTTTCCTGTTACGATTTTCCCCAATCCATGTTCCAGTGAGGCGGCGTGGCTGGCCGTAGCGTGTGAACCCGATACGGTGCCAGGCGAGGCAACACGCTCGTGTGTGGTGTTGCACTTCTGGCGTCGCCAGCCACAGTGTCCACCGATTGGGCAAGGTGATACCCCGGATGCGGCGCTCAATGCCCTGTTGTCGCAGTTGAGCATGCGCGGACAGCCGCGCTGAAGGAGAAGGGAGCCGGTCATGATTGGGCAGCGCGAGGCCATCACGACGATTGTCAATGCCGTGCGGTCGGCCGGGTTGCCGCTTACGGCCTGGTATGTCGACGGCGGAGCGTTGCACCTCCTGCTCGCAGGCGGACAGGAGTTTTCGACATCGCTGGAGGGTGATCAGCCGCCAGCACCAAGCAGCATCGTCACTGAACTACTCCGTTCCCTGGGCTGGCCTTCCTTGCCGGTCACCGTTCGAGCGATGGATGAGATTGCCGAGCTGACGCCAACGGAGGCAGCACGCTGGCGGTTTGTGCGCTGGCTCATCAGCACCGGCCGCATTAGTGGGGATACGACGGCGGCACTTGTGTGCTAGTCGATCTGTCTGGCTCCAACCGATACTAATCTCCCCTGAGCACAAGCGAGCATGCCTGCTAGACTAAAGGGCAAGCGCGGTGCAGGGAGACGGGGGTATGACCGAGCAACCGAGCCAGCCATTCGGGGATGCAGGGGTGCCGCCAGAAGCAGCTGGCGGCGAACTCGAACCATATGAGCATGGCGCTGTGCAAGACGCGTTCGTAGAATTTCAAGCGTTCCTGCACGCCGCCGCGGAGCAATCTGTTCTCGCGGCTCTCGACCGCGTGCAGCCGCCAAAGCGCTTGCTCGAGATCAATGACTTGAGCGGGTTACGGCGCTGGTGGGTTACGCTGCGGCCAGTGGCGAGCCTGCGGCAAGCGGCGGCATTCCGTGAAGCCTTGGCCCAGCTCCCGTTCTGTATTAGTGCCCATGCACACACGCTGAGCAGCATGGAGATCACCTTTCGGGTTACTACCGTCCATTTGCAACCGAGTGAAGTCCAGGCCCGGGTTGAGCAGGCCTTACAGCAGGCTGGCTATCCTGGCCAGGTGACCGTCGTGCCACGGCTTGATGCTGATCCATAGACAGGGGCAGGCATGCCATTCTATGGCGACCTTGACGACTTTCCGCTCCATCTCATTATTCAGGGGCTGAGCCACACGGCAAAGTCAGGCCGCCTGACGCTTGGCACTGCAGCCGATGAGATTACGCTCGTCTTCGATCGCGGACGGGTAGCGGCAGTCCTGGCGAGTGATGGGCGCCTTCGCCTGGGGCGTATGCTCGTTGAAAAGGGCTATATCTCAGAAGAAGTGTTAGAGCAGGCTCTGGCCCTGCAGAGCGTGAGCCATGAGCCCGCCCGGCTTGGTGAATTGCTCGTCCTCCTTGGGCACGCAACTCCACAACAGATTAAGGAGGCACTCGCTGCGCTCCTGGAAGAATCGCTCTTCCGCATTCTCGTCCACCCGGGTGGCTCGTTCGCGTTTATTCCGGAGCTCCCCGAGGCTATCCCGGATCAAACCGTGCTCGATGGTACGCCCCTCGAGCCGCTCGTCCTTAACGCAATCCGTCGGGCTGATGAGTGGCTTGCAGCGCGCGGACGAGCCGAGCTGATCGAACTGGTTGAGACCTTGCCGGATCCGGCGGTGCTCGATCAGCTGCGCCCGAACGAGCGCACCGTGCTACTCGCATTGATCAACGGAGCCACCACGCTCCATGACTTGCTTGCTGAGACGGGGCAGTCGCTCAACGGGCTTGACCGTACCATCGCGCAACTCGTTGCATTAGGCCTGGTGCAAGTACGCGAAGCCCAGCCAGCGGATCCACGCGCTAGCGACGGGTAAAGACGACGCCGAGTACGGTTGCGCCGGCCCGTTCGAGCGCGGCTTTCGCTTCTTGTGCGGCGGTTCGACGCGTGCGTCCCCCTTCGACGAGGAGCAAGGCTCCATCGACCAATGATGCGAGCGCCAGTGCGTCGCCGTATGTCGGTAGTGGCGCCGCTGTTAGAATCAGTGCGTCGGCCTGAGACTCAAGTGTCGTCATCAGATGGTCAAGTGGGGCCGCAGCGAGGAGATCAGCTGGGCTCGTGCCTTCGCCGAGTTGGCCGGCTGGCAGCACGGCCAGGCGCTCGTAGCTAGTGGCATGTGGTGCAGGCTCCCGTTGGTCACGGCACTTGAGCCACTCAGCCAAACCAGGGGTCGGCGGCAGATCAAAGAGATGATGCAGGTGACCACCGCGTAAGTCAGTATCGATAAGCACAACCCGCTCGCCAGCAAGCGCGCGCGCTAGCCCGACATTGGCCGCGACCACCGCAGTTGCACTGCTGTCACCAGGGCTAACGAGTAGCAGTCGCCGCACTGGCTGCTGTCGTCCGCGAAACCGCAAGCTCAACGCCAATGCGCGATAGGCCTCTGCCTCAGCCGAACGTGGCTGTGTGACAACGACAAGCGCTGATGATGCCATCCTGTACTCCTCACGTCTCCCTCGCCGCACCCCATTGAGTCGGGCTATCGAATCCAGGCCGAGTGCTCGCTGCACATCGGCTTCGGTATAGAGCGTGTCGTCGATGTATTCAAGGGCAAAAGCCAATAACACCCCCAATGCCAACCCGAGCACGCCGCCAGCCGCAGTATTGAGCTTCACGCGAGGGCCAGTCGGAATACTGGGCGGCGTTGCGGTGTCTAGCTTGCTTACCAGCAGCGTGCCGGGTGGCTTCCCGGTCTGTGGATCGCGGAACTGGGCCAGCACTTGCTGCATTTGATTTTGCATCTGCGCCACAAAGGCATCTGCAACAGCGTTAGCGATGGCCGCGGCGCGTTGCGGATCAGTATCAGTCACGACCAGCTGAACTGTGTTGCTATTCTGGTCGCGCGCCAGTGCAAGCGTGCTCAGGGCATAGCCTGGATCAACTGACAGGCCAGCTCGCTGCAATGCCTGGCGGACAAAATCACCGTTGCGGATCATATCCTGAAAGACGCCGAGCTGGTTTTTGGCATAGAGATCAAGCCAGTAATCGGGCGGTTGGGCTTGGGCGATAATGCGGACGCTGACCTGGTACGTGGGGGGCTGGAACCGGCTGTAGCCGAAGGCAACGGCTGCCGCCGCCAGCATCGCCAGTACCAGCACCCACCAGCGTCGCCAGAGGATGGCGACGTACTCTTCCGGACGCATTGCCTACCGCCGCACCTGGACAACACCAAGCACCGGCAGACCGAGCGCGGCCTGAGCGGCCTCGGGCGCGTCAAGCGTATCAACGAGGTAATCGACGAAAAAGGCAACCAGTATGCCTCCAACGATGCCAACCAGCAGTTCAGCAACCCAAATGAGCACGAGGCGCGTGCGATTGGACTTGGCTTCAACCGGCTGGTCGATGGTTTTGATCAACGCCTGTCTCTGGGGATCAGTGAAGCCGAAGTACGCAGTACCGTGCTGTTCGAGCACTTGGGCAGCAGTGCGGGCGATGGCAAGCGCCTCCTCTGGCGTGGTTGCAGTGACCGTAATTGCCAACGCACGGTTCCGGCGGCTGACGCTGATGGCGTCTTGCACTTTTGCTGGAGTTAGGTCGATCCCCTGTGCCTTCAGCGCCTGGGCTACGTCACTCGCGAAAACATTACCCCGGACGACCTCGGTAAAGTCGTCGAGGGTGTACTCACTGGCAAGATAGTTGTAGTACTCGTCATAGCGAAAGACCGTCGTTGGGGTCTCTTGAGGAATGCGCGTTGCGATCATTCGCGCGGTCGCCGTGTATGATGGATGCGCACGCACAGCTTGGACGATAATGCCGACCAGGACCAGTGCCGGCACGAGTACAAGAATCCAACGACGTCGCCACAGGATGGCGAGATAGTCGCGGATTTCCATATTCGATCCTCTCTCTCTATGACACCAGCGCGGCCGCGTGCGCCCGAGCGCCGCGCTCGGCACGAACTGATTCGATGAACGTCCGTATTTCGCCGAGGAAACGATCTCGGCTGAAGCGGCGCGCGTGCGCCACGATGGTCTCAGGCGAGAACGTGAGATGCTCGAAGCGCTGCAACGCAGCAATCAACCCGTCGACCGTCTGCTCAGCGAAGAGCACTCCAGTTACGCCGTCGATCACGGTGTCGCACGCCCCGCCGCGGGCCAGTGCAATCGCTGGCCGCCCAGCTGCTTGGACTTCGACTTGAGCGATGCCGAAGTCATCTTCGGCCGGAAAAATCGCCGCGCGGCAGCGGGCATAGAGCGCAAACTTCTCCTCATCGGAGACCGTACCCAGAAACTCAACAGTGGGACCGGCCTGAGCCTGCAGTCTCGTTCGGTCGCGGCCATCGCCAACGACTTTCAGTCGTAGGCCAAGGGCGTTGCAGGCGGCGATAGCAAGATCGAGGCGCTTGTAGGGAACAAGGCGCGAGACGATGAGGAAATAGTCCTCGATCTCGCTGGGTGGTGCGGGCTGTGCTCGCTCAACATCAACGGGCGGGAAGATCACGGTCGCCTCGCGCCCCCAGTAGCGGCGAATCCGCTCAGCGACTGCGCTGGAGTTGGCGATGATGGCATCCAGCGCGCGGGCAGTACGCACGTCCCAGCGGCGCAGCCAGGCCATGAGCGGTGGAAGTAGCCGTCGAGCCAGCGGACTAAGCTGCTCGCGGGCGGCGTAGTGCGCAAAGTTCCAGGCAAAGCGCATCGGGCTGTGGCAATAGCAGATGTGGAGCGCACCCGGCGGCTTCGGCACTCCCTTGGCGAACGCGCTTGACGAGCTCAGGATCACGTCATAGCCAGTAAGCTTGAGCCGTCCAAAGGCGAATGGATAGAGGGCGAGATAGGGCTGGTGACGCCTGGGAGCGCCGGGCAAGTGCTGGATAAACGTCGTGCGGATGTCCCACGTCTGGTAGTGTGCTGGGAGGGCGATGGGATCATAGAGCGACGTATAAACCGGTGCGTCAGGGAAGAGGGTGTGGAGCGCTTCCAGCACGCGCTCCGCACCGCCATATTGATTGAGGTAGTCATGAACAAGTGCAACTCGCACGATCCCGTGCCCCCACTCCACGGCTCCTCATGATACCGCCTTCGGCTGATCACCGGTGAGCATGCAAAGCAATGTAGCTCCCAGTGGGGAATTAATAAGCACCGCGGCCTGTCAGCACAACCGGGATGGTACGCAAGATCAACTTCAAGTCGAGCCAGAGCGACCAGTGCTCAGCGTAGTAGAGATCAAGCCGCACCATCTCGTCGAACGAGAGATCACTGCGGCCATTGACTTGCCACAGGCCGGTGAGGCCAGGTGTGACCATAAGCCGTTGCAGGTGCCAGTCTTCGTAGGCCGCAACTTCTTCCGGCACCGGTGGCCGTGGCCCAACGACGCTCATCTCGCCCTTGAGGACGTTGAAGAACTGCGGTAATTCGTCGAGGCTCGTGCGACGCAGGATGCGACCCACGCGCGTCACGCGTGGATCATCGCGGAGCTTAAAGAGCAGGGGGCCACGGCCATACGCCTTGCGCAACGCAGCCTGCTGCCGTTCGGCGCCATCAACCATGGAGCGGAACTTGTAGAGGACGAAGGGCTTGCCGCCTTTGCCAACTCGTACCTGCCGGAAGAAGACTGGCCCGGGCGAGTCGAGCTTGATGGCGATGGCGATGAGCAGCATGAGTGGCGCAGCAAGCGTGAGCACGGTGATGGCGATGACGATGTCCATCGCCCGCTTAATGCCATAATTCCAGCCACGAATTTGGTTCTCGCTGATACTGATCAACGGCAGGCCAGCGACTTCGCTGATTTGCACTTGGCCAAGCGATAGCTCGAAGAGGTCAGGGACGAGCGAGAACCCTACGTCGAGCTCGCGGCACTGCTCGATCAGTTCCAGTAATTGCTCGTGATAGGCCGGCGGTAAGGCCACGATGATTTCGTCGACCTGGTGCGCGCGTACAATCACAGCGACATCATTCAGCAGGCCCAGAAACGGCGGATGAACAACACGCCATTCAGTCGCGAGCGCCAGCTCATCAGCCGGCGGCTCGACATCGACGTAGCCGACAACACGGTAGCCAGCCTGTGGGTTGTTGTAGAGGTATTGCATGATCCGCTGTGCGGCCGGTCCCGAGCCGATGACCAGCACTCGGTCAATGCCAACGCCGCGTGTCCACAGACGCGCGCGCAGCCAGCGCGTCAGCACGCGCTCGGTTGCCAGCAGGGCGATCATCAGCACCCAGGCATAGAAGAAGATCAGTCGGGAGGGAGAGAAGCGCATTAAGAAGCTGTAGAGGATGACCAGTGCCATGGCAGTCGTGCTGCCGCTGGCGATAATAGCGGCCTCGTCAAGGAACGTTGTCCAACGTGGCAGGCGATAGAGGCCGCGGAGGACGAAGATCGCCAGGGTGGCAACGACGAGGAGGACGACTTTGCCGGTAAAGGCATGGAATGGCTGGACAAATGGCTCGGGCACCTCGCCGCCCAGTTCGAGCCGATAGCGCACAAGGTAAGCGAGCCAGAAGGCGAGGGCGACCAATATCCCATCGATGACCAGTTGGGCAAGGATACGCCCCCAGCTTTGCCAGGATGGTGGGCGCTGGCGTAAGCGTACCGGCGCGCCAGGTGTCACCTGCGCCTGCCCTGCCTCAGTTTCCATTCCGGGTAGCGTTGCCATCGTCGTTTCACCCCCAGCGTCCCCCATGGCAACGCCTCACCGGCCTAGTATAGCAAGGACACCAGACACAGGAAGATCGCGTGTCTGATGCCCTTGGGCTGGCTTGTTCCTTTCAGTTTAACTGCGGACGATGACCGTGCCCTTCATCCCCATCATATCGTGGAGCGCGCAGAGATAAGGATAGGTGCCTGGCTGGGTGAAGCGCGTACGGAACGTCGTGCCGAACCAGTTGGGGTCGACGCCGATATAGCCGGAGTTGAGTAATCCATTGCCAGCATAGTCGACGACCTGTCCAGGGAAGTAGCCCTGTGGCACGCCGATCGGGGGAAAGGATTGCTCCTCAGACAGGTCACCCCCAAAGGTGACGGTATGGGGCGCCTCTGGATCGGCGTTGACAAAGGTCACGACTTGGCCAACACGTACCACGAGTGTCTCTGGGTAGAAGCGCATCAAGTCGAGTCCGCCATCACCAATGCCAGCGATGACCAGCGCTTCATTGGACATACCGAATCGGGTCTGGGTGTTGAACCGACGTGCAAAGTCCTCGGCTTCGCGCGCCATTGCCTGACCTGCCCGAACAATGTCACTGCTGGCGATCTCGGCAAGGTGATCATAATCTGCCTGTGCCAGCGGGTATGGTGTCCCAGCTGGTCGCACGTGCACCACACCTGACATCATGCTGTGGATCAAACAGATGTAGAAGAAGTCGCCAGGCACGTCGAAGGTTAAGTGGAAACTCTGCCCCTGGAAGAGCAGTCCAGAATTGACATAACTTTTTCCATCGTAGTGGCTCGGCCCCTGAGGCTGTGCCTGCTGGGGATCCATCGGGTTGAAGGGAGGGCGCGGGGTGTGTGGCGGCAGGAACGTTACCGTGTGGAATTCCATGGACAGGATCGTCCAGGTCACGGTATCACCGACGTTGACCCAAAGGTGATAGGGAAGGAAGACCATGCCCATGACGGCGTGGTCATTGCTTTCAATCCCTGCACGGACGAGCCAAGTTTGAGGCGTCGTCGGATCAGGGGCAGCCTTGACACGAGTGATTCCGAGTGCAGTGGGATCGAGATCAAGGGTCCCCAGCGCGACACTTGTAGCCAGGCCGGCACCAAGGCCGCCAAGGAACTGCCGTCGTGAGATGCTTACCATGTTGTTACTCCTTTCTGCTTGTTTCTGCTTGCCGCCGCTTAACCAAGCCTTGAGCCACACTGCGCGTGGTAGTGCAGCAAGTGGGCCGGCAAGATGACGGCCCCCGCACTGCTCATCCTGTCGGCCCACCGCTCCACCACCAACTGGGCGGCGGGCCGCGCGTTGCCACATGGTGCAGCTGCGGCTTGCCCATTACTCCACCGATCGCCGTATCGTTCGGCTTTATCGGTCACCGCAGCACACCGTAGTGCAGAAATCTTCCCGAAATCTTCCACGAATCTTCCCCAGGGTAACGGTGCCTCCAACCGATTGGCTGGACTACACTTCCCTGCGATACACGTTGTCATGGCTGAGGAGCTTTGAGGATGGGCATACCACTGCCGACGCTCGACCTGACAGAAACCATGCCGATCGTCGTGCGGCAGAGCGTGCGATTGCCACCGGGCCTGCACCGCCTCAGTGATCAGACGGGCGAAGGGGTGCTGGTCATTGCCGGTGATGAGATTGTGCTTGACGGGGCGGGTGCTATACTCGATGGGCTCCATTGCACCGGTGTGGGCATTGTTATCCGGGGGCGCGCACGCGTGTGGTTGCGCAACCTGACTGTGCGGGGATTCCGCTACGCGATCGTCGCCGAAGACTGCCAGGAACTCCTCATTGAAGACTGCGATCTCTCGGGCAACGCCGGCGGTGACGATGGCCAGTGGCTCGATATCCTCGCACCGCTTGAGACGACGCCGGGCGGGGGTCTGCTTTTGCACCGGGTAACGGCGAGCGTTGTGCGCCGAGTGGTGGCACGGGAGCAGGATGTCGGGATCAATCTCATGGCGAGCCACGGCAACCGGGTCGAGGACTGTGATTGTTCGAACAATACGGCCTGGGGCATCCGCCTCTGGGCATCCTGTGACAACGTCGTTGCTCGTAACCGGGCGCTATGGGTGAACCGCTGCGGCGGCGCTGGCTGCGATGCGGCAGGCATCCTGCTAACTGGCGGCTCCCACCGCAACCAGATCCTTGGCAATGACCTGCGCTTCAGCGGCGATGGCTTCTTCCTCGGCAACCAGTTCAGCCCACCCAACAATGACAACCGTGTTGTCGGCAATGATGGCTCAGACGCCGATCATAACGCCTTTGAGGCGACATTCTCACGCGGCAACGTGTTTCGCAGCAACCGAGCCTGTCGCAGTAACTATGGCTTCTGGCTTGGGTTCTCGATTGAGACGACGGTTGAGGGTAACGTCATCACTGACAACCGCACTGATGGCATTCACTGGGAACACGGTCAGGGCGGGTTGATCCGTGCTAATCTGATCGCCCGCAACGGACGGTACGGGGTGGCATTGACGCTGAATCCCGCTAACCATGATTTCCCCGACCGGAGCGTCTCGACTCGGCACGTGGTGCGCGAGAACGTGTTTCGTCAGAACCGCGAGTGCGGCATTTACCTGCTACACACCACGGCCACGGTCGTGCAGGACAACGAGTTTATTGGCAACCGGCGTTCTGTCTGTGAAGATGGGACAAGCCACGGCAACATGCTTGAACTCGCGTAGGATGCGCAAAGAAACGCCCCGCCCGGTCACCGGCGACCGGGCGGGGGCGCGGGGCAGCGTCGCGCTGGAATATTCTGTACCTAATCGTCGGCATCACGCGTGCGTGCTGGCAACACGACGTGAGCGACTGCCGGGTAGGGCGTGTCGTAGCCCTTGGTGCTTGCCCAGATCATGTGGTTGAGCAGGTCATCGTTCGCTGGATCATCAACGGCTGCCGACATTTGCTCGCCGAGCTGTGCCCAGTGGAGCGCTGGTCCTGTAGCATTCTGCGGTGTCGGATTCATTGTGTCGAGGGCGATCTGGTTCGGCCGATGGACAAAGGGACGTGGATCGGGGGTGGTGGTGAAGGCATCGGTCATCAATCGGCCGCCCATATCCAGCAGGTTCAGCGGGGGAATGCCAAGAATCTGCTCGATCGTGCGCAGCAAGTCAAGCTCTGTATAGAACGTGTGGATGGGATGACCAAGACGGGAATAGGCACTGATCACGAAGACAGGTGCCCGGAAGGGTGAAACGTGATCCCAGCCATCCTGCGCGTCATCTTCGATCACAAAGATGGCAGTGTCCATCCAGAAGCGACTCTGAGAGATACCTTCGATGATTCGGCCAAGGGCAAGGTCATTGTCGGCAACCATCGCCTGTGGTGTCGGGAAGCCAGGTTTGGTACCAGCAGTATGGTCAGTGGGCAAGGCCATGAGGATGAAGTCGGGCATCTGGCCGGTTTGCTCGAAGCGTTGAAGATCGGCAAGGAAGAGGTCAGCGCGGAACTGGTCAGAGAAGCGGTAATCTTCACCGGGATACTGCGGGTGACTGTTCGCAACCAGGTTAGCGATGGTGCCACGGACACGGAGACCAGGTGGCATCTGACCACGCTGTCGCAGTTGCCAGAGGTCTGTCCAGGTCAAGTTCGGGTTATCGAGCACGGGGAGTGTTGAGAAGCCGTAGCTGCGGAATGTCTTGCCGTGGTTCAGGACATCGTCCCAGATGAAGCCCGTGCTGGGTGGCACCATGGCATCGAGGATTGTGTGAGGATAGCCGCGGAACCAGGCGCGGACATTCTTCTCGATCCAGTCGGTGTTATACGCTGTGGCTGCCCACGGGTGCCCCTCCGCTGAGCTTTTGGCGGGGAGGTAGTAGTTGTCGAAGAGGGCGAACTCGCGAGCAAGAGCGTGCTCGTTCGGTGTGATCGATTCGCCGAAGACACAGAGGTAGGGATCGCCGTTGCCCTCAGGCATGTCGCCGAGCACCTGGTCGTACGTGCGGTTCTCTTTGACGATCAGGATGACATGCTTGAAGACTGATGGCTCCCCGAGCCGTTCCGGAATCGGCTTGGGAGCAACATTCGGCCGGGGCGGCAAGGAGAGTGCTTTTTGGGCCTCGAGAGCGCGGGTGTAGTGGGTGTTGGCGAGGACGACCTCGGTGTACTGTTGGAGCGTCTTTGTATCCGGTAGGGTGATGAGTGAGACGTAAGCGAGCTGCCGGTGGGCGTTATAGGCACCAGCCGCTGAGAACGGCTTACCGGTCAGAATCGAAGGCAGACTGCTCTGGAATGCCTTGTCGTTAGGGTCATCAGTCGTGGCATACGGGCCAAGCCCTTCGAGGTCGGCGACGAAGAGCCGCTGGCCTTTCTGATCAATGGCAAGGCCAGCCGGATACTGCGCAGTTGGGATATACCCAAGCACGAGGCTCGTCGGGTCACTGCCGGTGCTGCTGGCATTCTTCCCGAGTGCGACTACGGCAACAGCGTTGAGCATGCCGTCAGCAATGAACAAGCGCTTGCCATCTGGTGAAACCGCGAGGCCGTTGGGCGAAGCGCCGTAGGGGACGCCTTGGAGGCTTGCAGGGATCGTCTCACTGACCTTGTCGGTTCGGGTATCGATCACACTGATGGTGTCACTATTTGCATCGGCAACGTAGACGAATGCACCGTCAGGCGAACGCGTAATTGCCTCGGGATGCAGACCGACGGTGATGACGCCGGCAGGCTGAAGCCCTTGGCCTGCAGTGATGGTAAAGACTGTCACTGTACCAGAGTTGACCGCTTCGCTCTTGGGATCGACGACGAGTGGTTGCTGGAGCGTGAAGGTGTAGTCATTCCAGCCACCGGGTGCGGTTGGATCCCCGTCAGCAGGCAAGCGGCCGCCCCACTGCGTAACGTAGAGCTTCCCGTTCGCTACGGCGATACTGTACGGATAATGAGGTGCCGACGCAGTCATGACCCGGCCGCTGGCGAGGTCGACCATGCCGACGAGGTCTTGTCCGCTCAGGGCAACAAACAACGTCGTGCCATCATCGCTGAGCGCCAGGCCATTGGGAATGGGAAGGTGTCCATCCTTCGGTGGAAAGGTTGCAATCGGCTTGACCCCGCTGATCTTGCCACTGTCCACCGTGACTTCAAGAATGAGGCCATTATCCCCGTCCTTGGCCGGCACATCAGCGCCGATTTGTGTGGGCACATAGAAGCGGTCGCCGCTTCGGCTCCAGACGATGCCCTGATACGTGCCGATCCCCTGCGTTTTGCTGTCAAGTGCGAACGTTGAGGTCAGCCGACCAGTGCGGGTGTCGATGAGTGCGAGATCAAAGCGACCAAGCACAGCAGCGTAAGTGCCGTTCGGTGAGAGTGCAATGTCGAGCGCGTGGTTCTCGAGCGCTGGGTTGCCCCAGTGCACGAGCTCGCCGGCCGGTGAAATGACCTGACCGGTCGGAGTGATAAGCGGCCGCAGCCCAAGGGCCGTCATGGGATCAAGAGCAGCGGCATCGTCGTTATCGGCGAGCAAGCGTGCACCGCCGAGCGCTGTTACTTGAAGGAGCAAGACAGCAACAATCAGCCCAATCCAACGACGACGCATCGGAGCCTCCTTTCGCCACTTCTCAGGCTAGCGGGGCCGGGCCGAGGAAAGGTAAATGTCATGTAAACAGCGACTGCAGTCGGCAGGTACAATCGCAGGGCGAAGGGTAAGCCAGTGCAGCGAGCTGGCGAGGAGCAGGAGCGAACAACATGGAGCGGCTTTGGGCGCCCTGGCGTTTGCAATATGTCGAAGGTGGCGCGCGGCAACCGGCCTGCATTTTCTGCACCAAGCCGGCAGCTGGGCGCGACGTTGAAGAGCTGATCCTCTACCGTGGCAAGCACGCGTTCCTCATTATGAACCTCTTCCCCTACAATACGGGGCATGTCATGGCTGTCCCGTTTCAACATGCCGCCGATTTGGCCGAGCTTGACGAGCCGACGATCGCAGAGTTGTTCAGCCTGATTCCTTGGCTCACAACTGCCCAGCGCCGGGCGCTCGGCTGCGACGGCTTTAACATCGGCCTGAACGTGGGAGCCGTTGCCGGAGCAGGCATCAGCGACCATCTGCACGTGCATGTAGTACCGCGCTGGCAGGGCGACGCGAATTTCATGCCGATTTTGGCCAACACGATGGTTATCCCAGAGCTGATCCCGATCACGTATGCGAAGCTGCGGGGCGAGTTGGAACTCTCGGCGCTCGTGGGCGGTGACCCAGAGACGGTGCCACAGGCAGGCGTCATTGCGCTGCTTGAGCCAGAGCGGCAGGTGTTGCTGCGCCGTGCTCATGATGGCACGATCGTCTTGCCGAAAGGGCATGTCGAGCCGGGTGAAGCAGCCTACCGCACAGCGTTGCGTGAGGCACGCGAAGAACTTGGAGTGCAGGCGCAGCTGCTGGGCTGGGGTGGCGTGCTCCACTTCACGCTCGGTGGCGAGCAGCGGCGCGTGGTCTACTTCCTGGCCAGCGCGGTACCTGGTCCTGACTTCTCCACCCACCTTGGCCGGGACACGCTCGCCTTACCACCAGCGGAGGCCGTTGAGGCGTTGACACACGAGTCAGCACGCCAGTTGCTGCACGATGCACTGGTGCGGCTGGGCCTGTTGCCGGCCCATGCGTGCTGAGCACGCGGCCCGCACAGGCAGGCGGGCAATCCTGGCCGCGCTGCTTCTGCTGACGCTTACAGCGGTAGCCAGTCGCGTCGCAGCAGCGCCGCAGCCGGTCTGCCTTGCGCTCGGCGACTCGATCGCCGCTGGGCTCGGCAGCACGCTGCCAAGCGAACGAGGATTTGCGCCTCAAGTGTGCACCCTGCTGGGCCGTTACACAGGTCGGCCAGCGCGGCTGATCAACCTGGCCGTGCCGGGCGAATCCACTCACTCGTTTCTCTCCGGACAGCAGATGGAGCGCCTGCGCCAGGAGGTGTCGAGTCTACAAGGCCAGCAGAGCGAGATTGCCCTCGTCATGGTGAGCCTGGGTGGCAACGACCTGCTCGCGCTTGCTGACAAAGGGCAAAACGATCGACAAGCAGGGCTAACCCGCTTCCAGCAGGACTATCCAGCGGCGCTGGCAGCTGTCCGCGAAGTGGTCGGAATGCATGTGCCGCTCGTCGTAACAACAGTCTACGATCTGAGCGAAGGTGATCCGAGTGCGCAAGGCACGGACGCCTGGTGGGTAGCTCAGTTCAATGCGGTGATCCAGCAGGCTGCGCAACATCAGGGTGCCCACGTCGCTGATCTTGCCAGCGCATTTCGTGGTCACATTCGCGAATGGACGTGGTATCCTGTGGACGTGCACCCGACCAACGATGGCTATGCCGCTATAGCGCGGCTAGTCTGGGAGGCAGTGGGAATTGACCGAGAGCCGCCGACACTCGTGATCGAACGTCCACGTCCGGGGATGGTACCACGGCGCTATGTGACCGTTCGCGTGCAGGCGAGTGACCCAAGCGGCGTCAGCGAGGTGGAGATCGTGGACGGGCAAACGACTACGCCGCTCATCCAGCTCCCAGACGGGCAGACCTGGGCTGGGCTCTGGCCCTACCCGATCGGTCAGCCAAGCGCGACGCTGACAGTGCGTGCCGTTGATACGGCCGGTCACGCCCGCGAGACCAGCGTGACCGTTACACTCGGCCTATCAACCACGCCGACGCCTTCACCCGCTGCGACGGCGTCTCCGGCATCGACGCCGCCAGGAGCTGGGCCATGACCGGACATCTCGGCTTTCCTCAGCCGCTGACAGACGAGTTCGACCTGCAGGGGCGACTAGGCGCCTTCACTTTCTCTGACCTACTGCAGATGCTTAGTCTGACTGAGAAGACTGGTACCCTGACCCTGATCCAGGGATGGAATACCCGAACCATCACATTCGAGCATGGCACTATTACCTATGTCGCCGCTGGTTCGCGCTTGCCGAGTATCCCCGATTTGCTCATCCGTGCTGGTAAAATCACGCCAGACGACCTCGCCCGCCTTCGTGAACAAGGTGTCCAGGGCGAAGCAGCGCTCGTTCAGCAGTTGCTCACGAGCGGCAAGATCACAGCGTCGGACATCAAAAGCTGTCAAGAACAACTCTTGGAGATCGCGATCTACACCCTCTTCCTCTGGCGCAACTGCGTGTTTACCTTCAAAGCCGGCCAGAGCGTCTACGAGGGCGGTGTGCCCGTCAGCGTTGACAGTATGCGGCTCATCATTGAAGGCACACGGCGCGTCGATGAATGGATCGAGATCAGCCCGGTTGTACCCTCCGTCCATATGCTCTTCCGCCGCCGGGCCGATGCTCCGGCCGACCCGCCCCCGGCTGAGCTGATGCGTGTTTTCAGCTTGGTCGACGGGCACCGGGATGTGGCAGCGATTGCCCGTGATGCTGGCATTACCCAGTTCGATGCCGCTCGTGCCCTCTACCAGCTGACACGCCGCGGCTACGTTGAAGCGATGCCTCCTGATCGAGAGAAGATCATCGAGCTGTTCACGTTAGCTGTGGAGTCGATCTACCTCAAGCTCATTCTCTTTGATCACGCCCGGGTTGCACTCGAGTTCGAGCATCAGCTCAACCGGTTTGCTCAGCAGCATGGCCTGCGGGTTCGGATGGCTTCTGGGCGGATCATTAAGACCGATCGCGAGACACGCATTTCTTCGACCGAGCTCATCGACCGCTATAAGCTCTTCATCGCCATTCAAAACAACAAGTTTGCCAACATGTTTGAGCCAGTGGTGGCGCAGGGACTGATGGAAGGGCTCTACCGCCACGCTGATCCGGAGACACGGCAATTGCTGCGGATGTACGAGTTCTACGAGATTGAGGGACTGCTGGTCCGTGATCTGCTTGGCGAACGCCCAACGCCACCAACGCGACGCCCACCCCGGAGCTAAACCCGGCGAACAGCGAACTCGGCTGCTTCAGTGAGACGACCAGGGTAGACGGCCAAGGCGCGCCCGAGTATCTGTGCGGCCCGCTCAAGCACCGGAGGTTCGTGCACAAGCGCCAATCGCACCTCGTCATGGCCGCGTCCCGGTGTCGCGTAGAAGCCGGCCATTGGTGTGACCATGACCGTCTCACCCTCGTCTGTGAAGGCGTCGAGCAACCAGGCGGCGAAGGCCGTGGCATCGTCAACTGGAAGGCGGGCCACAACGTAGAATGCGCCAGCGGGCCGATGGACGCGCACGCCGGGAATAGCCTCGAGCGCCGTGGCCAAGGCATCGCGGCGGGTACGATACGCCATGGCAATCTGCTGGACGTAGGGCTGCGGTGCCCGTAGCGCGGCTACGACGGCCCGCTGCTCGGCGATTGGCAGCGCGAGCCGTAACTCGGCAAGTGTGGCCAAGGACGCCCGTACCACGGCATTGCGCGTCACCAGGCAACCAAGCCGCAGGCCGCAAGCATTGAAGCGCTTGGAGACGCTGTCGAGGACGATCACATGCTCGGCGGCTGCGGGGAATTCAAGCGCACTGGTCGCGCGACCGCCATCGAGCACAAGGTCGCGGTAGGTCTCATCGACGAGCAGGAAGAGGCCAGCGTCCCGAGCGAGGTCGACAAGTTGCGCGAGTAATGCAGCCGAGTAGATCACGCCCGAGGGATTAGCTGGGTTACAGAGCAGGATTGCTCGCGTACGTGGCGTGAGCCGGGCGGTGAAGGCATCAATCGTCGGCGGATCAAGCCAGCCCTGTGGCGGCACAGGGACGATCCGCGCTCCAGCCAGTGCCAGCATGCCGTGGTAAGGAGCGTAGAATGGCTCGGGGACGAGGACCTCGTCGCCAGGATCGAGTGTGGCCAGCGCTGCCAGCCAGATCGCCTCGCTGGCACCAGCAGTAGCGATGACCTCATCCGGAGCGACCGTGATGCCGCAGCTCGCAAAATAGGCGCTCCAGGCTTCAAGCAATTCTGGCAGACCTCGCGACGGAGCATAGACGAGGGGCTTGGTGGCGCTCTCGGCCAGGGCAGCGGGGATGCTGGGCGGCGGAGCAAAGTCGGGTTGGCCAATATTAAGGTGAATCACCTGCACGCCGCGGGCTTTGGCGCGCTCGGCCAATGCACCCAGTGCTCGGATCGGCGACCCCGGTACTTGCTGCGCCCGGCGCGACGGCGTCATCCTGCCCCGTTCATCCATCGTCTGATACTCCTCCCACTCCACCACGAGCCTCGGCGTCTCATCCTACCACTCCGCTCCACCAGTTGTCCGCCCACAGCTGGGTATACTCGCCTCGGTAAGGTGAGGGAGGAGAAGGCGATGACGCAGCCGGAGATTACGCTCGAAGACTTACACCGCATTTACGTGGTCGTACCGCGCGACGATGGGCATGGCACCGAGAACGTTACAGTTGCCCAGATGAGCGATCGGCAGTTCCGCGAGTGGATCGTAGCCAAGGGAGCGCTGCACGGCGTGCCAATCGTGGCTCCAATCGGGCGGATTGGCTTTGAGACACGCGTGCGGATGCTCAACTATCTCATCCGCCATGGGGTACGAATCTACATGGTGCCGAAGGCACCACCCGAGGCCTAGCCACGAGCAATCGCCCGCAAGACGAAGAGCAGATTCACTGGGCGCTCAGCCATACGTCGCATGAAGTAGGGGTACCACTGGCGGCCAAACGGGACGTAGATGCGCAGTGGCTCACCGAGGCGTACTAGCTGCTCTTGCAGGTCGCGGCGTACGCCGTAGAGCATCTGGAACTCATACTTGTAGGGCCCAATGCCCATGCGCCGGATGAAACCGCGCGCTGCCCGGATGATCGCCTCATCATGTGTGGCGATGGAGACGAAGTGGCCGTGTTCAAGCAAGCGCTCGAGCTGGCGGCGATAGGCTGCGTCAACCGCGCGCTTGGAAGGGTAGGCAATTGTCGGCGGCTCGTCATAGGCGCCTTTGACGAGGCGAACGCGGGCACGGTGGGCGATGGCGTCTTCAACATCACGCTCGGTGCGGTAAAGGTAAGCCTGCAATACCATTTCAATATGGTCGCCGTAGCGGGGGTGGAGAGCGTAGAAGAGGTCAAGCGTGCGCTGCGTGTAGGGGGAACCTTCCATATCGACGGCGACGCGGTTGCCGAGTCGGCGCGCGTGGTCAACAATCGCCTCGAGGTTACGCTGGGCCAGCGCTGGGTCGATGTCGAGCCCAAGCATCGTTAGCTTGACGGAAATTGTGCTCTCGACGCCACTGGCAGCAATCTGATCGAGCACATGACAGTAGGTCTCGGCGGCAGCCTGCGCTTCGCGGGCGTCGGCAACGTTCTCCCCGAGCACATCAAGGGTGGCTGTCATGCCGCGGGCATTGAGCTGGCGCACAGCGGCCAGCGCTTCGTCGAGTGTCTCACCAGCGATGAAGCGTTGCACGAGTGGCCGCGCTGGCGGCGCAGCCCGCACGAGCGCTTCAAGCTGTCGCTGCCGGGCCATCCAGAGCATCGCCGTCCGCAGCAGAGGCATGCCGCTGTCTCCTCGCCTTCGTCTGCGCTTCACTGCCCACGCCGGCCCAGATGCACGCTGCTCAGGCCGGTTTTGCTGGCAGCAGTGTACCATGCCACGCCTGCCAAGCTGCAGAAACGAACATGGGTTCTCGGTGGTAGACTCATTCCTACGAAGGAGGTAGGATGGCCAGCGACAGCTGGATAACGACGATTCGCGATAGTCTCTACGACCGCATCCCGCTGACTGCGGCGGAGGTCGCAATCCTGAGCACGGCAGCATTCCAGCGACTCGACCGGGTGCAGCAGCTGGGGTTTGTGAGCAAAGTCTGGCCGGGGGCTAAGCACACCCGCTACGAGCACGCGATTGGTGTGCTGCACCTGATGCGCCAGGCGCTGGCGGCGCTGCGTCGACATGACCAGCAGCAACTCATTGACGACGAAGCGGCACAGACGGCGCTCGCTGCAGCACTGCTCCACGACGTTGGCCATTACCCGTTTAGCCACGCGATTGAGGAGTTGGGGCCGCCGGTACTGCCGCATGAGGAAGTGGGCCGGCAGCTGGTGATGAGTGGCGAGTTGGCTGAGGTGCTCGAGCGTGTTTGGGGTGTCTCGCCGGAACGCGTCGCCAACCTCATCGCCCCGCGGGAGCCATTGTCGCTCGCTGACCAGCTGACGCGGCAGTTGCTCAGCGGGCCGCTCGACGTCGACAAGCTCGACTATTTGCCGCGCGACGCACGCCACTGCAATGTCCCCTACGGTGGCGTCGATGTTGCCCGATTGCTCGACTCCCTGCGTATTGCTCAGGTCGAAGGACGGTGGCGAATCGTCGTCGCTGACAAGGGCGTGAGCCCGCTCCACTCGCTGATGACAGCCCGGCAGGAGATGTTCGACAACGTCTACTGGCATCATACCAACCGGGCCTGCATGGTCATGCTGCAGCGGGCGGTGCAAGACGCGCTGCTGGCTGGAGCGATCACCGCCGAGGAGCTGCCACGCCACGATGACTTCTCCTTGCTCGAGCGGCTAAGCGATCCCGCGATGCCAGCAAGCACCCGAGCCCTGATCGACCGGCTGCGCCGTCGCCAGCTGCATAAGCGCGCGATTGAGGTCAGCGCCCGGGCAACCGACCTGTATAACGAGCTAAGCCGGCTGTTCTACGCGCCAGCGGCCCGACGCGCGCTGGAGATCGTGCTTGCGGAGCGGCTTGCAGCGCTTACAGGGGAGCCAGTCGCCGATTGGGAGATTTTGATCGACCTCCCGAAGCCCGAGCGTTGGAGTACGGACGTGTGGGTGCTCTTTGAACGCCCACCGCTCGGCTTTCGCCGGCTCATGCCATGGACCGAGGTCGTGGGACTCGGAGACGAAGACTTGCTGCGCTACGAGCAGCACCGCCGCCTTGTGCGAATCGTCACGACAGAGCGGCTGCGCCAGATCGTAGCAACACGCTGGCAAGAGCTGCTCTTGCCACTCATCCGACCGATGTTCGCTGCGCTGCCACTTCAGCGTGCCAGCTACGACTCGAGTGCGGCAAACGGTTGGTAGCGCGGTGCACGTTCGCGAATCAAGGTTTTGATTTGCTCTGGTGTCGTCTCGCTGAAGCGAGCGAGCAACTCCGTGTTGTTGATGTAGACGGCGATGTCAAACGGAATCGTGCTACGCCGCTGGAGCGTCTGCCACCAACGCCAGAGCGTATCAACCCACTGCAGTCCGGTTGCCTCGATCCGAAAGAGCGAGACAGCCTGCCCCTTGAGGTATGCCAACGTCTCGCTGAAGTAGACGCGCGCATCGCCGGTCGACTCGATCGCCTGCTTGATCTCGTCGTGATGGAAGGGCACCGAGCGGATCGTGACCAGCCACGAGCCAGGCTGGCGAGGAGCCGAAGACTTTGCCTTGGGCTGGAATGGATGCCCACGGTCGAACAAGTCCTGTGGTCGGGTACCGTCGCGTCGCGCAGTCATGCCATCACCCTCCCGAAGGCTCATTGTACCTACTCACCAGGGGCTGCGGCGATGGCTGGCGTGTTGGTGGCGGGCCAACTAACGCGAGCGCGAGGAGCACAGCGCTCGCAGCGAGAGCGGCAGCTGCAAGCCGGAGGGGAACGGGTGAGGGATGATAAAACTGGTAAGCCACAAGCCAGCCGCTGAGGTCGTGGCCAAACGACGTCGTCAATGCCTTGACCAGCTTATTGACGCCGTCGGGATGGTGGTAGAAACGCTGCGGATCAAGGTAGCCAACAACGGTGAGTGCTGCCCCCCAAACCCAAAGGAGTCCACCAATGAGCCAGCCAAGCCGCGCCGACCAGCCGTGTGCTCGGCTCAACCATGCCCCGAGTGAGCCAGCTGCAAAGGGCACAACCGGTACGAGGTAGCGGGCCGGCGGACCCCATTCGCCCCACCAGACGCGATAAGCGGCGACAAGGATGAGATAGGGGGCTAGGGCTGCCAGCGCAAGTTGGGCACGCGAGTGGTCAGCAGCCAGCCACCAGGGCAAGGCTGTCAGCGCCAGTATCGTCACAGGTGCTGCGATCCAGAGTCCCCACTGGGCATCGAGTAACAGCCCAGCCGCTCCATTGAGCGTGCCAACAAGGCCAGAGAACCCAGCGTGATCAGCTGGGTTCTCCCAGGGTGTGCCGTAGAGCCACAGGTTATAGGCCACGATCCCCAGTCCACCAAGCGCAGCCGGTACAACAGCCCAGAGCGGCCTGTGCCAATCGGCAGCTTGCCGCCAGGCCTGAACCAGTCGGCCGAGCGCGACCAGTCCGAGTACTGCCGCGCTGAAGACGAAGCGTTGGTGCAACCATGGCAAGAAGCCAATGCCCAACCCAGCCAGCAGCCATTGCCAGCGAGCATTGGCGGGCGCAGTCAAGCGGCGCACAGCGTAGAGCAGGGCGAGTGCAGCTGGTAATTCAGGGAAGATCAGAAAGGCGTAGGGGCCGATTGGCATCACGACGGCCAGCGCGACTGCCAGTAGTGCAGCCAGCCAGGGTGGTGCTCCTGCCTCACTGGCCAAGAGCGCCATGTTCGCTGTTACTAACACAGCAATCGCCAGCAACGTCAGCTCCGTCAACAGCCGCCCGCCGAGCGCCCACGGCAGCGCGATGAGCAGTGAGAGTCCCAGCCCGTGCTTTGTGTGCAATCCCGGCAGGCGGGAATGCGCAGCGTGTGGTGGCAGCGGGTTGGGGAAGCTCGACCAACCCTGCCAGTCAGCCGGCAGGGGGTTCGGCGGATAGAAGGAGAGAAACAGGCGATCGATAGTGTACACCCGGGTTTCATCAAGCGTGTGCTCACGGATCAGGCTCAGTGCGGTCATGACGTAGAACGGCTCGTCGCCTGTGAGCGGATTGAGGCGCACGAGCATACGGGGCAGCACGACGAGCCAGACGCAGCCGGCTACGACAGCGGCCAGGACCGCAGCCCAATGCGGCGTGTACCAGCGGTGATGCGTGCCTCGTTGGGCGGTGACCGTCATCGTGCGCACGTGGGTCTTTCCTCCCCGGCGCAGAGTGTACCAGCCGCTCTTCGTATCGTGCTGTCTCCACCCATGCTTAAGCTGACCGTGCTGCAGCGTCGATCCCCGCAGCCTGGCCAGGCTGCAGGCAGTGCCGTCTATTCCCGCACCAGAACAGGGCCCAGTGCATTCCCTCCTACTTCACGGCTTCGTCGCACTGCCGAGGCAGTAGTCGGGCTTTACTCAGCCTCTTCGACGAACTGCTCGCGACCGGACAGCATGAACCCGCCGATGGCAATGGAAGATGTCAAAGGAGACATCGTTGAGAGCGTTGTACTTCTGTTCACGGTAGCGAAAGGTGAGCTGGCGGACCGAGACGATCGGCTTCGTCATGGCGCGCAGTGTGGGGAGAGTAGTTGAGCGCAAGCCAGGGGCAGACGTGTCACGAGGGGTGTCACGAAAGCTTGAGACAGTGCGAACGAACTTCGCAGTGCCACACCGTGACTCCACGTCAGTCACCTGCCCACGCCTCGCAGTGTAATATCCCGCTCTGTATGCGTCAAGTGCGGCATCACTACAGTGTGGCATAGGCACTGGCCCAGGTAGTCCTGGGCCTCCTGGTTACGGAGACGCTGCCGCGAAGGAAGCGGCGGGGGTATCCTTGCCAGCGGGAGGTGCACATGCCGGGTAATGTTGATTGTGCACCATCGGCAACGCTGCCGTCGCCTGCCAGCTGGCGAGAGGCGGGCGCCGTGCTACTCGTCTCCTGCTACGAACTCGGCCACCAGCCGTTCAGCCTGGCTTCGCCGCTGGCTGTGCTGCAGCGGGCCGGTTACTGCCCGCGCGCGGTCGATACAGCTGTCACGCCGCTGACGCCCGCTGACGTTGAGCCTGCCCACCTCGTCGCGATTGCTGTGCCGATGCACACTGCGCTGCGGCTGGGAGTGGACGTGGCGGCTCAGGTGCGCGCCTGGAACCCCACGGCCCGCATCTGCTTCTACGGCCTCTACGCCTGGCTCAACGCTGAATACCTGCTGAGCCAGTGGGCTGACTACGTCATCGGCGGAGAATATGAGGAGCCGCTGCTGGCGCTGGTACAGGCACTCGAACGTGGCGAGCATGGCCCAGTGCCGGGCGTCAGCGACCGCCAGCACCGTGCTGGCCCCGCGCTTGTCCGCACTGACTTTGCCGTGCCAGCTCGCGAGCAGTTACCGTCGCCGCGTCACTATGCGCATCTGGTTTGGAATGGGCGGGCTGTACCGGCAGGCTATACTGAAGCCACGCGTGGCTGCCACCACACCTGCCTCCACTGCCCAATTGTCCCGCTCTACCGCGGGCGTTTCTTTGCTGTCCCACGCCAGGTCGTGCTAGCCGATATCCGCCGACAGGTGGAGCAAGGCGTTCGCCACATCACGTTCGGTGACCCTGATTTCCTCAACGGGCCAACGCATAGCCTGCGAATCTGTCGTGAACTGCACGCTACTTTCCCCGACGTCACGTTCGACTTCACGACTCGCATCGAGCACATCCTGCGCCACCGTACACTCTTCCGCGAGTTTGCTGCGCTGGGCTGCATCTTCGTTGTCTCGGCAGTCGAAATCCCAAGCGACCATGTGCTTGCCAAACTTGACAAAGGGCATACGCGAGCCGACATCGAGGCGGCCCTGGCGATCCTTGACGATGCCGGCATTGCCATGCGACCCTCGCTGCTTCCCTTTACCCCGTGGACGACGCTCGAGGACTACCGTGACCTGCTGGACTTTATCGAGACGCACGGGCTGATTGAGCACATCGACCCAGTGCATCTGTCAATCCGCCTGCTCGTGCCTCCTGGCTCAGCCCTCCTGGAGCGCGAGGATGCCGTCGAGTGGGTCGGACCGCTCGATCCGGCTCACTTCACCTACACCTGGCAGCATCCCGACCCACGCATGGACATCCTTCAACAGCAAGTAGCGGCCGTGGCTGAGCGAGCGACCCGTGAGGACTGGGATCCCTATGTCACGTTCGCAACGGTGCGGGCATTGGCCGATCAAGCGGCAGGCCTTGAGCCACGGCGTGAGCCGCCACGACGCAGCCACCGGCCGTCACCACCGCGACTGACTGAATCGTGGTTCTGCTGAGCGGAGCCACTTGCGGGCCAGTCTGGCCCGGTCGACAGCTGACGCACTGCACACCCTTCTCCGCACCCTGCGGACTCATTAGGCCAGCGCATATCCTCTCGATACGCCAGTCCGCGGGCTAGCTACATGAGGCCAGAGGGAATCCCTTCCTTCCAGCTTCTGCAATACTATCGGTATGTCGGCGGCAGTACGGGCCCGATGGTAGGCAGGGCCGGGTTGCCAGCGGGCTACTCGTTCAGTGGAGAGCAGGGGGGAAGAGCGCATGCTTCGTCAGGTGGTTGTCGCGGTGATGGTCGTGCTTGGCCTGCTGGCGCCGACATGGCTCGCTAGCACGGTGGTGCCAGCAAGCGTGTGGGCACCAGCAGCACAGGCAGCCGCCAGCGGCCCACTGACGCCGATCGTCGGGACGTTCCAGCCTCGACCGGTTGATCCTGCTTCCGCGTTGGCAACCGTGGCCCAGCGAGCCGCGTATCAGCGTATTTTCGGCGTCGATAATCGAATACGTGTTACCGATACAACCCGCTTCCCGTTTTCGGCCATTACGCTCATCCTTGGCACAGAGGCTGATGGCACCAACTATTTATGCTCGGGTGCACTCATTGGGCCAAATGTGTTGCTGACCGCTGCCCACTGTCTCTTTGATCCAGTCCTCAACGCGTTTTCCTCAACCCTGTTTGTCGTCCCGGGCGCTGACTTGCTGAACGGCAAGCCGTTTGCACCGTTTGGGTATGCAAACGCGGTACAGGGGGCGGTGCCGGTTGGCTGGCAACAGAGTGGTGGTGATCCAACTTATGATGTTGGCATTGTGCTCCTTGATACTCCACTCGGTCGCAACGCGGGGATGCTCGCGCCGGAGAACGCGTCGACAGCGCTGGTGACAAGCCCAAGCTTCTCCTACCTGATTAGTGGTTATCCGGGCGACAAGCCGCTCGGCACCCAATGGATGGTCAGCGCTCAGGGTTTCACCGGCGTGACGAGCACGTTGCTCGATACCCAAGCAGCCCTCACTGAAGGGATGAGCGGCAGTCCAGTGCTCAACACGAGCGACCTTGGGATTATCGGCCTTGTGTCCTTTGAAATGCGATCAGCCAACGTAGCCCGGCGGATCACCGCCGACATCTTCACATTTTTGACAAACTACTGCGTTCAGCACAGTTGCCAGATCGCAGCCGTATCGCGACCTGGTAGCAGCAGCCAGCCCGTGCCGATGCCCACGCCGACGCCGATGCCAACGCCAATACCGTCGCCGACGTCAGCACCACAACCAACACCGCAGCCAATGCCGACACCAATGCCACTGCCGGCTCCACAGACGACGCCAGCACCGCAGCCTGCCCCGGTCCCACAACCGCCGTCAGCACTGCAGGTCGCTGCCCAGCCCGCTCCGCCCAGCGCGAACCCGGCCTGCATCTCCTTCCCGCAGACGCAGCACAACCTCTGCTACGGTTTTCGGGCCTACTGGCAGCGGTTCGGCGGCCTGGCCATCTTCGGTTACCCGATCACTGAGGAGTACACCGATCCAACCACCGGCTATGTCACCCAGTGGTTCGAACGCGCCCGCTTCGAGTGGCACCCGGGCCAGTTCCCGCAGCGCTACGACGTGCTGCTCGGCCTGCTCGGTGACGAGATCACGGCCGGGCGGCAGGGCCAGGCGCCGTTCCTGCCGGCGCAGCCCAACAACGCGCCCGGCTGCGTCTACTTCGCCCAGACTGGGCACAACGTCTGCGGCGACTTCCTCGCCTTCTGGCAGCAGAACGGTGGACTGGCGACCTTTGGCTACCCGATCAGCGAGCCGTTCGCCGAGCCGAACCCGGACACGGGCCAGGTCTACACGGTGCAGTACTTTGAGCGGCAGCGCTTTGAGGCGCATCCCGAGGCCAATGTGCCCTACCACGTACTCCTCGGCCGCCTGGGAGCCCAGCTGCTCACCCGGCAAATGCGGCTCCTATCCTAGTCGCATTCTCTCATCGTGCTCTGGCTCCCGCCCTGATCAGGGCGGAAGCCAGTACTCAGCCACGGCCTCGCTCGCAACAAACCCGCTGTCTCAAGAAGACAGCGGGTAGCGTGTTGATGAGGGGATGCTGCATGGGTTGTCCTCTGCGGTGTTGCTATGATTGAGAGGAACGGCTTGGGCAAGACGGATGCCTAGCCGTCTGGAGTGTCGGCAACGATGTCCAAAGGCGCACAGGTGCGAATGCCATTACCAACGCTGCGACGCAACACTCTCGTGCTGGCTGGGTTGCTCGGGTTCACCTTGCTCCTGTGCCGTATCGCTGCCCTCCCGCATGCGATGGCCCACACCCCTGACCACCTTCTGCTCACGTTGCCAGATAGACCGGTAGAGAGGTACGACGCGACTCCGTCAAATTCGGTGCTCGCTCTCGTTGTAACTCCTTTCAATCTCGTCGCCATGGTTTCAGGACACGAAAGTCTACCCCAAGCGGCTCATCTTGGGGCACAGCTGCTGAGCCATGCTACCGCTCGAGCTCACGACGCCCACGCGTTGCCACCAGGCGAACTCGTCTTCTGCCAGCTGGCCATTGTCCTCGTTGCCCTCACATGCTGGCTCAGCTACCGCGCCCTGGGCGTGATCGTGCTCTACCTGCTATCCGGAAATAGCGTTACGCCGGCTGTCGGTGTCTTGGGCATCCCTCCATGTCTACCTGACGCGCTTGCTCGGTTCCAGTGTTTCCGTAAGTGATGAACCTCCTTCATTCGACCGTGCCTGATCAGGCGTAGGCCAGGGTGTCTGCCTGCTTGGGCTGATGGTTGTCACACGGACGGTATGAATGAAGGAGGGAGTTCCCATGCATGGCCTGCACACTTCGCTGCTCCTACGACGCATGACCCGTCGAGCGGCACTTGGTACCATTGGAGCAAGTGTGCTCACGCTTGCCCTCACAGCTTGCCGCTCCCAGCCAAACACGGGAAGCACGCCGATCACTGTACCATCACCAACACGCAGATCAGGGCAGCAACCTATCGCGCTTACCCCCGCAGAGACAGCTCCTGCTGGGACAATCCGCACATACACACTTGAGGCGGGCGTCAGTGAGCTTGCACTCGGCTCACAGCGTGTCCGCACGTTTGTCTACAATGGCCAGTTGCCCGGGCCCGAGCTTCGGGTCCGTGAGGGCGAGACCCTGCGTGTCGAGCTCATCAACCGGTTGCCTGAGCCAACCACCATTCATTGGCACGGTATTCCTGTGCCCAATGCCCAAGATGGTGTTCCCGATGTCACGCAGCCAGCGGTGGCTCCTGGCGCACGCTTCGTCTACGAGTTTGTCTTGCCGGTCGCTGGCACGTATTTCTTCCATCCCCATGTCGGCCTGCAGCTCGATCGTGGGCTGTACGGCGCACTCATCGTCGAGCCAAGGCAGGAGTCGCTAAGCTATGACCGCGAATACACCCTTCTGCTTGATGACTGGCTTGACGGCATTCGTGGGACGCCTGAGGATGCCCTCCAACAACTTGTTGCCGGAGGACACAGCGACCATGCCATGGGACACGGCATGGGGCATGGGATGGGCACTATGCCGATGACTCCCGGGACGAACTCCATGCCTGGGATGGGAGGCATGCCAGGCATGGGGATCGGCGAAGCGCCAGTGGAGCTTGCGCCAGACCTTGTCTATCCTGTTTACCTCGTCAACGGGCGTCCCCCTGAAACACCCTTTGTGTTCACCGGCAAGCGCGGTGAGGTGCTGCGTCTGCGCGTGATCAACGCCGCCTCGGCCACGATCTTTCGCGTCGCGCTCCTCGGGCACCGCCTCACAGTCACGCACGCCGATGGCCATCCGGTTGAGCCGCTCACTGGGGACGTGCTGCAGATTGGCATGGGGGAGCGCTACGACGTGCTCGTGCGGCTTGAGCAGCCTGGCGTTTGGCCGCTGGTGGCCTGGGCTGAAGGAACAGAACTGGCAGCGCAAGCCGTGCTCCGTTACGAAGGTAGCACCGGTCAGGCGTCGCTCGTTCGCAGCCGGCCACGCGAGCTTGCCGGTGAACTGCTGCATGCGCTGCGCTTCACCGCTGCCACCCCTGGCGCAGGCGGCGAGCCAGCCGTTGACCTGCCGATTGTGCTCGGCGGTGGAATGGGCCAGTACGTTTGGACGATCAACGGGCAGGTCTTCCCCCAGGCCGAGCCGATCGCACTGCAGCGTGGCCAACGCGTGCGCTTTCGCCTGCAAAACATGACAACCATGCCTCACCCGATGCACCTGCACGGGCATGTCTTCCGCGTGGGGGATCCGGCACGCGGCGCGGTGCGCGACACCGTGCTCGTGCATCCCATGCAGGCGCTCACGATTGACTGGGTCGCTGACAATCCGGGACAGTGGGCATTCCACTGCCATCACCTGTATCACCAGGAGGCCGGCATGATGCGTCTTGTCACGATCGCGTGAGGTAGCGTGCTCTCACCCCTCGGCTAACGAGCCCGTTGTTCCCCTTGGGATAACAGGGTGTCGGAAGACTGCCTGCAGCGGCTCCTGGCAAACCGTTCGACTCTCCATGGCAACAGCAGAGGGAAGGGGACGGGCAACACCCTTCCCTCGCCCCTGCCCGCATCCTAGGAGGATCGAGTAATGGAAGCGTGATATGAGGCAGGGAACAGGCTAGCGAAGGCGTACGACGCAGCATGGGGGCGCATACCGCTGTGCGCCCCCTTTAGCCCAGGTCAGGTGCTGCTGCACATGCACGTTCACACACGTCTATTCCGGCTTGCCCGCTGTCTGTGGAAGAGAGGTGACGATGCACACGATCATCATCGGGGTCCTTGTTCACGATAACCACTAGGCTGATTGCCGCCGGTTATAGCGCGGAGATGGTTCAGTGCCGACACGCTCGCTCGCGCTGTGGATCACTTTGTGCAGCATTGGTAATCTCCGTTACGTGCACATGGAGGAGAAGCGGAAGGGATTGACAGGAGGAGGGTGAGGCAGTAGGCTGAGCAGTGGATCCACGCGAGTGGCTCATGATGTATTCAGGCAGGGGCAAGCGTGCCTGTTCCAGCATTCGTGTTGGATCTCTGCGCTGAGGTCGCGCAAGTCAAGCGGCTCGCTCTTCATCGCAACTGCGGGATCGCGTTTGCGCGATCGGCACGCTGGCCCTGACGCCGGAAAGGAGCAGTTCCATGCCACTCTTCGCCCTCCTTACCCGTCTCAGCACGAATCTGCCCACTGCCCCCTTCGGTGGTGAACAGCAGGTCGGCCCCAAGGCGATCGCGGAGATCGGTGACCGTGTCTCAGCCGCGATCAAGCAGCAGGTACCAGAGGCGCGCTGGATCGCTAGCTATGCCGTGCTCGGCCCCTATGACTACCTCGATATCTTCGAGGCGCCGGATGCCGAGACGGCCGCGAAAGTTGCTGTCCTCGTCCATACCTACGGCCACGCCACGACGGAAACCTGGGTGCTCACGCCGTGGGAGCGCTTCCGCGAGGTATTGCCGTCCTAGCTCACGCGCGCTTACCTACCTTGCACCGCCTGCTCCGCGGCACGGGCAGACCTGGTGCTATTCGCTCTCTGGCAGATCAGCGTGCCGGCGCGAGGTCGGCAAGCCGTTCGGCGAGCAGTTCGGCCAGATGCAGCGCTCGCACTGTGCTGCCACGCGCGTGGAGCGCCCCGCGAAGTTGCATGAGACATCCAGGGTTATCGGCGATGATCGCGCTCGCTCCGGTGGCAAGTGCATTGTCGAGCTTGCGTCCAGCGAACAGTGCCGAGAGTTCTGGGTAGTCGATCGAGAACGAGCCGCCGAAGCCGCAGCACACACTGGAATCTTCCATCTCAACGAGTGTGCAGCCAAGCACCTCGATGAGCAGGCGTCGGGGAGCTTGACGGATGCCGAGCGCGTTGTGCGACTGGCAGGAGTCGTGGTACGTCACCGTTGGGCCGGGTCGCGTCCAGGACTGTGGCCCGAGCCGGGCGATGCGGTCGAGGAAGGTCACGAAGTCGACCATGCGCTCGGCGACGCGTGCTGCCCGTTCGCGCCATGCTGGTTCGGTGCGGAAGAGGTGCTGGTAGTCCTGGAGCACGGCGGCGTAGCAGCTCGTTGAGTGGCTGACGATCCAGTCGGCCTCGACCTGCTCGAGGACGGTAATGGTGTGGCGGGCCATGGCCTTGGCGTGCTCCCGATCACCGCTGTTGTTGGCGACAAGCCCGCAGCAGTGCTGTTCTCGGGGGAAGACGACCCGGCATCCGCAAGCCTCAAGCACCCGCACAACGGCCTCACCCATCTCCGGCATAACCCAATCGGTGAGGCAGCCGGGGAAGAAGGCAACGGTCGAGCCGGCAACGGCGCTGCTGGCTAGCAACGGCGGTGGCGCTGGCTTCCGGCCATTGCTGCTGAGGCGGTCACGCAGCGGCTGAGGTGTCGGAGCGAGGATGTGGCGGTTGGCGGTGGCCCCGTCAACGACGGGCAGGTGTGCAATGTAGCCATCCTGATCAGCAACCAGCCGCGAGGCACGCGCCGCGAGGCGGACAAGCCGTTGGCCACTCGCTGGCGAAGCCCAGCGGCTGAAGGCCGCCGCCTTGTACCACGGTAAGCCGAGGCGCTCGGCGACACGGGTGCGGACATCGAGGATAAGCCGTGGAATCGGGATCGCGACTGGGCAGACCGTCTCGCAGGCATTGCAGGAGAGGCAAAGGCTCTGTGGGTCGGCGACAGCGGCAAGTCCATGGTGGATAGCAGTCAGCGGCAGGCCGATCGGGCCAGTGTAGATGTAACCGAAGAGATGGCCGCTGACGATTTCGTAAGGTGGGCAGACGTTTGAGCAGGCACCGCAGCGGATGCAATAGAGTGTGTCGACAAGTTCAGGGTCCTCGCGCGTGGCCAGGCGGCCGTTGTCGAGCAAGATAATGTACATTGCCTTCGGACCATGAGCTCCCCGCACTGGTGTCAGTTCGATGTCGGAGGTGCGGGTGGGGCCAGTGATGAAGGAGACGCGCACGGTCAGCTTCTGGGCCGTGCCTGAGCGAGGCAGCAATCGCAGCATGGCGACGGCGTCGTCAAGGCTAGGCAGGATCTTCTCGACGCCGAGCACGGCCACGTGGACAGGCGGCAGCGTTGCCACGAGTTCAGCATTGCCCTCATTGGTGACGAGCATGATCGAGCCGGTCTCGGCAATGGCGGCATTAGCGCCGGTGATGCCCATACCCGCTTCGAGGAAGGCACGGCGGAGTTCTTGCCGAGCAACCTCGACAAGTTGTGCAGGGTCGGGTGGGACGTCGCGGCCCAGCACGCGCCGGAAGATGTCGGCGATGTCCTCACGGCGCTTGTGGATCGCCGGGGCGATGAGATGTGAAGGGTGCTCGCCAGCGAGCTGGATGATCCACTCACCGAGGTCAGATTCGATCGCGTGAATACCAGCGGCCTCGAGGGCGGCGTTGAGCCGGATCTCCTCGGTTGCCATCGACTTGCTCTTGATAGCCAAGCGGACGCCGTGCTGGGCGGCGATCTCGCGGATGCGCGCACAGGCATCGTCGGGGGTGCGGGCCAGATAGACCTGCGCGCCAACGTTTTCGGCCTCGCGCGTGAACTGTTCAATCAGCTCGGGCAAGCGAGCGATGGCAGCTGCTTTGCGGCGTCGCATATCCTGACGCATCGCCTCAAAGTTCATCCCGGCGAACGCCTGGGCGCGCCGCTGACGGAATGTCGAAAGCGAGCGATGGAGTGCTTCTTGCTGGGCTGCGTCGTGCAGAGCACGGGTGAGTGCCTGCTGAAAGGCCTTGCTCCGTGCGGGCATTCGTGACCTCCACGCTGTACTGGGCACGTGCCGTCCTGTGTTCTTGCTGCCAATCGTAACGCGCTGGCAGCGACGTGGAAAGTGGTAGGCGCTGGCCATGCGCCGCACTGTTCTCCCGGCATTCGACTGCCTGATAACCCTCATGCTCATGTGGCAATGTTTTTGGAACGATTCGGCATAATGAGTAGCTGAGAGCGCCCCGAATTGCACGGTTCATTGGTTGAAATACGCCAAATCAGTAGCACAATCATCGTGCAGGAGGTGTCTGCCCGCGCCTGAATGACACACGCAGGACAAGTTGACAGCAGGCTGCTCGACAGCCAGAACGTGGGAACTATGGTAGGCTGAAGAACACGGCGCGTGTGCCGATAGGCATCAGCAGGGAATGGGGCGGAGGAGAGGCCGGACGTGGCGGTTGCGCCGAAAGCACTGCAGATTTGGCAACCGGTTGAGCTCGGCATTGAAGAGCGCGGTCGGCTCAGCTGGTACCGGACACGGCTGGAAGAACTCGATGAGCGCCAGCGCGTGTTCGTCGTTGGCTGGCCGATGGCGCAGTTGCACTACGTCAGCGTCCATACCGGCGACCAAGTCTATCTTGGCACGACCATTGCCAACGATGCCCTCTACGTCACACTTTGTACAGTCGTCCAGACGGTGCTGGAACCCCAGGCTCGACTGACACTGCAGCAGCAGAGCGCCTGGGAGCGGATGCAGCGTCGGGAGTATGTGCGCGTTGAGGTCGCGCTTGTTCCCGACGCTGTCACCTGGATGCCGCAACCAGGTGCGGAGCCAACGCCACTCGCTGCCCGCATCCTCGACCTCAGTGCTGGAGGGGCGCGCCTGCGGGTTCCCACAGCGTTGCCAGTAGGGGCAGCGCTCACGCTCACATTCCGGTTGCCGGGCACCGAGCCGCTTACACTCAAAGCCGAGGTGCGGCGCTGTGCGCCAGTGGAGGGGCTCGACCCGCCGCGGTGGGACATCGGCTGCCGCTTCCTTGACGTGCCGGTGCGCGTGCAGGAGACGATCGTGCGCTTCGTCTTCGCTCGCCTGCGCGAACTGGCGAAACGCGAACGCTAGCCAACTGGGACAAACTTCTCCCGAATTGCTCCGGCTAGCGTCGGCTAGTGGTGCACAAGAATCGGAAGCTGCCCAATCATGGCCTGAATGGTTCCCCGCTGTGTAGTGAATCCTGCATCGATCAGCGGCGCTCACGCTCCAGGAATGGCACACGCATCCCACCAGGCTCCCCAGTCATCCCATCACCCAGGCCCGCCAGTCGGACAGATTGTGCAAAGAGTTTGTCTCCGGAAGTTGAGTATGACAGGTGCTTTCTCATCATGTGTCCTCCCACCGGCATGCTTCTCGCCGCGTCTACACGGCACGGCCATCGCGCGTCAAATTGGCAGCATGACAGAGCCTGTCGGCGGTGATCCAACTGCGCCCAAGTACCCGTAGTTGTTGGTGATCGCGCGATTGCGGTATGCGGTGACGGGCTGCACAGCGGTAAGGAGGGAAACGATGACACCTCTCCCCTACTCCAGCTTGACGCACGTACTGAACGATCTCTCATCACACGGGATGTCGCGCCGCACGTTACTCAAAGCGATAGCTGGCACAGGCGCTGCGGCGGCTGGTGCAAGCCTGCTGCCACTTGCCACGCTGGCTCAAAATGTTGACTCGGTGACGACCATTCTCACTATCGCCGCAATTGCCGAGCGTTTGGCTGTCACCTTCTACACGAACGGCATTCGGAATGCTCCACGTCTTAGACTCAATAGCTACCGGATGCTGAATGAACTAAAAGCCTTCGCGATCGAGGAGCAGATTCACGAAAACTTCTTCATCGCTGCCGGCGCGGACACGAACACGGTGAATCAATTCACTGCCTTCAGCTTTCCATACGGGCAGCAAACGTTTACGAGCTTGCGGCTCTTCTTGCAAACCCAGCAGCAACTCGAGGGCGTCTTCGATGCTGCATTCATCGCAGCCGTCTATGAGTTTGCCGCACAAGGCCGCCCAGACCTCGCCCGTATTGCAGCGATGATCGCAATGGTCGAAGAAGGGCACCGAACCGTGGGCCGACGGCTCGGGTTCGAGCGCGGCTTGCTTGATCTCGCGCCAGCCGAAGAACAAGCCTTCGCGCCGCAGCTCATCAAAAGCGTTGGCGATGCGCCAAACGTGGTCGCTGGCGCTGGCTACTTAAGCCCGCAGGATGGCAACGCCTTCACCTACACTCCGATCAATTTCAATGATCCAGAATATGCTCCCATCTATGCTCGGATCAAATATCAGCAGCCTGAAGTCGCCTCATAGCCCGCAGGTGTTGCAACGCTCTAGTGAAGCGAGGGTACTGGAAGGGGCACCGGCCCACTGGTTCCCCCTCCAGTACCACTCCAGCATGTCTCGAGAGGGATGCACCGAGGCAGCTTCAAACATGCAAACAGTGCATGAGGCAGGAGTGAACCAGCGAAACGTTGGTACTGTGACGGCGAATGCGCCTCATACGGACGCCTGCGCCCGCGGCGCTCTCTGCGCGTGAAGTGTTCGTCTACCTGCTTTGTCGATCTATGCCCATCCACCATGGCTTGACAGGCCAGCACTTTATCCCTAGAATGAATCCCGACTAGTTTAGTCGGGTTTGGTCGCCGGCGGCCGAACCGGGACGGTGTCATGCACAACGGAGAAGGAGTGCAAATGCGTGGCCTTCCCCTTCCGGTTCGGATCGGGGCGAGCATAGTACTGCTTATCGTGGGGTTGACTGCCTGCCGCTCAGCGGCGACGCCGACATCAGATGGGACAATGCCAACGCCGACCCATTCTGGTCATACGATGCCATCCTCTGCCACGACCACGGCTACTGTGGCGACGGGCACCGCAGAGGCGGCCGTCGTGACAACGCTCATGGAAATGCTCGGCCATCTTGAGGCAAGCCGGGCTAATCTTGAACGCGGCAATTGGACACTTGCTCAAGCCCATGCTGCTCATCCCACTGCTGAGTACTGGGCGGCGATCAGTGCTGAGCTTACTGCGCGGGGGCTTGCAGCCACGCTGCGTCCAGCCCTTGATGCATCCCTCGAGGCTGCTAAGGCCCAAGCAAGTGATGCGCTCGCCAAGAACGACGCTGCCCGCCAGGCTGTGCGCCAGGCCATTGATCGTGTGCTCGCCGGTCAGTCGGAGCACACCACACTCGCGGTGGCGCTGGCCGACCTTGCGGAGTCAACAGCAACAGAATTCGGCGAAGGGGTTGCGTCTGGCAAGCTCGTGAATCTTGAAGAGTTTCAGGATGCGTGGGGGTTCTTCCGCGTCTTGGACGCTTATCTGCCTACGCTGCTGCAGCATGCGCCTGCCACTGGTGCAACTGCCGTTGCAGAAGTCCGTGACGATCACCAAGCGCTTGCACAAGGACCTCTTGGCCAGTTTCGCGACCGTGCTGGCGACACCATCGATGGCGCAGAACAGGTAGCTGCGCGCCTGACCCATCTTGCGGCTGAACTCCGCGCGGCATTTGGAATTACCGCGACGAAGCCAGCAGGCATTGACCAGCAACTGGAGCGCATCCGCGCTGATCTTCACCAGGCGCTCGCCGAATATCGCGCTGGTAACACCGACCGTGCGTACGAGCTTGCGGCCAACGCCTATCTTGAGGGATTTGAGCAGCTTGAGCCGCCCTTGCTGCAAGCTGGCCACCGCGATCTCGTTGAGCAGCTCGAGAAAGACTTCATGGCTGTGCGGAACGCGATTCGTGAGGGGCGGTCACCGGACGAAGTCGCGCAACGTATTCAGCAAGTCGAGAACGGCCTGCGTACTGTCGAGGAGGTCTTGTCGTGACCATCGGTCGAAGGTGGCTCGTTCTTGGAATGCTGGTAGGGCTCGTGCTGAGCTTCACGAGCGTCGTTGCGGCGAGCGCTGCTCGGACAACCGCAGACCCTACCGTCGCCGTCCAGCAAGAACTCGACGCGATCCGCCAGCTGATGCAGCAAAGCCAGGAGGCATACCGTCGTGGCGACCATCAACAGGCACTGCAACTTGCCAGGCAGGCCTATCTCGACCACTTCGAGTTGATTGAGATTCCGCTTCGCGTTGCTGACCCGAACTTCACCTTCGCGATGGAAGTCAAGTTCGCGCGCTGGCGACAGCTCATCCAGGAAAACGCCGCGCCAGAGGAGATTGCGCGCTTGCTTTTCGACATTGACCAGGGCCTTGTTGACGTGGAGCGGGTTGTTGGCACGCCTGGCCACGCTGCTCCGCTCTTCGTCAGCGTGGCGTCGTTCTCCGTTCTGTTTCGCGAAGGCATCGAAGCGATCCTCGTCATTGCGGCGTTGTTGGGCTATTTGCGCACCCATCAGCCATCACTCCGACGGCCCCTGTGGATTGGTGCAGCCCTTGCTATTCCAGCGAGCATTGCGACATGGTTGGTCCTCGTGGTGCTGCTTGACGTCGTTCCGGTGGGCCGTGAACTGCTCGAAAGTGTGATGTCGTTGATTGCGGTCGTGCTCATGATCTCCATCAGCCTCTGGCTGCTGCGTCGTATTGATACTCGGCGGTGGATGGAATTTCTGCGGGCCCATGCGTGGGAAGCGGTGGCAACCGGCAACGCATCAGCAGTTGCGCTCCTTGGCTTTACGACGATCTATCGGGAAGGTGCTGAAACTGCTGTGCTCTACCAGTCGCTGGTGCTGATGGCGCGCCGGCTGGAGCTGTGGGTCGTTGTTGGGATTGTGGCTGCCGCCCTTGCGCTCGCTGCCCTGGCGTGGGGAGTCATCGGGCTCGGTGCACGCTTGCCGCTCCGTCTCTTTCTCTCGCTCGCCATCATCGTGATTATGGTTCTGTCAATTGCAGTCCTCGGCCATGCTGTCTGGGAGTTGCAGATGCTCGGCTATCTTCCGGTCACGGTCGTTGCGTTGCCGCCGATGAACCGTGGGCTGAGTGATCTGCTGGGCTTGCATCCGACGCGTGAGACGCTCCTTGCCCAAGGCGCATTGCTGCTCGCCTATCTTGTAGCATGGGGCTACGCGTTTCGCACCTGGCAGCGCAGCACAGCGGCCCGCCCCATGGCCCGCCTGTCAGGCCGCTAGTCGAGGAGGATGATCGTGATCCGTATTGGCGTTGATGTTGGCGGCACCTTCACCAAGGCGGTTGCCGTTGACCAGGAGACTGGCCGTCTCCTTGGCCGTGCTGTTGTTCCCACGACGCACCATACTGAGCATGGCGTTGCTGATGGGGTGGTCGCGGCACTGCGCGCCGTGCTTGCCAGCGGGGACGTTGATCGGCAGGCGGTGCAGCTCGTCATGTTGAGTACCACCCAAGCCGTCAATGCCTTGGTAGAAGGCGATATTGTGCCGGTTGGCGTGCTTGCCCTCGGCCCGCGACAAGAGCGGCGACAGACGATCGAGCGTACCCGGCTGCAGCAGATTACTCTTGCCCCCGGACGCACGCTTGCTGTCCATCATGTCTATCTCGACAGCGAAGATGTGACTCGGGAGCGCCTCCGCGCCGCGCTTGAACACCTTGCCAAGCGCGGCGCACGTGCGCTGGCCATCTCAGCGGCCTACGCCGTTGAAGATCCGGCAGTCGAGTTGCTGGCGCTGGATGTTGCCCAGCAGCTCGGCATCCCTGCCACGGCCGGACACCAGCTCACCGGGCTCTATGGCCTTGAAGTGCGCACCGTCACTGCCGCGATGAACGCGAGCATCTTGCCACGCATGCGCGAAACGACAGCGTGGGTCAACGAAGCGCTCAGCGACGCAGGCATCGATGCGCCCTTGCTCGTGCTGAACGGTGACCTCAGCGTAGCACCGCTCGACCAACTCAGCGCGTTGCCGGCTGCCAGTATCCTCTCCGGCCCCGCGGCCAGCGTAGCTGGAGCGCTTCGCCAGTACGAGATTGTCAATGCGCTCTTTGTCGAGGTCGGTGGGACAAGCACGAACATCGGGGTTATTCGTGATGGCCGACCTGCCCTGCGCTATGTGCGGATCATGCGTCATCCCACCTGCCTGCGCTCAGTTGACGTGCATGTCGCCGGTATTGGAGGCGGCTCACTTGTACGCCTTGACCGCGGGCGTATCGTTGGCGTTGGCCCACGGAGTGCGCATATTGCAGGGCTGCCCTATGCCAGTTTTGTCGCTGCGCTCCACCCACCGCTTCGGCTTGAGCGGATTGCGCCAACGCCGGGAGACGAGCCGTGCTATGCTGCTGTACGTGACGCCACCGGCCAACTTGTCGCTATTACCCTGACTGACGCTGCCAATGCCCTCGGGTTACTCCCTGCTGGCGACTATGCCCATGGAAACGCCGCATTCGCCCAGATGGCGTTGGAGCCGCTCGCGGCGGAGCGAGGGGACACGGTTGAGCATGTTGCCCGGCAGATCCTCCATCACGCGCTTGCGCTGCTTACGCCGCTTGCCCAAGAACTGCTGCGCGAATATGGTCTGCAGCGTGCACGCGTGGTGGGCCTCGGCGGTGGAGCAGGCGTGCTCGTCCCGCTCCTCGCCGCACAGCTGCGTCTTCCGGTTGTCGTTGCCGAGCATGCGGAAGTCATGGCCTCACTCGGCGCGGCAACGACGCCACTCAACTTGTTGACCGAAGTCCAGGTGCGCACCGGTCCGGATATCCTCCGTGCCGTCGAACAGGCAGAAAGCCGCCTTACACGCCTCGGCGCAGCGCCGGACAGTGTGCATGTTGTCGTCGAGCCAATTCCTGAGCGTGAGGCAGTCCGGATTCGTGCTACGGCGGTCGATCACGGGCAGCGCTCGATGATCGGTAACCGGATTGGGCTCGAGACAGCGCAGCGGCTTGCGGCTGAGGCGCTCGGCGTCGATCCTGCGGCGCTCTCGCTACAGTTTGCCAACGCCCACTATTTCGTGTTTACGACCACGGTTCAACGCGGGTTAGGGCCATTTCGCCGAGTCCGTCACCCTATTGCCGTGATCGACCGGTTTGGCACCGTCTGCTTCCGCGCAGCTGACGGCTGGTGCCGTGCGCTGCGTCACGACGATCCCGTGCCGGAATGTCGAACAGGGCAGGACGGTTGCGCATGTGCCATTGTGGGGGCGCGCTGTCTGCAGTTCGACCGATGGTCGCTTGATCTCCGGCCGCTTGCAGCCACTGAGCCGATCTGCTTGCTCGTTGGCCAGCCGGCGCGGGGGTGAGGTCTCGCGATGGCGATTGTGCGACCACAGCGGCATCGTCCTGTCTGGTTGCCAGTTGCTGTCCTGGCAGGCCTGATTGTCGTTGGAGCAGTGAGCCTTAGCATCGGCATACTCTGGTGGCGCACAAACACGGCCGAGCCGCCTCTTGCACCGACCGTTGAGCAGATCCGTGCGGAACTCGACGTCTTGTCCCTGTCACTTTACACGACAGCGGTGGTGACCGACGGAACAGTTCGCGCGCCCACAGAATATCAGGCAGCTCGTGATGCTGTCAGCCGAGCACGCCAGCAATGGGAAACAATTCGCCTCCGGGTGCCTGAACCCCAACGGAATGCGCTTGATGACGCATTTGCGCGCCTGCACGAGGCGGTCGAGCGCAAAGCGTCGTCGAGCGATGTCCAAGCCGTGGTGAGCGAGCTGAATGGCAGGCTGGCCGAGCTTGGACCAGCCACAGTCCGGTAACCGACGTGTTCCGGCGTTCACGCTGGCGGCCTCCCTGGCTTACTCCTCCGGTGTCATCCGTGATCGTGGCAGTGTGCCTGACGACGCAGGCTACCCGAATGGTCGCCCGCAAGGGCAATTGACTAGACAGGCAGGACAGCGCTACGGTATACTGCTGATGCCAATGCAGTTGGCAGCGGCGGCGATGAGGAGAGTAGCCGGCGAGGCCGGTCCAGAGAGCCGCGGGAAGCTGGGAACGCGGTCCGTGATCGCCGGTGAAGAAGGCCTCGGAGCTTCGCCCCGATCCACAGCAGTGGGGTAGGCGGCGACGGGTCGCTCCCGTTATCGAGCGAGCTGTCGGTCTGACATGAGCCGACAGGTCGAGGCCACGGGCCGCGAGGTCGTGGCGAAACGGGGTGGTACCGCGAGGTGACCGCTCGCCCCCGTCGGGGAGCGAGCGGTTTTTGTTTGGGGTTCTGCAGGCATGCGTACAGGCGGTGTGTGAGGCGGCACCGGCATGATGGGGATGGACATGGGTATTCCAACACCACACGGATTCGTGCGACGTTGTCCTTTCCCGGCACGGCTCGTGTTTGCCTCGCCCTTCCCAGCTGGTGTGCTGAAACGCCTGGCCGGGGCGGCGAAAGCCAAACGCTGCTCCAGCATCCGGTTCGCGGTCGGTTGGGCGGTTCAGCATACGGCATGGAGGGGAATGCACAATGGCAGAACCAATCCATTTGGCACTGATTCATGGACCTCTACGAGCCGAAGAGCGCCTGCTCCTCGAAGTGTGCGTCCAGCG